>JAMHUH010000840.1:0-2341 GCA_035904925.1 Nannocystaceae bacterium
GTCGATCCAATGGCCTTGCGCGTGCCAGTACGCGCAGTCGTTGGCCTCGGGGTAGCCCATCCTCGTCGCGTCTTCGAGGCACACCTCCAGGGCGCGGTCGTTGTAGTAGTCATCGTAGTCGCCCGACAATTTCTGCTCGAGGGTCAGGCACAGACAGACCGGGGAGTTCTCTCCCCGGGGACCGAGCACAATGCCCACGGGCTCGCCCTGCTCGTCATACACTTTGGCCGCGTTGACGAAGGTGCACACCTTCAGGCCATCGAGGGGCTCGCCGTCGGCGAGCCGTTCCTGGCACGACACAAAGGGGATCACGAGCAAGAGGAGTGCGAAGTTGCGTTTGTGGAGGGTCATGGCTCGTGGCTCATGGGGCTCATGGCTCGTGGCTCATGGCTGCTTGGGCAAGTCGGGGATGATGATGACCCCGCCCTCGTCGGTGTCGGTAGCCGTGTCGGTGGCTTCGCCGGTCTCGAAGACTACTTCATCCTCGCCACCCGGCGGGCAGTTCGGGTTGTCGTCGATCGATCCATCGGCGAAGGGACAAGAGGCGCTCTTTTCAGGGCCCTTTTGCGCGGTCGGCTCGTCGAGCAAGGCGGCGTCGCAGGGCGTCGGGTCGGCCCCCACCTCGATCGCCAACGCCTCGCACGCGACTCGGGCGTCTTCTTGCATCTGGTCGTAGAGCGGATCCAGTTGTGGATCGAGCGGAGACGCGTCCCAGATCTCCGCGGTGCCGGGATGCATGCACGTGCACCCGGAGGGCGGGAAGCCGTTCGCGTCGACGATCTCGACCGCTTCACCGCTGGCCAGGTCGGTGCTGATCACCGGCTCGAGGTTGGCGCACACCTGGTAGCCAGAGAGCGTGACGTAGATGCACTCG
Organism: Nannocystaceae bacterium; assembly: GCA_035904925.1. GTDB lineage: Bacteria > Myxococcota_A > Polyangia > Nannocystales > Nannocystaceae > Plesiocystis. The sequence continues at coordinate 875 of JAMHUH010000840.1, forward strand.
TAGAAGATCGCACAAGCCGACTGCGAGGCCGTCACTGCTGTGGAGAGCAGGAGCGCGGAGAGTAGGAGCCTGGCCCTCATGGCTCCGGGGTACCCGAGCCTGGGCAGGTTCGCAACCCGTTCGCGCAACCGCTCGGCTCCCGTGATCCACGAGCCGCCGCTGTCGCTTGGCCTTTGGACCAGGGCCCGGCTATTCGTCGTCCTCCGCATCGTCACCCTCATCGTCCCCCCCGTCGCCCGCGTCATCCCCATCCTCGGGATCGAAGAGCGAGCCCTCGGCCGCGCGCTGCTGCTTGGCCCGTTTCGCGTCGCGCCGCTTGAACTCCTTGTCGCTCAGCTCCTTGGCCTCGTTGGGCTGCTCGGCCAAGAAGCGGGCCCGGGCCTCGTCCGAGTCGGCCTCGTCGATCGTGAACTCCGGCCCGATCTCGTCTTGCAGGCGCAGCTCCCAAGCGTAGGCCCGCGCCGGGTGGTACTTCCAAAAGCAACCGTGCGCGACCCCGAGCGAAGGGTCTTCCTGGCATTTGGCGTCGACGCGCTCGGGGAAATACTTGGCCGCGAGGTGCGACCAATCGTAATCCTTGCGACCCTTGGCCTCGGCCAGCTCTTTCCACCATTTCTTGGGGTCTTTCCATTGCGGCGCCAGCAAGGGCCACAACGCCGAAGAATTGACCATCACGCCGTCGTCGAGGTCCGGGTCATAGGCCGCATCGCGCTCGCGCTTGGACTCTTTCGCCGCCTTCGCGTCGACGGCCGGCGGCCCCTGCTCGGCGCATTGGCTGACCTCCTCGATGAACTCGACCAGCTCGGCCAGCGCCTTGTCGAGCGCCGCGATCCGCTTTTCGGCCGCCCGGATCTGCTTGGCGTCGCCCGAGTCGCGCAGCTTTCGAGCGTCGGCGGCCTGGCCCTCGAGGCCCTGCTTGGCCGGGTTCAAATGGTTGGCGAGCAGGTTGCGGAGCGTGCCCGCGTGCCAGCGATGGATGTTGATCCACGCGACGAAGGTCCGCTTGCTCGACGAGAGCGGCCAGTGGATCGGCCGATTCTCGTACATGCTGCGATGGACCTCGGAGAAGAAGTCCAGGCGCAGGTACTCGCGCAGGCTGCTGCGCTTGGTCTCGCTCGGACGGTGCGTGTCCCAGGTCGTGCGCAGGAGCTCGCAGGCGGCGTGGCCGAGGTCGTCCTGCTCGCTCTCGCCGTCGAGGAAGAGGATGCCGTCCGGCAGCGCGTGGGCGAGGTCGGCTGTCGTCGGATCGAGGATGCCGGGCGCAGAAGGAGCGCCGAAGCGGCCGAGGGCGACGCCGAGCGCGTAGCTCAAATGATCGGTGTTGGGTTCGGGGGTGAGGGATTCGGTGTAGGGCGGGAGCGGGGTGTTTTCGGGGCGGTCGACCGCGAGCTGCGCCCAGGCTTGGGCGTGCGTCCAGGGTGAGGGGCCGGGGAGTTGGAACTCTACGCTGGGCTCGCGATGGGATTC
>JAMHUH010000841.1:0-11411 GCA_035904925.1 Nannocystaceae bacterium
CGCATCGGCGAATTCGAGATCGACTTTCGCACCCGCGTGACCACCCACGCGGGCGAGGAGGTCAAGCTGACCGCGCTCGAATACGACCTGCTCCGCTACTTCGCCGAGCACCCCAACGTGGTCCTCAACCGGCAAGAGCTGCAAGAGCGGGTCTGGAAGCTCGACGACTATCCCAACTCGCGGATGGTCGACAATTTCATCTTGCGCCTGCGCAAGCACTTCGAGCCCGATCCCAAGGAGCCGCGCTACTTCCTCGCGGTCCGCGGCGCGGGCTACAAGTTCGTCCCGGATCCGTGAGCTGGGCCGGCGTGCATGCGAGTGCACGCGATCCGAGACCGAACCATGACAATGGAAGGGCGTTCAAAGACCTCGCCTAGACGGCGTTCTGCGGGCTTCGGTGGCACCTTGGCAGCATCCATGGCTGCCATGCTTCTCGTTCCCGAGGCGGAAGTCCGCGAGCCCAAGAGCTTGCGTCGACAGGTCCTCGAAGGCATCCCCTTCTTCTTGCTGCATCTCGTCCCTCTGCTCGCCTTGCTGCCGGGCATCGAGGTTCGACCGATCGACTGGGTCGTCTGCGGCGCGCTCTACTTCATCCGCATGTTCGCGGTGACCGGCGTCTACCACCGCTACTTCGCCCACCGCAGCTACAAGACCTCGCGCTGGTTTCAGTTCGTGCTCGCGTTCTTGGCCCAGACCAGCTCGCAAAAGGGCGCGCTGTGGTGGGCCGCGCATCATCGGCATCACCACAAGTACTCGGACCAGCCGCAGGACGTTCACTCGCCGGTCCAGCGCGGGTTCTTCTACTCGCACGTCGGCTGGATGTTCGACAACACCGACGCGACCGACTACGCGAAGATCAAGGACTTCGCCAAGTATCCGGAGCTGGTCTTTCTCAACAAGTTCTGGTGGATCCCGCCCACGCTGCTCGGCTTCGGCGTGTGGCTGGCGTTGGGCTGGTCGGGCCTGCTGATCGGCTTCTCGCTCAGCACCGTGCTGCTCTGGCACGGGACCTTCACCATCAACTCGTTCACCCACATCGTCGGCAAGCGGGTCTACCCGACCACCGACGCGAGCAAGAACAGCATGTTCTTCGCCCTGATCACCATGGGCGAGGGCTGGCACAACAACCACCACTACTACCAGGCCAGCACCCGCCAGGGCTTCCACTGGTGGCAGATCGACATGACCTACTACATCTTGAAGATGCTCAGCTGGGTCGGGTTGGTCTGGGATCTGCGCGAGCCGCCGGCCGAGGTCATCGCCGGGACTTGGCGGCCGAGCAAGCACCGCGACGCCCAGGCCCTCGACGAGCCGGTCCGCGAAGCCGCCTGAGCTCTCGAACCAACGAGCTCGAACCAACGAAGAAGGCCCGCACGTGCGGGCCTTCTTCGGTTCGAATGGTCGACGCCCGAGTCGTTGCTAGACCCGCGCGTCGGAGGGCCGCCAGGCGCTCTCGCGCAGGGTCAGGACCTCGTAGCCATCGTCGGTGACGAGGATCGTGTGCTCGACCTGGGCGCTGAGCTTGCCGTCGCGGGTGATCGCGGTCCAGTTGTCGTCGAGGATCGTGCAGTGCGGCGTGCCCTGGTTGATCATCGGCTCGATCGTGAAGGTCATGCCCGGACGCACGCGCATGCCGTTGCCGCGCTTGCCGACGTGGGGGATCTGCGGGGCCATGTGGAACTCGCGGCCGATGCCGTGCCCGCAGAAGGCCTCGACCACGCCCATGCGGTGCTGGCCGCTGGCGAAGTCGACGATCGCGGCCCCGATGTCGCCGATCCGCTTGTTGGGCGCGACCTCGAGGATGCCCAGCCACATCGACTGCCGGGTGATGTCGATCAGCTGCTGGGCTTCTTTGCTGATCTGGCCGACCGCGAACATCTCGGAGGTGTCGCCGAAGTAGCCGTCGAGGATCGTCGTGATGTCGATGTTGATGATGTCGCCCTCGCGCAGGATCTTGTCGTCGCTCGGGATCCCGTGACAGATCACCTCGTTGACCGAGGTGCAGATCGACTTGGGGAAGCCCTTGTAGTTGAGCGGCGCCGGATAGGCGCCGAGCTCGAGGATGTAGTCGTGGCAGAGCTTGTCGAGCGCGTTGGTGGACACGCCGGGCTGCACGTGGGGACGGATGAAGTCCAGCACCGAGGCCGCCAGCTTGCAGGTGGCGCGCATCTTGGTGATTTCTTCCTTGCTCTTGATCTCGACCGGCACAGTGACTCCTGAGCGCCTAGAGCGCTTCGCGCGACGTGAAGTACCACGATCGGACGAGCCCGTCTCGTGGGTCAAGCCCCGCCGGGGAGGGTGAGCCGCCTCGACCCGCGCCGCAAGCTGGTTCGCGTTCCCAGCCTGTGCCACCTTGCCGCCCGTGCTGGACCTGCCACGCCGACCGCCCGCCGAGCTCTTCGAGCAGCTCGGCGCCCGGCGCTTGCTGATCGTCAGCGGCAAGGGCGGGGTCGGTCGGACGACCGTCGCGGTCTTGCTCGGCTCGGCGCTCGCCGCTGCGGGTCGTCGGGTCTTGATCGCGACCACCGGCCATGACGATCGCTTGGCCTGGATGCTCGGCGGCGAGAAGCTCGGCGACGTGCCGGTCGAGTTCGCGCCAGGGCTCTTGGCCCAGCGCTTGGTCCCGGCCACCTGCGCCGAGGAGTACGGCACGCTGGTCACCCACAGCCAACGGCTCTCGCACGCGGTGTTCGGCAACAAGGTCGTACGGCGGCTGCTGCGGGCGATCCCTGGCTTCGACGACTTCGCGGTGCTCGGCAAGGTCTGGCACGAGGCCGTCCGCGCCCGCAGCCACGACGTCGTCATCTTCGACGGTCCGGCTTCGGGCCACCTGCGGATGGTGCTCGGCGTGCCCGATGCGATCCTCGAGACGGTCGCCGAGGGGCCGATGACGCGCGAGGCCGCGGCGATGAGCGCGGCGCTGCGCGATCCGACGATCAGCCAGGCGGTGCTGGTCGGCTTGCCCGAGCCCTGGCCGCTGACCGAGTTGTCCGAGCTGGCCGACGCGCTGCGCGACGAGATCGGCTTGAGCATCGGCGCGCTGGTCGTCAACAAGCTCTGGCCGCGCGAGTTCGTCGAGCTCGAGCCCCCGGCGCCCGAGCTCGACCCGGGCGGAGCGATCGCGCGGACGTTGGCCGCGGTCGCGCGGGTCGGGCAGCGCGGCGACGATCAAGCCAAGGTCGTGCTCGACTGGCTCAGCGCGCTGGATCGAGCGCGCGATGATCTGCTGACGGTCCCTTGGTGGCCCTGGGGCGTCGACGAACCCAAGCACGTGCGCGAGCTTCTCGCCGCGCTGAGGACCGGGAGCGACGCGAGTGGCTGAGCGAACCCCAGCTGGTTCAGGCCGCAGGCAGCGGCTCGATCACGCAGAGCACCTGGTTGGCGTCGACCGTGTCGCCAGCCTGGACGGCGATGCTGCGCACGACCCCGGCGACCGGCGCCTGCAGCTCGTTCTCCATCTTCATGGCCTCGACGATCATGACCGGCCCGCCGCGCTCGACCGTGTCGCCGACGGCGACCGCGACCTTGACCACGCGACCCGGCATCGGGGCGAGCAGCTCGCCGCTGGCGTGAGCGTTGGCCGACTTGCCGAGCGCCGCCGCGAGCCGAGCCTCGCGCTCGGTCTGGACCTCGAGCTTGACCCGGACGCCGCCGAGCGAGGCCTCGCGGGCGCGGCCGTTCGGACCGGCCAGCGCGATCTCGTGCTGGCGATGGTCCTCGCCCGAGGTCGCCGCCACGCGCGAGGTGTGGACCCCGGCCGTCGCGACCTCGAACTCGTGACCGTCGACGCGCACGCGCAGCGGCTCGCCCTCGCCACCGCCGACGACTTCGACCTGATGCTCGCGCGCACCGACGCGGATTCGGTAGCCCGTGGTCTCGGCCGCCATCGAGCCAGGAGGTTATGGCATGCCCGATAGTCCGTCCATGCCCTTCGCCGGGCGCAAGCTGGTCTTGTGCGTGGGCCCCGGTGGCGTCGGCAAGACCACCAGCGCGGCCGCGCTCGGCCTCCACGCCGCCGCCCAGGGCCGCAAGGTCGCGGTCGTGACCATCGATCCTTCGCGCCGACTCGCGCAGGCGCTCGGGCTCGAGTCCGGTCGAAGCGGCGAGCTGGTCCCGGTCAAGCGCGGGCGCGGCCACCTCGACGCGCTCGTGCTCGACGGCGCCAAGGTCTTCGACACGATCGTCCGCAACTGCGCGAGCAACCCCGCGAGCGCCGACAAGATCCTCGCGAGTCGGATCTATCGAGCGACCGCGCAGCGGCTCTCGGGCGCGCTCGAGTTCGCCGCGATGGCCCGCGTGCAGATGCTCCACGACGCCAACGAGCACGACCTGATCGTGCTCGACACCCCGCCGACCGCCAACGCGATCGACTTCCTCGACGCGCCCAAGCAGGTCCGCGAGCTGATCGACAACCCCGGCGCGCGCCTCCTCGCCGGCACCGGTCGGGTCGGGGCCAAGATCCTCGGCCTCGGCGGCTCGGTGCTCGGCAAGACCCTCTCGACCATCGGCGGCGGCGACTTCATCGGGGACCTCGGCGCCTTCTTGCGCGAGTTCGCCGACGTCCTGGGCGAGTTCCACCGCCGCGGCGGCGACTTCGAGAAGCTCCTGCGCAGCCCCGCGACCGGCGTCTTGCTGGTCACCACCGCCTCGCCCTTCTCGGTTCGCGAGGCCCGCGAGTTCCTCGATCAGCTGACCGCCTACGGCCTGCGCATCGACGCGGTCCTGCTCAACCGCACCGACCCCCTGCTCCCCGACCCCGCCCCGCGCGAGCAGCTCGAGCGCGCCCTGATCGCCCAGCTCGGCGACAACGAGGCCGCGCGGCGAGCCGTCGATCGGATCTGGACCACCTACGCGGGCATCCACGAGCTCGGCCACCGAACCCAGCGCTCGATCGCCGCGATCGCCCAGACCGGCGTCGAGATCTGGCAGGCGCCTCGCCACATCGATCCGCCCGATACGCTGGAAGAGCTCGAGCGACTCGGCGACGAGATCTTCGCCCGCTGAATTGTCGGAGCGCGCTCGGGCGTCGGCCTCAGGGCCACGCAAAGAGCACACCATCCCACGTGACGACGCTCGTGTCGGGCTGCGCCGCATCGGCCGGATGTACGAGCCACCGCTCGATCACGCCGCCAACCGGCTCGTCGATCAGCTGGATGTGACCCGCCGCTCCGCGATCGACGACCCAGCGCAGGCCCGCCGCGGTCGCGCGGACCGTCCAGCCCCTCGCGACGTCGTCGGCGATCACCGAGGGCTCGTCGCAACCGGCCGCGCCACAGGTTCGAAGGGTCAGCGGATCGCCAATGACGAGCGCCACGAATGCCTGCTCGGCGTGGCACACCAGCGCGCTCGACTCGGACGCAGGCAGGCTGGCCACGACCCGGGCTTCGGTCGGCGTGATGTTGACGAGCACCTCGTCGTCGATCCACGCGAAGGTCGACCCTGACGTGACGCGACAGCTCGCGATCCGAACCCGGAGATCGGGCGGCCGCGTGAGCCGAATCGCGAGCGGGTCCGTGGCCGCTTCGCCCAAGCGGAACACGTGGAGGGTACGCGCGAGCTCGGTCCGCGGCTCGCCGGGCGCTGCGACGATCAGCGCGAGGCCGGCGTCAGCGTCGAGCCAGCTGGCGAAGCGGCGATAGTCGTCGGCCAGCTCGAGCTCGGCCTGCGGGCCCTCGAGAGTCCGACCGGCGTCCTCGCTAGTCCACAACGAGGCGATTCGGGCCCCGTGGTCCCTGCGCGAGCCGAGGACCAGCCAAGTCTCGGCGCCGACGTCGAGCCCGTCGGGGTGTTCGATCGCCAGTGGCAATGTCGCTCGGACCTCGGACGTGGTCCGAGTCGCAACACGCAGGCGATCGGGCGGCGTCTCGCCGATCCGCTCGATGCCAACCAAGCCCTCGTCGGGTCCGAGCGCGAGCAGCCGGGGCTCGATGTCGGGCAGCGAGAAGCGGGAGACCGAGCCATTTGTTGCGATCCGGGTGTAGCCGGACTCGTCGAACGCGATCCCGATGCCGTCGCGATCGAAGACGACGCCCCAGCTCGCCTCGGCCGCGACCTCGACTGGGCTCGGGCCGGCGGGCGCGAGACAGTCGAGCGCGGGCAGGACCTCGTCGCTCGTCAGCTCGGCCCCGACGTCGACCTCGAGCTGGGCGAGCGTCGCGTCGTGGGCCTGACGGGCGGCGCCGAGATAGCGGCAGAGCGTGGAGCTCGACGATTTGCGCAGATCGAAGAACCCGAACTCCGGATCGATCGCGGCCGGCTCGATCCAATGAGGCCGGCCGAGCTGCTCGCGGGCCGAGCCGGCTGCCCGGACGCAGCCCTCGAGATCCGTCTCGAAGCGGCTGGGCACCAGCACGCGATCACGCAGCGCGGCGGCTTGGCCCCCAGGTCCGAGCGGGCCGAACACGCACGCCTCGAAGCCCCGCTCCGTCGCGACCTCGGCATGGAGATAGTCCCGCTCGACGGCCCGCTGCTTGGATCCGCGGCCTTGCTCGCTCAACCAGCGGCCGCCGACGATCGCGAGGCCAACGATCGCCAGCAGCGAGAGTCCGATCACCAAGGCACGCCGACGTCGCCCGCGTCGCCGCTCGATCACCCAGTCCAAGACCGCCTCGTCCGGCTCCGCCTCGTTCATCCGTCCACAGAATCGGCGGCCGCCCTGCGGTTCGCAACCGGCATCAGGGGCCCCATGAACGAACGCCCTCCTCTCCGAGCGAAACTCGAAGAGGAGGGCGTCGGCGCGACCCAGCGGATCAGCCAGCGATCACATCGCCAAGGGCACGCAGGTCGACACGCCCGCGCCGACGATCCGCATCGGCGCCTGGGCGACCGCGACGCTCAGCATCTTGGTGTCGTCGTAGTCGTAGTGCGTGACCTTGGAGAAGTTCGGGTTGGCGCCCTCGGTGAACAGGTAGAAGTCGCCGCCGTAGAAGCCGAACGCGAACGCGTTGGTCAGGCTGATCCCGAGCTGCTCGGTCGCGATGACCTGCGCGGTCGCCTTGTCGTACTCGACCAGCTTGGCCGGGGCGCCCGCGAACGCGAAGAGCCGGCCGTCGCCGGTGCCGGTCAGCTCGCCGCCGTTGTAGTTGATGAAGCCGATCTCGCTCATGACCAGCGTGTCGGGCTCGAGCCGGCCGAGCCGACCGACGTTCACGCCCTCGCTGAAGCCACCCTGGCCGTTCCAGCTGTGCGCGTAGAGCTTGTCGCAGGGATCGAACTCGTCGTTGGACACGAAGCCCATGCCGAACTTGTTGAAGCCCAATTGGCCCGGCTGGTACATCGGGTCGAGGCACATGTTCGGGTTGTTGACGTCGATCGTGTAGATGTCGTCGTTCTGGAACATGACGTGGGCGATGCCGTTGCGATCGACCGACATCGAGAAGGCCTGATTCTGCGGGCAGCCGAGGTTGGCCGTGATCAGGTTGAAGGCGTTGTTGACCGGGTCGTAGCTCCACAGCTCGCCGTCGTCCGAGAGCACGTAGATGAGGTCCGTGTTCTCGGCGCAGTTGCAGATCTCGACCATGCCGGTGTCGGTGGTCGAGTCCGTGCCCGTGTCGGTCGCGGTCGTGTCGGTCGTCGAGTCGGTCGCGGTCGCGTCGGTCGTCGAGTCGGTCGCGGTGTCGCTGCTCGACGAAGAGTCGGTCGCGGTCGCGTCGGTCGTCGCGTCGGTCGAGTCGGTCGCGTCGGTCGAGCTGCTGCTCGACGACGACGACTCGCCGGCTTCGGTCGTCGAGCTGCTCTCGCCGGTGTCGGTGGTGCCGACCTCGTCGCCCGCTTCGGCTTCTTTGGGGCCGTCGTTGCAGCCGATCAGGGCCAAGGTCGAAGTCAGGGAGAGTGGGACGATCCAAGCGAGACGCATGCCGCAGGGTATCACGATGGCCTGCTCGAGGAGGCCGAGTGCAGCCGGCCCGAATCGACCCTCGCGGGAAGAGCGGAGGGCAGCCGCCTGCGGACTCGGGGCGATCGCGTGCGCTCGATGAGCGGGCAAAACGACGTGTTCGCGGAGTGACGCGGCCCGGCGCTTGACGAGCCCGACCCCGCCGCGCAACGCTGGCGCTGCCGTCGGTTCGCCCGCGTTGGGCGTCGAAAGAGGGAATCCGGTCGAAGCCGGAGCTGCCCCCGCAGCGGTACGCAGGAACGAAGATCACACGAAGGCACTGGGCTCGCCCGGGAAGCCGTGATCCTTAGGAGTCGGCCCACCGTGGTCGAGAGCCCAGCCCGCTGGGTGCGCCTGCAAGCCCGAAGACCTGCCGCCGGTCGGAGCCTCGCTCCGTCACCACCGCGGCCTCGTGGGGAGGCTTCGAGGAATCATGCCGCCAATCTCCGTCTCGTTCCCCGTCTCGTTCCTCCTTTCGATCCTCGTCTCCTTCGTCTCGGTCCTCGGCTGCTCGCGCGCCGACGCCCCGCGCGAGCACGTCGAGGTCCCGCAGCGGATCGCCTCGCGCACGATCTTGTCCGACGAGATTTTGTGGGAGCTCGGCGACGCGGTCCAAGCTCGCGTGGTCGGGCTCAGCCCGATGGTCGACGATCCTCGCTACAGCGGCGTCGCGGGTCGTTGGCCGGCGAGCGTGCCTCGCCTCGGTCGCAACCCCGAAGAGCTGCTCGCGAGCGGGGCGCAGCTGGTGATCTTGGCCTCGTTCAGCGACGCCGAGTACCGAGCGGCGATCGCCGATCATGCCCAGCTGCTCGTGCTCGAGGACTTCTCCGGGTTCGCGGCCTACCTCGCCAACCTCGATCGAATCGGCGCGGCCGTCGGGGCCGATCCCGACACGATCACGGCGCTGCACGAGCGCTTCGATCACCGCCGCGCCGCGATCGAGTTCGGCCGCCCGCCCCTGGCCCAGCGGCCCAGCGTCGTCGCCTGGGACTTCGGCCACGTGCCCGGCAAGCAGACCAGCTTCGACGACGCCGCGACCACGGCGGGGTTTCGCAACCTCGCCGCCGAGCACGACGTGGTCGGACACCAGCGTCTCGACGTCGAGCAGCTGATCGCTTGGGATCCGCAGTGGTTGGTGATCGGCTGTGGCGAGGACTCGTGCGCGCAGGCTCGAACCAACTTGGCCGAACAGCCCGGCTTCGACCACCTGCGCGCGCTTCGAGACGACCACGTGATCACGATCGCCGCGCCTTGGTTGGCCAGCATCGGCGAGGGCATGCTCGAGCTCGCGGCCCAGATGCAGGCGGCGCGGCAGGCCGGAGCGGCCTCGCATGACTGAGCGCCTGCGCGTCGACCCGCGCGCGAGCTTTGCTTGGATCCTCGGCCTGTGCACGCTCGCGCTGCTGCTCGCGGCCCTCGCCGCGTTGCAGGTCGGGCCGGGCGAGTTCGGGTTCGGCGACGTGCTCGAGCTGCTGGCGAGCAAGCTTTCGGGCGCCGCGATCGAGCGCAGGACCGAGGCGATCTTGTGGGATCTGCGAGTGCCTCGCGAGCTGCTCGCGCTGCTCGTCGGCGCCGCGCTGGGCAGCGCCGGCGCGCTGACGCAGGGCTTGTTTCGCAACCCGCTGGCCAGCCCCGAGGTGCTGGGGATCTCGACCGGCGCCGCGGCGGCCGTGATCACCGGCTTCGCGTTTGGCCTCGACGAGCACGCGGCTTGGGCCAACTCGCTGCTGGCCGGGCTCGGCTCGCTCGGGGTGCTCGCGCTGCTCTTTGGCTTGACCGGTCGACGCAGCGATCTCGCGTTCTTGTTGCTCACCGGCGTGGCCGTCAACGCGCTGGTCGGCGCGCTCGCGACGGTGATCCTCGCGCTCTTCCTCGATCGCTACGCGCTCGCCCAAAAGGCGCTGGCCTGGACCTTGGGCAGCTTCGACGGGCGTGGCTTTGGTCAGCTCGCCTGGGCCGGGCCGACCTTGCTCGCGGGCCTGCTCGCGGCGTGGAGCCTGCATCGCCCGCTCGATCTGCTCTATCTCGGCGAAGAGACGGCCGCGACGCTCGGGCTCGATCGCGCTCGACTCCGGCTCTTCGCGGCCTTGGTGATCGGCGTGTTGGTCGGGACCAGCACGGCGGCGGTCGGCGTGATCGGCTTCGTCGGCCTGATGGTCCCGCATCTCGCTCGCGCGCTCCCGGGCGTCGGCGCGGCGGGCCATGGCCGGCTCATCCCCGCGAGCATGGTGATCGGCGCGGCGATGCTGCTCGGCGTCGACACGCTCGGCCGCGCGCTCAACCCCTTGTTCTTGGCCCCCGGCGCGCTGACCAGCCTGCTCGGCGGCGTGTTCTTCTTGGTCTTGCTGCGCCGCTTCGCCGGGGGCTCGACATGATCTTGCGCGCCGAACACCTGGGCGTCGCGCTGCCGGGTCGGCGCGGCGAGCCTGTGCGCTGGTTGGTCCGCGAGCTCGAGCTCGAGCTCGCGCCCGGCATGATCACGGTGGTCGTCGGGCCCAACGGCAGCGGCAAGACCAGCCTGCTGCGCACGCTGCTCGGCCTGCGCGAGCCCGCCGAGGGTCGAGTTCGACTCGACCAAAAATTGCTCGCCGAGCTGCCCTCGCGCGCTCGCGCCCAGGCGATCGCCTGGTTGCCGCAGCGAACCGAATTGCCGTGGGCGATGCCGGTCGAGCGGCTGGTGATGCTCGGTCGGGCGCCGCATCTTTCGGCCTTGGCCGGGCCCAGCTCGCACGATCGTCGCGCCGTCGACGAGGCGCTCGAGCGGGTCGGCGCCACGGCCCTGCGCGAGCGCGACGTGTTGACGCTCAGCGGCGGCGAGCTGCAGCGGGTCTTGCTCGCGCGTCTGCTCGCGACGCAGGCGCCCTTGCTGGTCCTCGACGAGCCGACGACCGCGCTCGACATCGGCCACGCGCTCGGCCTGCTCGAGCTGTGTCGCGAGCTCGCCGCGAGCGGGCATGGGGTCCTGCTCTCGCTGCACGAGCTCGAGCTCGCCCGCCGCTACGGCGATCGAGCGCTGCTCTTGCTCGGCGAGGCCGGTCGGACGCTCGCGGGCGAATGCCGCGAAGTGCTGGCGCCCGAGCGCCTGGCCGCCGCGTTCGGCGTCGAGGTCGAGCTCGCTGGCGAGCAGCTGCGCTTCAGCCCGCGCCGATGATCGCCCGCCACGAGTCGGGTACCAAGCCGAGCGATCGTGAGCAGGGTCGACCGGAGCCTGCGGATCCCTTTGGTGCTCCACGACCACAGGCCCGCGTTCCGAGCGTGACTCGACCGCCCATTCGGCCTGGCCCCGGCGATGGATCACTCTCTCGCGGGAATTGGCCCCGAGGAGTATCCTAACGGCCGAGGTCTTGGCTTGCGTACCCAATCTGTCATCCGCGTTTTGAGTGTCGGCTTGCTGGTCTCGCTCGGCTGCGGCGGCCCGAGCCCGGGCGACGACGAAATCGGTAGCGCCTCGGACACGGGCACGAGCACCAAGGCCGACGCCGACACTTCGCTCGAGTCCGGCTCCGGCACGGCCGAGAGCAGCGGGTCGGCCAGCGAC
>JAMHUH010000842.1:0-32014 GCA_035904925.1 Nannocystaceae bacterium
GGTTGGCTTGCGTCGACATGTTCGAGAGCTCGGGCAAAAACTAGGCGAGGATCATACCTCGATCAAGCGCAGCTGCCGGCGGTTGGCCGAGACGTCGGGCGCGACCGGGTAGTCGCCGGTGAAGCAGGCCGAGCAGAAGTGGCCGCCCTGCTCGCCGGACCCGTCCTTGACCGCGCGCAGCAGGCCCTCGGGGCTGAGGTAGCCGAGCGAGTCGGCCTCGATGAAGCGGGCGGTCTCGTCGGGGTTGTAGGTCGAGGCGATCAGCTCGGCGCGGGTCGGGGTGTCGATGCCGTAGTGGCAGGGCCCCGAGACCGGCGGCGACGAGATGCGGACGTGGACCTCGCTCGCTCCCGCAGCGCGGATCATCTTGACGATCTTGCGCGAGGTCGTTCCGCGGACGATCGAGTCGTCGACCACGACGACGCGCTTGCCGGCGAGGACCTGCGGGACGGCGTTGAGCTTGAGCTTGACGCCGAAGTGGCGGATCGAGTCCTTGGGCTCGATGAAGGTCCGACCGACGTAGTGATTGCGGATCAGGCCCATCTCGAACGGGATCCCGCTCTGCTTGGCGTAGCCCATCGCCGCGACCACGCCCGAGTCGGGGACCGGGATGACGACGTCGGCCTCGACCGCCTGCTCGCGCGCGAGCTGGCGACCCATCTCGACCCGAGCCTCGTAGATCGACACGTCGTCGAGCACGCTGTCCGGGCGGGCAAAGTAGACGTACTCGAACACGCACGAGCGACGCGGCTGCGGGCGCAGCCGACTGCTGCGCAGGCCACCTTCGCCGTCGATGACCAGGATCTCGCCCGGCTCGATGTCGCGGACCTTCTCGGCGTCGATCAGATCGAAGGCGCAGGTCTCGGACGCGACCACCCAGGCGTGCTTGCCATGCCGCGGATGCGGATGCTCGCCACGAACTCGACCCAGGATCAGCGGACGAAAGCCGTGCGGATCGCGAGCGGCGACCATGCGCTCGCCCGCGGTCAGGACCAGGCTGAACGCGCCCGTCACCCGCGAGAGCGCGGCGTGGAGGTTGTCGACCCAGTCCTTCTCGTTGCTGCGGGCCATCAACTGCAGGATCACTTCGGTGTCCGAGTTGGTGTAGAAGATCGAGCCTTCGTTCTCGAGGTCTTCACGCAGGCGGTCGGCGTTGACGAGGTTGCCGTTGTGGGCGATCGCCACCGAGCCCGCGCGGTACTCGACCGTGAGCGGCTGGATGTTCTTGGGCAGCGAGCCGCCGGCCGTGGTGTAGCGGACGTGGCCGACGGCGATCCGACCCGGCAGCAGCCCGAGCCGCTGCTGGTCGAAGACGTCGGCGACCAAGCCCATCTGCCGAACCGCGTGGAGCGTGCCGCGGTCGTTGCTGACGACGCCGGTCGACTCTTGCCCGCGGTGTTGCAGCGCATGCAAGCCGAGGTAGGCGAGGTTCGCTGCCTCGGGATGATTGAAGACTCCGAAGACCCCGCACATCGGCGCCGCTCCGATAGCACGAAATCGAGGATCGAGCGGCCACGTGGGATCGCGGCCGCTCACGCGGCGGCGCTCGCTCAGCGGCCGAGCGCACTCAGGCTGAGCTCAGCGGCCGAGGAGGTTCGCGCGCAGGCGCTCGATCGGCGGGCGCAGATCGGGCTGAAATTCGCGTCCGGTGATGCGCTCGAAGGTCTCGACGTAGCGCTGGGCCAGCTCGATCCGGACCTCGTCGGTCAGCTTGGGCGGCACGCCGTCGCCAGTGAAGCCCTGCGCGACCAGCCAGGTGCGCACGAACTCCTTGTCGAGCGCCCGCGGATCGCGGCCCTCGGCCATCGCGGCCTCGTAGCCCTCGGCGTACCAGTAGCGCGAGCTGTCGGGCGTGTGGATCTCGTCGATCAGCACGATGCCGCCGTCGGCTCGCCGACCGAGCTCGTACTTGGTGTCGACCAAGATCAGCCCGCGCTCGGCGGCGATCTTCTGGCCGAGCGCGAAGAGCTCGAGGCATTGCCGCTCGAGCTGATCGAAGAGCGGGCCATCGATGACGCCCGAGGCGATCAGCTCGGCGCGGCTGATGTTGTGGTCGTGCTCGCCCTTGCTGGCCTTGGTCGTGGGCGTGACCAGGATCTCGGGCAGCGGCTGATGCCTGCGCAGCCCGTCGGGAATCGCGTGGCCACAAAAGACCCGCTCGCCGCGCTCGTAGGCCCGCCAGATGCTGGTCGAGCTCGAGCCGGTCAGGTAGGCGCGGACGACCATCTCGACCTTGATCGGCTCGCACTCGACCGTCCGCATCGCGGCCGGATCGGGGATCGCGATCACATGGTTGGGGAAGGTCGAGCCGGTGACCTCGAACCAGTACGCGGCCAGACCGTTGAGCACCTGGCCCTTGAAGGGCACCGTGCCGAGCACGACGTCGAAGGCGCTGATTCGATCGCTGACGATGATGATCCGCTCGCCCTCGCGCGAGAAGTTCTCGCGGACCTTGCCGCTGTAGCGGTGGCCGAGCACGTCGAACTCGGTCGGCAGCGAGTCGAGCAACAAGTCGTCGGCGATCGCCTGTTCGAGCAGCGCACGCGAGATCGGCATGGCTCGGCAACCTATCTGGTTTCTCGCGCTTCAGCCAACGCCGGTGCTGCCGAACCCGCCGCTGCCGCGCTCGTCGTTGTCGGGCAGCTCGTCGACCTCGCGCGGCTCGACCAGCGCGACCGCGGCGAGCACCAGCTGCGCGATGCGATCGCCGTGGGCGACGCTGACCGGCTCGGTGCCCAGGTTGACCAGCAGGACCTTCAGCTCGCCCCGATAGTCGGCGTCGATCGTGCCGGGGGCGTTGAGCACGGTCAGACCATGCCGCCAGGCGAGGCCCGAGCGCGGCCTCACTTGGCCTTCGAAGCCGGGCGCGATCGCCAGCGCCCAGCCGGTCGGGATCAGAGCGCGGCCACCCGCGGCGATCGTGATCGGCTGGTCGTCGGGGAGGCAGGCGGCCAGATCGAGACCGGCCGCGAGCGCAGTCATGCGTCGCGGCCGGATGGCGCGAGGATCGAGACGGCGAACCAACAGCTCGTCCGTCATCGCTCGCTCGCTTCTTTCATGCCGAGCAGTCGCTCAGCCGCGCAGGTTGAGGACTTCGTCGGGGTCGACCCCGAAGGCCTGCTTGCGGCTCAGACGGATGCGACCGGTGTCGTCGATGTTGATGACCTTGACGACGACGTCGTCGCCCTCGGACACCACGTCGGCGACGCGGTCGACCCGGCGGTTCTCGAGCTCCGAGATGTGCACGAGGCCGTCGGTCCCGGGCATGATCTCGACGAAGGCGCCGAAGTCGACGATCCGCTTGACCACGCCGCTGTAGTACTGGCCGGGCTCGGCCTCGAAGGTCAGACCCTCGATGATCGCCTTGGCCTTCTGGATGGCGGCCATGTCCGCCGACGCCAGGGTGACCCGACCGTCGTCGTTGATGTTGATGATCACGCCGGTCTGCTCGGTGATGCCGCGGATGATCTTGCCGCCGGGCCCGATGATCGAGCGGATCTTGTCGACCTTGACGTAGACGGTCTCGACCCGCGGCGCGTAGCGGCTGATCTCCTTGCGCGGCTCGGCCAGCTTGTCGAGCATCGCCGCGAGGATGTGGAGCCGGCCGAGCCGGGCTTGCTCGAGCGCGCGCTCGAGGATGTCGCGGGTCAACCCCTCGACCTTGATGTCCATCTGCAGCGCGGTGATGCCCTTGGCGCTGCCGCAGCACTTGAAGTCCATGTCGCCGAGGTGATCCTCGTCGCCGAGGATGTCGCTCAGGATCGCAACCTGGTTGCCCTCTTGGATCAGGCCCATCGCGATGCCGGCGACCGGAGCGATGATCGGCACGCCCGCGTCCATCAGGCTCAAGCAGCCGCCGCAGACGGCCGCCATCGAGCTCGAGCCGTTGGACTCGAAGGTGTCCGAGACCACGCGGATCGTGTAGGGGAAGGTCTCGAGGTCGGGCAGGATCGCCTCGATCGCGCGCTGAGCCAGCGCTCCGTGGCCGATCTCGCGGCGCGAGGTCCCGCGCATCGGTCGGGCTTCGCCGACGCAGAAGGGCGGGAAGTTGTAGTGCAGCAAGAAGGTGTTGTTGACGTCGCCGCGGACGGTGTCGAGGCGCTGGGCGTCGCGCTCGGTCCCGAGCGTGGTGGTCGCGAGCGCCTGGGTCTCACCGCGCTGGAAGAGCGCCGAGCCGTGCGGGCGCTCGTAGGGGTGAACCTCGATGTAGAGCGGACGGATGTCGGCCGGGCCACGCCCGTCGATCCGGCGGCCGGCGACGGTCGCCTGGCGAACGATGACCTTCTCGAGCTTGTCGAGCGCCGACTTGATCTCGCCGACGCGCTCGGGGTGCTCGACCGCGAGCTCGGCGACGATCGCCGAGCGGATGGCCGAGACCTGCTCGTGGCGAGCGTGCTTGCCGACGATCTCGAGCGCGGCGGTCATCGCCGGGCGGGCCTTGTCCATGACCATCGAGCGGAAGCCCTGATCGATGACCGGCTCGAGCCACTCGAGCTTGGGCTTGCCGGCGCGCGCGACCAGGCGCTTTTGCGCCTCGACCAAGGGCAGCGACATCTCCTTGGCGAACATCAGCGCGTCGATCATCTCCGACTCGGGCACCTGCTTGGCGCCCGCTTCGACCATGACGATCGCGTCGTCGCTGCACGCGACGATCAGGTTGAGATCGGACTGGGCGATCTCGTCGAAGGTCGGGAACGCGATCAGCTTGCCGTCGACCCGCGCGACCCGAATGCCCGCGACCGGACCGCTCCAGGGCGCCGACGAGATCGCCAGCGCGGCCGAGGCCGCCGACATGTTGAGCACGTCGGGCTCGTTCTGCAGGTCGTTCGAGAGCACCTGGCCGATGACCTGGGTCTCGTGCCGGTAGTTCTTGGGGAAGAGCGGACGGATCGGTCGGTCCGTCAGGCGGCAGGTGAGGATTTCCTTCTCGGTCGGCCGACCCTCGCGCTTGAAGTATCCGCCCGGAATCTTGCCCGCGGCCGCGTTCGCGTCGCGATACTCGACGGTCAGCGGCATGAAGGGCAGGTCTTTGGGCTCGCGACTGACGGTCACGGCGACCAGCACGGCGGTCTCGCCGAGCGTCACCACGACCGTGTTGGCCTGCTTGGCCAACTTGCCGGTTTCGAACACGATCTGGCGATCGCCAACTTGGGCGACTTCTCGTATGACTTCCATGATCTTGGCTCCTACACGTGGGCCGAGGAATGTCTTGGAAGCCGCCGGTGCGATCACGAAACCCGGCCCACGATGCGGGTCCGCTCGCGACCGAGCCAGGCCTCGCCATCAATCGTTTGGCTCAATGAACCGATGATTCGATGGCGAGCGAGCTCGATACAGCGGCGGTGGGCCTACTTGCGGATCGAGAGCGTCTCGATGATCGCCTTGTAGCGATCGAAGTCGCGGTCGCGCAGGTAGTCGAGCAAGCGCCGACGCTGACCAACCAACTTGAGCAGACCACGACGGCTGTGGTGGTCTTTCTCGTGGGTGCGGAAGTGATCCGTGAGGTGGTTGATGCGCGCGGTCAGCAACGCGATCTGAACTTCGGGCGAGCCAGTGTCGGCGTCGCCACGCTGGTGGGTGCCGATACTCTCGGCTTTGCGGTCGGTCGAGAGGGACATCGTGGTCGTCAATTCTCAGCCGCGGGCGGCTGACTCAGATCGTCAGCCGGCGATGGCTGACTCGGTCAAGTCTCAGCCGCGAAGGGCTGATGTAGCGGATCCGGGGACCTCCCCCGGTCTCGTCTTCTGCTGGGTTTGCCGGGCGGCAGCATCGGGGCGGCGGCGTCGACTGTCAACCCCGAACCGGTGCGAAGCGAATCCAACGTTCGGGCGCGAAGCGGCCGCAAGAGCGGCTCGCGATCAGCAACTCGCCGCTGTCGGGAAGCGCGAGCGCGCAGGGGCCCTCGACGTCGTCGAGGCCGAACGCGGCCTGAAGAGCAGCGTCGAAGCGAAGCCGCTGACCTTGGCGCAGACGGGCCAAGAGCGGGTCCGTGGCGTCGCTCGGTCCGAGCTCCCGCGACTCGAAGGGCAGGCAGGTCCAAGGCATGAGGAGGCGTTCGCGCAAGAACGCCCTCGCGGCCGCCCTGCGGGCTTCGTTGGAGGTTTCGGCGATCGGGGCACCCTCGGCCCCCTCGGCCTCGACCGGCTTGGCCAGCGAGATTTGCCAGCGTGGGCCCTTTCGCCCGGCACCCAAGGGTTCGGCAATGAGGCCGCTCACGACCTCCTCGCGCTGGAGATCGAGCCCGCCGCAACGCAGCCGACGCAGCGTCTGGAGGTGCGCGGGGAGATCGAGGCGACGGCCGAGCTCCTCGGCGATCGATCGCACGTAGGTGCCCTTGCCGACGTCGAGCGTCGCCTCGACCCACACGCGCTCGCCCTCGCGTTCGACGACGATCGCCTCGGCCGAGCGGATCACCATGGCGCGCTCGGCCAGCTCGACGACCTCGCCCGCGCGCGCGAGATCGTGGGCGCGTTGGCCCGCGACTCGAACCGCGGAGTAGGCCGGAGGCGGGAGCGAGAGCTCGCCGATCATCGTCTCGAGCACCGGCTTCGCGCGGGCCTCGACGCCCATGGGCACCGGCACTTGGTCCAAGGTCTCGCCCTCGGCGTCGGCGGTGGTGGTCGAGCGGCCCAGCTCGATGCGGGCGCGATAGCACTTGTCGACCCCGCTCAGCGCCTCGACCAGCTTGGTCGCCTCGCCGACGCAGACGACCAGCATGCCGGTGGCGGCCGGATCGAGCGTGCCGCAGTGGCCGACGGCGCGGACCTGCAAGGCCCAACGAACGAAGGCGACCACGTCGAAGGAGGTCGGCCCGCTCGGCTTGTCGACTAGCAGCACGCCGAAGGGCTGCGTACGAGCGGCTTCAGCCTGGGTCACGGGGCTCGCTCGACTCGGCTGCCGGCGCCTCGCTCGGCGCCGCCTCGACGGGCTCGGGGTCTTGCACGACCTGGCTGCCGACCTCGGCCCCGATCTCGGCCAGGATCTCCTCGACGCGATTGCCTCGAGCGATCGCCGAGTCGTACGCGAAGCGCAGCTCGGGCGAGCGTCGCATGGTCACGCGATCCGAGAGCTTGTGCCGGATCAAACCCTGCGCCGCCCGAAACGCGGCGAGCACCGACTGGAGCTCGAGCGAGTCGGACAGCACGTCGACGTAGACCGTCGCGACGCTCAGGTCGGCGCTGACCTGAACGCCGGTGATCCCGACCGCGCTGGCCGGCTGAAGCCTCGGATCGCGAAGCTCGCCGCGCAGGAGCATCTGGGCGATCTCTCGCCGCAGAAGCTCCTCGACGCGGTGTTGCCTACGGCTCATGGCGCTGCCCTACCCTCACAGCTCGGGCCGAATGGTCTCGAGCTCGAAGGCCTCGAGCACGTCGCCCGGCTGAACGTCGGGGTAGTCGGCGACCACGATGCCGCACTCTTGGCCTTCCTTGACCTCGCGCACGTCGTCCTTGAACACCCGGAGCGAGCCGATCTTGCCCGAGTGGAGGATGACGTCGCCACGCCGCACGCGGACATGGCTGCTGCGCGTGACCGAGCCACGGATGACCCGGCAGCCCGCGACCACGCCCAAGCGTGGGATCGGGAAGAGCGCCCGGACCTCGGCTTGGCCGAGCTCGACCTCGCGGTACTCGGGCTCGAGCAGGTCGATCATCCGCTCCTTGATGCGGTCGGCGGCCTCGTAGATGACCGAGAAGAACTCGATCGGGATCTTCTCTTGATCGGCCAGCTGCGCGGCCTTGCCGACGGTCTTCACGTTGAAGCCGACGATCACGTTGTTGTCGGCCGCGCCGGCCATCTTCACGTCGGTCTCGTTGATCGCACCGACGCCCGCGGCGATGACCTCGACCCGCACCTTCGGCGTCGAGAGATCCTCGAGGCTGTCGCGCAGCGCCTCGGCCGAGCCTTGAACGTCGGCCTTGAGCACGATCTTGAGGATCGGCGTGCGCTTGGACTTGAGCCGCTCGAGCGCGGTCGGGCCCGAGCGGACGCTCTCGCGGCGGCGCCGGAGCTCGCGGCGATGCGCGACGAGGGCCCGAGCGTCGCGGTCGTTGTCGACCACGTAGAAGCGCTCGCCAGCCTGGGGCGCGCCGTCGAGCCCGAGCACCTCGACCGGAGTCGAAGGCGTGGCCTCTTCGAGGCGCAGACCGGTCGGCGTGAACAAGTCGCGGACCTTGCCGGTGTACTCGGTCGCGACCACGATGTCGCCGCGCCGCAGCGTGCCGGCTTGGACCAAGAAGGTCGCGATCGTGCCGCGGCCCTTGTCGACCCGCGATTCGATCACGGTGCCGGCGGCCTGACCGTCGAGCGGCGCCCGCAGCTCGAGCACCTCGGCTTGGACCGCGAGCAGCTCGAGCAGCGCCTCGACGCCTTGCCCGGTCTTGGCCGAGATGTGGCAGATCGGGGTCTCGCCGCCGTAGTTCTCGCCGACCAGACCTTCCTTCATCAACATCTGCTCGACCCGACCGACGTTGGCGTCGTGCTTGTCGATCTTGTTGATGACCACGATGATCGGCACGTCGCTCTCGTTGGCGTGCTTGATCGCTTCGCGGGTGGTCGGCATCACGCCGTCGTCGGCGGCGACGATCAACGCGACGATGTCGGTGACCGCGGCGCCGCGCGAGCGCATGGCCGTGAACGCCTCGTGGCCGGGCGTGTCGATGAACACGACCGGACCCTGGGCGGTCTCGACCCGGTAGGCGCCGATGTGCTGGGTGATGCCGCCGGCCTCGCCCTCGGCGACCTTGGCCTTGCGGATGTAGTCGAGCAGCGTGGTCTTGCCGTGGTCGACGTGACCCATGATGGTCACGACCGGCGCACGCAGGACGCCGTCTTCCTCGTCGTAGGCGCTGAGCAGGTCGTCCTCGTCGAACGAGGTGTTCTCGACCGTGTAGCCGAACTCGCCCGCGACCAACTCGGCCGTCTCCACGTCGATCGCGTGGTTGATGGTCAAGTTGCGCATGCCCGCGACCCAGAGCTGGCGGATCACCTTGGACGCCTTGACGCCCATCTGGTGCGCGAGGTCGGAGATCTGAATGACCTCGTCGACGCGGATCCGCTTCTTGGCGTCGCTCATCTCGACGGTCGAGACTTGCTTGGGGCCGCCACGATCGCGGCGACGGATCGGTCGCCGCTGGCGGCCGCGCTGCTGGGCCTTTTCTTCCCGCTTCTTGCGAGCGGTCGCCCGACCTTCGCTGCGGCTCTTGCTCGCGTCGGTGATGATGACTTGCTGACGGCGCTGGGCCGCCGGCCCACCACCGGGCAACTTGATGAAGTCGATGATCGTCGGGCCCGAGGTCTTGGACTTGGTCCCGATGATCACGCCGTCGGCGTCGCGAACGAGTCGCGCGTCGTCTTCCCGGCGCTTCTTGGGCTCGGGCTGCTTGGCGGCCTCGGCCGCGGCGGCGTTGGCAGCGGCTTCGGCCACGCGCGCGGCCTCGGCCGGGCGCACGGGCTCGGGCGCGCGAACGGGCTCGGGCACCGGATCGGGCCGGCGCTGCTCGAGCTTGGCGGCGAGTCCGTCGGCGAAGCGACGGGTGCCGGGCGGGAGCTGAATCCGCTCACCGACCTTGGGCTGGTCGCGCGGCGGCTCGGGCTCGGCTCGGGCAGCGGCCTCGGCCGCGCTCTCGCGCTGGCCGTCGTTCGAGCCGCCATTCGGCGCGCGTCGATTCGAGTCGGCGGGCGTGGTGGTGCTCGTGGGCTTCGGCGCGTCGGTGGTCGGCGGTCGCGAAGACTCGCCCTCGGGACGCCGCCGAACCTCGGCGGGCCGACGAATCGGCTCGGCGGGTCGACGCGCTTCGTCGGCGGGCCGACGCACGGCTTGTCCGGCCTCTTCGGGCACGCTGCGCTCGGCCTCCTCGCGCTCGCGCTCCTTCTCGCGCTCCTTCTCGGCCGGTCGAACACCGGTCGCGCGGCGGCGAATCGGAGCCGCAGTGGGTGCGGCCGCCGCTGCTGCGGGGGGCGCTGCCGCGGGCCGCTCGGGCGCTGCGGGTCGATTCGGCTTGGCCGCCGAATTCGAGTTGGAGTTGGAGGTGGAGGTGGAGGTGCTCGGCGACGCGGATCGCTCCGTCGGACCGGTCGAGAACCGGCGACGGACCATCTCGGCCTGATCGTCGTCGAGAGTGCTCATGACCCCCTTGATCTCGATGCCGAGACCACGGACGTAAGCCACGAGCTCCTTGTTGTCCTCGATGCCAAGCTCTTTGGCGAGCTCGTAAATGCGGATCTTAGCCATGGGTGGGCGGACCTCCCTTCCCCTTGCGCGAGGAAGTCGGGCTTCGCTCGAGGGGCGCGGGCTGGGATGTTAATTCTCGACGACCCGGGGGGGTCGACTCGGATGCTCGACCCCGATGGGTCGACTCGGATGCTCGACCCGGGGGGGTCGACTCGGACACACGACCCGGGGGGGTCGACTCGGATGCTCGACCCTTGCGGGTCGACTCGGCCGCTCGACCCGGGGGGGTCGACTCGGCCAATGCGGACGCCAATCGAGCGAGTGCGCGACGACGTGGGTGTTCTCGGAGATTTGCGGAGCAGCGGTCCAGAAGTTCGATCTCGCTTTGAAGCCGAGCGGCCGCGTCGGCCCACGCCGTGGCGGGGTCGAATTGGACCTCCACGGGGGTGGGCTTGCTGCCGGCTTGGCCGTGAGTCAGCGCGAAGGCGCGTCCGAACGCACGATGGCGCTCGGCAGTGGTGAAGCAATTCGGCCGCGGACAAAGCCACGCGCCTCGACCCTGCGCGTCGCGGCGAGCGATCGCGGGGACGACTTGGCCGTCACGGCGGCGGCGAAAGCGGAGCAGCTCGGCCTGGCCCTGCTTGCTGCGGCAGCCGACGCACGTGCGCACCGGACCCAACGAGTGGCCCAGCGCCTCGGCGTGCGGGTCGATGCTTCGATCGGCGCCGCGCTGCACTCAGCCCTCCCCTTGCAATTCGGCCTCTTCCTCGAAGACGACCTCGAGCTCGAGGTTGCCGGAGGCCGCGTCGTTGGCGAGATCGATGATGCGCTCGGCTTCGTCGCTGCCGACGACCTGCGCGAGCTCTTCGGTGTTGGCGACCGCGAGGTCGCGCAGCGACCTCCAGCCCAGCTCGAAGAGGTTGACGGCGAGCTCGTGCCCGACCCCGGGGATCGCCGCGATCTCGGCTCGGCTACGCCGCTCCATCTCGCGGATCTTGCTCTGCGAGTGGATGTCGATTCGCCAGCCGGTCAGGCGCGAGGCCAAGCGGACGTTCTGGCCCTTCTTGCCGATCGCCAGGCTCAGCTTGTCGTCGGGGACGACCAGCTCCATCGTGTGGCGCTCGGCGTCGATCAACACGCGCGAGACTTGGGCCGGCTGGATCGCGTTGCACACGAAGCGCGCGGGATCCTCGTCGTAGGGGACGATGTCGATCTTCTCGCCGCGAAGTTCTTGAACGACCGCCTGGACGCGGCTGCCTCGCATGCCCACGCAGGCGCCGACCGGGTCGACGTCGCGGTCGCGGCTCGACACCGCGATCTTCGAGCGAGCGCCGGGCTCGCGTGCGCAGGCCTCGATTCGAACGATGCCCTCGAAGATCTCGGGGACCTCGTGCTCGAAGAGCTTCTCGACCAAGCCCTTGTGCGTGCGCGACAAGATGATCTGCGGGCCGCGGGCCGACTTGTCGACGTCCTTGACGTAGGCGACGATCCGGTCGCCCGGACGCAGAGACTCGCGCGGGACCTGGTCGCGTGCGGGCAGGATCGCCTCGGCCCGGCCGTTGTCGACCTCGACCACGATCGAGCCCCGCTCGAAGCGACGGACGATGCCGGTCATCAGCTCGCCCTTCTTGTCCTTGTAGCGGTCGTAGAGGTTCTCGCGCTCGGCCTCGCGGACGCGCTGGATGATCACCTGCTTGGCGGTCTGCGCGGCGATCCGGCCGAAGGCGCTGTTGACCTCTTGCAGCGCCGGGATCTCCGGGTACTGCTTGGCCTGCGCCTCGGCCTGCTTGGCGTCTTCGTCGAGGTAGAAGATTTGAAAGAGCAGCTCGTCGCCGACCTCGGCCTCGAGCCCGGCCCGGCGGGCCTGCTCGACGCTGATTTCGCGCATGGCCAGCTCGACCTTGTCGACCACGTAGAGGACCTGGAACAGGTTCACGTTGCCGGTTTCGAGGTCGAAGCTGGCTTCGATCTCGCGATCGACGAACACCCGCTTGGCCGCCGTGGCGACCGCTTGCTCGACGGTATCGATCAGCACATCCCGGGAGATGTTCTTCTCCTGGCAGATCAGGTCGATGACCGTGCTGAGGTTGACGTTGTCTTCCATGCTGTCTCCTCGCGAGGGGGGGGCCTAAGTGGGGCCTCTGGGGGGCCTCAGCCCTCCCAGACCAGGTTCGCCCGGTGAATCCGGGACAGGGGAACGTGAAGCGTGCGCTCGTGTTCGCCGTCGGCGATCACGACGAGCGCGGCTTCGGGGTCTTCGGGCTGGGTCGGGTCGTCCTGAACGGCGACGATCCGACCGGTGAATCGGTGATCTCGGGTGTCGGGCTCGAGCGGCTCGAGGGTCTCGAGTCGCAGCTTGCTACCGACGAACTGTTCGAAGTGGCGGCGCTTGGCGAGCGGCCGATCGACCCCGGGCGAGGAGACCTCGAGCGTGTAGGGTCGATCGAGCAGCGAGGCCAAGATCATGTCGCCCTCGCCGGCCTTGGCGGCCGCCTCGGCGGCATCGAGCGCGTTGCCGACGATCCGGCTCATCCGCGAGCAGTCCTCGACCGTGATGCCCTTGGGCGAGTCGAGGAAGAGCCGGAGCACCCTTCGCTTGCCCGATCCGAGCCACTCGAGCAGCAGCAGCTCGAAGCCCATGTCACCGACGACCGCACTGACGGCGGCCTCGAGCAGGTGAGCGGGCGAGCTGGGGGCGGGGCTGAGGGTCATGAAAGAAGGGATGCCGGGACAAATCATGCTCCAGGCTCGGTGTTCGTCGTTTGGAAGCTCGGATCTCCACGTGGGGAGACACGAAATCCGAGGACGAAAAAAAGAGCGGAGGAACCCCCCGCTCTTCACCGAGTTCGGAGCTGTGGGCGAATCGGTACCACACACCCACGGTTGGGGCAAGAGCCCAGAGAGGCCACGCCCTGAATCCCGACCCGAGAGTCGATTTGGCAATACGCGATGAAAATCACGCTCGCCCGAGCCAGGATTTCCGGGTCGAGAAATCGAGCGAAGCGTGGGACTCTCCGCCCATGCGGGCCTGCGAGGTCGCGCTCGTGCAGCTGTGTGCGGGGCCCGACCCCACGAGCAACCTGCACCGAGCGAGCGAGTGGTGCGCCAAGGCGCTCGACGATGGCGCCGAGCTGGTCGTGCTGCCCGAGGGCTACGCCGAGATCCCCGAGCCCGATCGAGCGCCGGGCTGCATCTACGACCCCGATGCGCCGGAGGCCGGCGCCGCGCTGGCCCCCTTCGTCGCGCTCTCACGCCAGCATCCACGTGCGCTGATCATCTTGGGCGGCGTGCCCGAAGCGATCCCCGGCGAACGACGGCATCACAACGTCTGTGTGGTCCTGCATGCCGGACTCGTCGCCGCGCGATATCGCAAGATTCACCTGTTCGAACTCGATATCCCGGGCCAGCCGGCGCTGTCCGAGTCGCGCCGCGTCGCGCCGGGTCGCGAGCCGATGCTGGTCGCGAGCGAGCTCGGCCGAATCGGCCTGAGCATCTGCTACGACCTGCGCTTCCCCGAGCTCTATCGATCGCTGGTCGCGGCCGGGGCCGAGCTGCTGGTGGTCCCGGCCGCGTTCACCTACACCACCGGTCTGGCCCACTGGGAAGTGCTCTTGCGTGCGCGGGCGATCGAGTCGCAGTGCTGGGTCTTGGCCGCCGCGCAGTGGGGCGTCCACGGGGCCGGTCCGCGGCGCAGCTTCGGCCACTCGATGATCATCGATCCCTGGGGTCGGGTCGTCGCTCAGCTCGACGAAGGCGATGGCTTGGTCCGCGCGAGGATCGAGCCCGAGCCGCTCGTGCGCGCTCGCGGCGTGCTGCCGGCGCTCGAGCATCGCGTGCTCGCGGCGGAAACTCCCGCGACGATCGTGACGTTGTCCGAGGTATCCGAAGCGTGATGCGATCCGATACGAGGGGGCTGCTCGCCCTGATGGATCGCTACGTCGACGGAGATCGGCGGGCCTTCAGCGAGCTACACACGCTGCTCGGCCCGCGCTTGCGAGGGTTCTTGATGAAGTTGGTGCGCGACGAAGCCACGGTCGACGACCTGCTCCAGTTGACCTTCCTCAAGGCCCACTTGGCCCGTGAGCGCTTCTTCGTCCAGGGCAGCGATCCCGACGGCGCGGTCCAAGGCTGGTACTTCGCGATCGCTCGCAACGTCGCGCTCGATCACCTGCGCTCGCGCTCGCGCCAGGATCGTCGACGGATCGAGATCGACCGCGACGACGCGCACATCGAGCTTCAAGACGGGCTCGGCACGATCGAGCAACGGGTGACCGAGCGCGAGCTCGCCATCGAGGTCATCGACCAAGTCCGCGAGGCCATCGCGCAGCTGCCCGAGAGCCAGCGCGAGGTCGTCGAGCTGCACAAGTTGCGGGGGCTCTCGATGAGCGAAGTGGCCGCGCGGCTGCAAATTCGTGAAGGCGCCGCGCGTGTCCGGGCCCACCGTGGCTACAAGGCGTTGGCCCGTCTGCTGGGTGCGGGCATGCTCGTGGTGTTGTTCCCCACTGCCCGCTCGCACGCGAGCCTCGATTGCACGGAGCCGAGCGCCGGAGACCTGCCCCCGCCATGACCAAGCAGGACACGCAGGACGAGCAGGACGAGCGCCACGTGCAGGTCGACGCGGCCCAGCTGATCTGTGCGGATCTCGACTGTCAGCAGTCGCGTCGGCGTCGACACTTCGTCCCCGCGCTGATCATCGCGGGCATCGCGATCGCTGGACCGATGCTGCTCATCGGTGTCCGCCCCGACCTGCTCAGCCAGCCCGCCTGGCAGTTGATCTTGCAGTGCGTGCTCTGGCTGCTCTGTCTGATCGTGTTCCCGGCGATCGGGCTCGGGCTGCTCTTCCCGAGCCGCGCGACTCGGGTCGGCCTGGCGGGTGGCGCGGTCGGGCTGACCTTGCTCGCCACGCTCGGCCTACCCGCGGGGCTCGCCGCCGAGGACCACGGCCACTCGGGCGCCGTCTGTTCGCTCTTGGTGATCTTCTACGCGGTCGCGGTGCTCTTGATGGGCCTGCTCAGCGGCGCGTTCGTGCAGCGGCGCCGGGTCAGCGCGGTCTACTGGATCGCCGCCGGCATCTCGCTGACCGCCCTGAGCGCGATCACCTGGCAGTGCCCCGATACCGGCATCGCCCATGTCGTGCCGAGTCACCTCGCGGTCGCGGCGGGCTTGATGATCGCGACCTCGCTCGTCGGCATCGTCGTCCACCGTCGCCGCGCGTCGCCGCGCAAGTAGGGTCGAGCTCAGGCGGTCGAGCTCAGGCGGTCGCGCTGCGTCGGGCCTCGCGGGCCCGGCGACGGATGGCGCGCTGGTTGTTCCGGCGAACCCGACGCGCCAACACCCGGTAGATCCGCTCGGCGCCCGCCCAGGTGACCGGGCACAGCTCGTAGACCTGGCCCTCGTGCTCGATCACGAACACCTCGCCTCGAGGCCGCAGCTCGACGTCGATCGCCGTGATCGCGGCGATCCGCAGCTTGACGCGCCGGCCGTGGTGGCGAAACCACAGCCGCGCGCCCAGCTGAATCACGCTCTTGGGCAGCAGCGTGAGCACGATCGCCCGAGCCCAGCCGAGCAGGTAGACGGCGACCAGGGCGAGCAAGATCCGAGTCAGCACCGGGGTGCCCAGCAGCGCCCAGCCCTCGGGGATCCGGCCGATCATGACCGGCAGCAGGACCACGAAGTAGACCGGCCACGACGCCACTCGAACCAGCGTGCCCGTCCAGTCGTCGGGCTCGGCCACCCGCAGCCAGGGTCGAAACACGCCCGGAGTGTACCAGGTCGCAGGGTTCGCGCGGGGTCTCGACGGCCTGCGCGAGCCCGTGCCAGGCTTGCTCATGCCCTCGCGGAGTCTCGCCTCGCTCGCCCTGCTCGTGTTGCCCGTCTTCGCCTCCAGCGGTGGCTGCATCGAATCGGGCGCCTGCACCGAGATCGGCTGCAGCTCGAGCGCGCAGGTCAGCTACGACGCCCCCGTCAACGAGCCCTACGAGCTCACCATCGATCCCAACGGGACCAAGGTCAGCGCCATCTGCCTGGGCGATCCGAGCGACGAGCCGCAGCCGCCCGAGTGGCTCAGCTGCGACGCGAACGGGTTCACGATCACGGGCAGCGAGGCGGATCTATTGACCGCGATCAGCGTCACCGTCGTCACGGTCGAGGCCCAAGAGGCGGTGATCGGCAACGTGCTCGTCAACCTGAGCACCGACGAGGTCTCGCGGCCCAACGGGCCCGACTGCGAGCCGACTTGCTACACGCGCAGCGGCATGGTCCCCATGTCGCCGCTGCCCTGAGCAGCCAGCGGGCTCGCCTCGCGCGGACGCACGCGCATCGGCACGCCACCGATCGGCTCGAGGATCAACAAGCCTCGGCCCCACACGACCTGATCGACCCGCGATTCGAATTCGAACTCGCGCAGCAAGGTCGAGAGGATCACGCAGGCTTCGAAGCGGGCGAAGGTAGCTCCGATGCAGCGCCGCGCCCCGCCGCCAAAGGGCAAATAGACGGTCGGGCTCGGGCGCTCGGCCAAGAATCGCTCGGGCCGAAATTGCTCGGGCTCGGGCCACAGATCCGCGCGACTGTGGATCAAAGGCGCGACCGCAGACACCGACACGCCCGCGGGCAGCTGCCAGCTGCCGAGCTGCCAGGGCTTGTGCAAGCGGCGAATGGCCTCGCTGGTCACGGGTCGAAGGCGCAGGGTCTCGTCGACCACCGCGCCGAGCCAAGGCAGGCGCGCGAGCGCCTCGGCGTCGGGCTCGGGCCCGAGCGCGTCCGCCTCGCTGCGCGAGCGCTCGAGCGCCTCGGGGTCACGCGCCAAGAAGTAGAGCGCCCAGGCGAGCACGACCGCGGTCGTGTCATGGCCCGCGAAGAGCAGCGTGTGGAGCTGGTCGCAGATCGCCGCGTCCGTCATCGCGCTGCCGTCGTCGTAGCGGGCCCCGACCATGCTCGCGAGCACGTCGGTCCGCGAGCCCGGGTTGGCCCGCGTAGTCGCGATCTGTTGCATGAGCGAGCGGTCGAGCGCATCCGAGGCGCGACGAAATCGAGCGAAGGCCGAGAGCCCCAGGAACTCGCGCTGCAGCGCCGACACGAACAAGAAGCCGGGCCGAACCGCGCGCGCCCACGCGCCCGCGAGCCGCGTGAATTCGTCGACTTGGTCGGCGTCGCTGGCTCCGAAGACGAGCCGCACGATCACCTCGAGCGTGGCCTGGCGGGTTCGCTCGAGCACTGGAAATTCGCCGCCGCCCGCGAAGGCCCGGCGCGCGGCGTCGACCATCGCCTGCGCCCAGCCGCGCATGCGCTCGCCGTGAAACGCGGGCATCAAGAGCTTGCGCTCGGCGTGGTGGCGCGCGCCCGAGAGCATCAAGAGCGACTCGGCCCCGCTCAGCGCCGCGAAGCTGGCCGGGATGTTCGATCCAAATTGCTCGGTGTCCGTGACCGCGTAGATCTGCCGGACCAGCTCGGGTTCACAGGTCATCACGATCGGCGAGTCGAGCAGCCGAATCGTGAATGTGGAGCCGTACTCTTCGCGCCACTCGTGCAGCGCCCCAATCGGATCACGCAACAATCGAATCGTCGTCCAAAGCCAACCCGAGGGTCCTGGAGGCAGGCCCTTCGTCACCCTCGATGTCTGCGCCATCGCTCCAACGTAGAGCACCCCTCGCATCCAAGCACGCGCTGAATTCGTGCCCCACCCGACGCTCGGGGGCGAACTCGACCCTCGGGTCTGGGCGGAGCCTTCCGCTCTGCCGGAGCCCTCAGGTCTGCCAGAGCCGCTCGATCACCATCTGCACACGATCGCGGCCATTGAAGTGACGGCGGGTCGGCGAGAACAACGAACCGATGGTGTCCCCTCGCTCGACGGCCGCGTCGCCTTGGCGCCACGCGATCGCCTCGACGTGCACGCGTCCTTGCCGAAGCATCAGCGCGAGGTGGCGCTGCTTGATCACCCGAACCGAGACGACCTCGGCGGCGACACAAAGGTAGCGAGGCGCTGGAAAACCGATCCCATAGGGGCCCAGCGACTCGATCGCGGCGACCAGGTCGAGATCGAGATCGCCGAGGCTCCGCTCGCCGTCGTGCTCGTCGATCGGAGGGCGACCCGCCTCTTCGCCCAGCTGCTCGGCGCAGGCCCGATCGAAGGCCTCGGTCAGCGCGTCGAGGTTGGCGGGATCGAGGCTGACGCCGGCCGCGGCCTTGTGCCCACCGTAGCGGCGCAGCAACGGCGAGCAGCAGGCCAGCGCGGCGCGGACGTCGACATGGCCGAAGCTGCGCGCCGATCCGCGGGCCTCTCCGCTGGCCGGGTCGACGCCAATCACCAAGGTGGGTCGCTGGTAACGCTCGACGATCCCGGCGGCCGCGATCCCGACGATGCCGGGCGCCCAGTTGTCCTTGGCCACGACCAGGCCGCTGCGGGTGGGCGTGCGCGGGTCGTTGGCGAGCAGCTCGAGCGCCTCGTCGACGATCCGATCTTGCAGCGCGCGGCGCTGGCTGTTGTACATGTCGACCTTGGCCGCGAGCGGCTCGGCCTCGGCGTGCGAGTGAGCGCGAAGCAGCGCGAGCGAAGGCTCGGCGCTGGCGATCCGACCTGGCGCGTTGATCCGCGGGCCGAGCTGAAAGCCGAGCGTGCCCTCGTCGAGCTCACGATCGCGGCCAACCCCGGCCCGCTCGAGCAGCTCGCGGACGCCGGGACGCTTGCGTTGGTTGATGAGCTCGAGCCCATGCCGGACCAAGATCCGGTTCTCGTCGACCAAGGGCATCATGTCGCAGACGGTCCCGAGCGCGACCAAGTCGAGCCAAGCGCGAGGATCGGGCAGGCCGGCGCGGGTGACCGGCTCGCGCTTGGCGATCGCCGAGCGGAGGCCGCTGGCCAGATAGAACCCGACGCCAGCGCTGCACAGGCCCTTGAAGGGGAACTCGCAGCCCGCCTGATGCGGGTTGAGCAGCGCGCTCGCGGGCGGCATCGTCTCGGGCACTTGGTGATGATCGATGACGACCGTGGGCACGCCCTGGTCGCGCAGCCAGCCGAGCGCCTCGTGGTCCGAGGTCCCGCAGTCGCCGGTCAGGACCAGCTGCGCGCCGGCGTCGACCAGGTCGCGCGCAGGCTGGGGTCGAAAGCCGTAGCCGCCCTCGCGGGTCGCGACCTTGGCGACGACCTCGATGCCGAGGCACTCGAGGAAGGTGGTCAGGATGGTCGTGGTCGTGACCCCGTCGACGTCGTAGTCGCCGAACATCCCGACCCGCCAGCGCTTGGCCCGGGCCAGCAGCAGCAGCTCGATCGACGCCTCGAAGCCGGCCATGGTCGACGGGCCGCGAAGGTCGCGCAGGCGCGGCTCGAGGAAGCGCAGCTGATCCTCGAGGGTCTCGATCCCCCGCGCGACCATGAGCTCGACGACCACGACGTGGCGCTCGAGCTCGCGGGCTCGCTCGCGCAGCTCGGCGGCCGACCAACGGCGCAGCGGCTCGCGCAAGTGGGCCCGCGGCTGCTCGCCGAGCGAGAAGCTCTGGGCCTCGTCGGCGTCTGGCAAGTCGAGGGCGCCGGTCTCGAGCTGGCCGCTCTCGACTTGACCGCGCTCGACTTGGCCGCTCTCGGGCGTCGCTGGTTCGCGCGCCATGGCGCGGATCAGGAGCCCGGCCGGCGACGTCGGCGACGAGACTTCCTCGGCTCGCCAGGCTCGCCAGGCTCGTCACCACCTTCGTCGCCCTCGTCCTCGCTGCTCGGCTTGGCTTCGGCGTCGATCACCAGCGCCTCGGCCTCGGGCTCGTCCTCGCCCTGGGGCGGCTGGCCCTCCTCACCGAGCAAGGTGCCGGTGCCCTCGCGCTCGGCGTCGGCGAGGTGGCCCTTGCCCTTGTAGATCTTGTCGTTCAGCCACAAGAACACCGGGCTGGCGATGTAGAGCGAGGAGTAGGTGCCCGCGACCAGCCCGACCGTCAGCGCGAAGGCGAAGTCCTTGATCGGGCCGCTGCCGATGACCAGGGTGCAGAGCACGACGATGAGCGTGGTCCCCGAGGTCAGGATCGTCCGGCTCAACGTCTCGTTGAGCGACATGTTGACGGTCTGGCGGATCGGGTCGTCGCGGAAGAGGGCGACCCGCTCGCGGATGCGGTCGAAGACCACGATGGTGTCGTTGATCGAGTAGCCGACGATGGTCAGGATCGCCGCGATCGCCTGGAGGTTGAACTCGCGGCCGGTGATCGCGTAGGCGCCGATCATGATGATCGCGTCGTGGGCGAGCGCGAGGATGCCACCGGGCGCGTAGCGAAGGTCGAAGCGCAGCAGCACGTAGAGGAAGATGAAGCCGATCGCGATCAGCGTGGCCTTGACCCCGTCGAGCTTGAGCTGGTTGCCGACCTTGGCCCCGACGGTCTCGCTCGCGACGATCTCCGCCACGGTGCCCTCGCCGAAGCGCTTGTCGATCACCTGCATGATCTCGTTGCCGACGCCGATCAGCGCGTACTCGAGCGGGAACTCGTCGGCCTTGCCGACGCCCGCCGACGCGCTGCCCGAACATCCGGCGTCGCCGAGCAGCTGCTCGACGTCGCCGTAGATCGGCTGGCCCGAGAACTTCATGAAGATCTTGCTGCTCTCGGCCGGGTGGACGAAGCCACCCTCGAGCAGCTTGATCGTGGGCGGGAGGCCGGCCTCGAGCGCCGCCTGACAGCCGGCCATGTCGTCGTCGCTGATCGAGACGACCTCCTTGACCCGGATCATGACCTCGTTCTCGGCGTCGGGAACGGTGACGACCGAGCTGCCGACATAGCCATCGTCTTCGAGGACGGCGCGCAGCTCCTCGATGTCGATGTCATGGGTCAGCGCGAGCCTGACCGAGCTGCCGCCCTGAAAGTCGATGCCGTAGTTGAGCGCCGACCCGGTCTGAACCCGGTTGAAGATCAAGATCGCGAAGGTCAGCAGGATCCCGATGACCGAGATCAACACACCCCATCGCTGGGTCCCGACGAAGTCGATGTTGGTGTTGGCCTTGATCAGCGTGAAGAACTTCTGCTTGCTCCCCTCGCCGCCGCCCTTGGGACTCGAGCCTCGGCCGCGCCGTGTCGGGCGCGAGCTCTCGGCCTGCGTGCTGGACTCGTTGCCCTGGTCGGGCGAATTCGTGGTTTGTTCGTCAGCCATCGCGTGGTCCCTCTCGGCTCAGATCGACACTCGGTCGAAGCCCCGCCGGTTGGCCTGCCAGTCGAAGAACACCCGGCTGGCGAACACCGCGGTGAAGATGGAGGTCGTGATGCCGATCAGCAGGGTGATTGCGAACCCGCGGACAGGCCCCGAACCGTATTGCCACAGGACCAAGCCGGCGATGCCGGTGGTCAGCTGCGAGT
Organism: Nannocystaceae bacterium; assembly: GCA_035904925.1. Lineage (GTDB taxonomy): Bacteria > Myxococcota_A > Polyangia > Nannocystales > Nannocystaceae > Plesiocystis. The sequence continues at coordinate 21,488 of JAMHUH010000842.1, forward strand.
CGAGGATGGTCGCGAACGCCCGGTCGTAGCCGGCCTCGATCGCCGCACGAGCCGTGTAGCCCTCGCGGATCAGCTCGCGGATGCGCTCGAAGATGATGACGTTGGCGTCGACCGCCATGCCGATGGTCAACACGATGCCGGCGATGCCAGGCAAGGTCAGCGTGGCCTGGAAGAGCGACATCGAGGCGAGCACCAGGACCATGTTGGTCAGCAGCGCGAAGACCGAGATGATGCCGGCCTTGCGGTAGTAGATGCCCATGAAGAGCACGACCAGCGCGAAGCCAGCGACGAAGGCCAAGAACCCGCGCTCGACCGATTCCTGCCCGAGATCGGCGCCGACCCGGATCTCGAACTCCTTGTTGAGCCGAGCCGGCAGCGAGCCGCTCTTGAGCACCTTGACCAGGTCGTTGGCCTGCTCGCGGACCGACTCGCCGGCCATGTTGCCGAGCGTGATGACCACGTTGCCGTTGGGGATCCGCTCGTTGAAGATCGGATCCGAGACGACCATCTCGTCCATGATGATCGCCATCTTGCGGCCGACGTTGTCGCCGCTCATCTGGTCGAAGGCGCGCGCGCCCTGCTTGTCGAAGCTGACCTCGACCTGCGGCGTGCCGGTGTCCTGCTTGTAGCCGACGGTCGCGTTGATGATCTTCTCGCCGGTGATGTCGGCGCGCGAGCGGATCACGTAGGTCCGCCAGAAGTCGGCCGTCTCGCCGCGACGCAGCGGGAAGGTCTCCTTGCCGTAGGCGATCTTGTGGGTCGGCGGCAGCCGCCACTGCGCGGGCAGGCTGTTGAAGAAGCGGTCGAGGGTCTCGCGCTTCTCGGCGTAGAAGACGTAGGGCTCCTTGACGACCACGCCGCCCTTCTCGGGCCGGCCGTAGTCGGCCTCGACGTTGACCGCGATGCCGAGGCCCTTGTAGACGTAGCCCGCGTCGAAGAGCGCGTGCAGGTAGGGCTTGCCGGTGTCCTTGTAGAGCGTCTCGTCGTCGACGAGGTGCATCTCGAGGGTCGCGGCCCGCTCGATCATGCGCAGGAGTCGACGAAAGTCGCTCGAGCTCTCGAGCACCGCGTCGCGGGCCTGCTCGGTCATCGCGACCCGCACGTGCTCGGGGTCGGGCGCGCCCGCGTCCTCGGGCAGGATCAGGACGTCGGCGCCGAGCCGATCGTCGACCAGCAGCTGCGAGCCGTCGTCCTGCGGGATCAGCTTCTGAGCGCCGAACGCCGTCTTGATCAGCGCGCGGGCGTCGTTGTCGGGGATCACGATGTCGATCGCGCCCGGGTCCTCGCCGACGTCCGAGATCCGAACCTGGACATTCGAATTGGCGCTGAGGATCTCGGAGAACTGGGTCGAGACCTGGCTGACCGCGGCGCGCAGCTCCGATGCGGTGTCGCTGACGCCGGGCAGCTCGATCACGATCTGCCGGTTCTTGGGATAGATGTTGGGCTCGGCGACGCCGGCCGCGTCGACGCGGCGGCGAACGGTCTCGAGCGCCTGACCGACCACGGCCTTGCGGTTCTCGGCGATCCGCTCTTCCGGGTAGATCAGCCGAATGATGCCCTCGGCCCGCAGCGCCTCGCTGTCGGAGTCCTCGATCATGTCGGCCGCGTGGGCCATCACGTCTTCGGTCGCGAGCGCGACGTCGTCGGGGCTGGCGAAGATGATGTCGAGCGTGTCGATGCCCTTGCGCTCGATCTCGACGTCGAGGTCCTTCTTCTCTTTGAAGGCCGACTCGAGCTCACCAGCGATCTGGTCGAGCTTGTTCTCGAGCGCCTCGTCGACGGCGACCGAATACTCGAGGTGCAGACCGCCCTGGAGATCCAGACCGAGCTGGAACTTGCGCGTGAAGGTGCTGGCGATCCAATCGGGCAGTTCGAACTTGGCGACGCTGGCGAGCGAGGGCAGGACCTGCAAGGTGGCCAGCGTCAGCAGCAAGAAGATGCCGAGCAGCTTGAGCTTGACGAAGCGACGCATGGATCAGCCCGCCTTCCGCGATTCGGTCGCCTTGTCGTCGTCGTCATCGTCGTCGTCGTCGGCGGCCTTGTCCGGCTTCTTCTTGTCGTCCTTCTTGTCGTCCTTGGCCTTGGTCAGCGCGTTGCTCTCGAGATCGGTGATGTCCTTCTTGAGCACGCGGACCTTGAGCTTGTCGTTCAGCTCGATGATCGCGACGTCTTCGTCGGGCTCGATCCGGCTGATCCGACCCAGGAGGCCGCCGGTCAGGACGATCCGGTCACCTCGCTTGAGCTCGGACATCCGTTGCTTGCGCTCCTTCTCCTGCTTGCTCATCGGACGGAGCACGAGGAAATAGAAGACCGCGATCATCAAGATGAAGGGGAGCAGACCCGTGAGCGGGTTGCTGGCGCCTTCGGCGAGGAGCAAGGTGGCCGAGATGAGCATGGCGAACGTGGCGTGGAGTATCACGCGAAGCCCGACGCCGTCTGACCGGCGAAAGGCGGAACACCGGACCAGACGCGAGATGCGCCAGGACGCGAGGGAGGGCCTAGGTAGCAGTGCCCGGGTCGCCGGTCAACGCGGCGAGCCATGAGCGCCCGCTCACGCCGACTTGGGCAAGAGCGCCGCCAGCTCGGCCGCGACCACGGCGAAGCGGCCACGACGAAGCGCCTGCCGCATGGCCGCGACCCACTGATGGAAGAAGAACAGGTTGTGGATGCTGGCGAGCCGGACGTAGAGCGGGTCCGCGTGGACATGAAGGTGGCGCAGGTAGGCCAGCGAGAACCTGCGGCAAGTCGGGCAGGCGCAGCCGGGATCGGGTGGATTGTCGTCGGTCCGAAACCGGGAGTTGCGGAGGTTGAGCCGACCGCCGAAGGTCAGGAGCTGGCCGTTGCGGGCGTGCCGGGTCGGGATCACGCAGTCGAACATGTCGACGCCCGAGCGGACCGCGGCCAGCAGATCGGCCGGGGTTCCGATGCCCATGACGTAGCGCGGCTTGGCGGCGGGCATGCTCGGGACGATCGCGGCGAAGGTCGCGTGCATCTGCGGGATCGGCTCGCCGACGCTCAAGCCACCCAGCGCGAACCCCTCGAAGGGCAGCTCACAGAGCGCCGCGAGGTGTTCGCGCCGTAGCTCGAGGTCGGTGCCGCCTTGGACGATCGCAAAGCAGAGCTGCCAGGGCGCGAGGATCTCCGGACGCAAGGCCGCGGCCTCGCGCGCCCATCGAGTCGTCCGCTCCATCGCCGCGCGGATGGCCCCGCGATCGGCGTCGCCGGGCGGACAGTGATCGAGGATCATGCAGATGTCCGGACCGATCGCGGCCTCGGCCTCGAGCACGCTGCGCGGGGTCATGCGAGCCTTCGCGCCGTCGAAGTGGGTGTGATAGTCGACCCCGGCGTCGTCGATCTTTTGCAGGGAGCGAAGGCTGAACACCTGGTAGCCGCCCGAGTCGGTCAGGATCGGACCGTCCCAGTGCATGAAGCGATGGATCCCGCCGACGTCGCGGATCCGTTGGGGTCCGGGCCGATGCGTGAGGTGATAGGCGTTGGCCAAGATCACCTGCGAACCGATCGCGCGCAGCTCGTCGGGCAGCAGGCCCTTGACCGCCCCGTAGGTGCCGACCGGCATGAAGCAGGGCGTCTCGACCACGCCGTGCTTCGTCCACAGCCGGCCCGATCGCGCGTCGCCTTCGGGGTCGCGGGCGATCACTTCGAAGGTCCCGGGCGGGGGCGCGTGCTCGGGCAGGCTGCCGAGCAGGCTCAGGCCCGCGGCCGGATCCGGGCGCAGCTCATCTTCCATCGTTGTGGCGGTCATGACGATCGAGTGGGGTCGCGACGATCGACCAGCATGCAGTCGCCGAAGCTGTAAAAGCGGTAGCCCGCGCGCACGGCCTCGCGGTAGCCAGCCAGCACGCGCTCGCGCCCGGCCAAGCTGCACACGAGCATCAACAGGCTCGAGCGCGGCAGGTGAAAATTGGTCAACAACATGTCGACGCAGGCAAAGCGATGCTCGGGCCCGATCACCAGCTCGGTCGATCCGACGCCCGGGACGATCGTGCCGCCGTGGGCCGCCGCGACCGACTCGAGCGTGCGCGTGACCGTGGTCCCGACCGCGAGGATCGGTCGACCCTCGGCGCGCGCGGCTGCGATCGCGCTCGCGCTCGCCTCGGAGATCGCGAAGCGCTCGGGCCCGACCCGATGCTCGCGGACGTCCTCGACGTCCATCGGCAAGAAGGTGCCGGGTCCGACGTGCAGGGTCACGAACGCGTGATCGAGGCTGGCCAGCAGCGCGGCGTCGATGTGCAAGCCGGCGGTCGGGGCCGCGACCGAGCCGCGGTCGCGCGCGAAGACGGTTTGGTAGCGCTCGCGGTCGCTGGCCGTGGGCCCGCTCGGCCGGGCGACATAGGGCGGCAGCGGCAGCTCGCCACCCGCGTCGAGCGCCTCGAGCAGATCGCCGCGCAGCAGCTCGAATTGGCAAGCGCGGGTGTCGACCTCGTCGCGGCCGCGATAGGCCAGCTCGACCTGACCAAAGCACAGACGATCATCGAGATGCAGCTTCTTGGCCCCGCGCACCCAAGCGCGGACGATCGCGCCGGGCTCGAGCGGCGCAGGATCGCAGATCAACAGTTCGAAGGTGCGGCCCTCGTCGCGGCGGGCGTGCACGCGCGCGGGCACGACCTTCGAGTCGTTGAGCACGACCAAGGGGCGGCGCTCGAGCGCAGCGAGCTGGCTCGGCAAGTCGGCGATGCCGGCGTGCACGAGGCCCTCGAGCAGGACCAGCATTCGAGCCGCGCGCCGCTCGGCCGGCGGCTGCTGGGCGATCTGCTCGAGCGGCAGCTCGTAGTCGTAGTCGTCCGGCGCGAACACGGGCGCAGGTTGTACGTCCCGCTCACTGCCGAGCCAAGCGCAGCGAACGAAAGGTCCGATCCCCGGGCCCGGAGACCCCGAAGCCGACGTACAACCCGCCCTCGTCGGGCCAGGGATCGAGGCCCGAAAGCGAGCAGTCGACGACCACGCGATCGGCCTGCAGCACCCGCACGCGCTCGCCGAACTCGCCGACCTCGAGCACCGCGGGCAGCTCGGCCTCGAAGGGTCCGAGCCCACAATCGAGCTCGGTCAGCGCGCCGCTCGACTCGCGCAAGCGCACCCGAGCGAGGCTGGGCGAGAGCGCGATCATCAAAGAACGCGCGACCCCCTGGCCGAGCAGCAACGAGGCGCCGTTGCCCGACTCCGCGCCGAGTTCGAATTCGAGTCGAAAGCTGCGGCTGCGAAACCCTCGCACGTGCACGTGCACGGGCGGCGGCTCGTCCGGCGATCCACCGGCGCCGCTGAGCCGAAGCCCGCCGACCAGGACGGTCGCGGCGCCCGGCGTGTTGCTGACGAAGGCGTCGCTGCGCGGCGAGGCGAGCTCGGGGACTTGCTCGTCGGGGCCGTCGAGCAGCGGACGGACGCGGGCCAAGAAGGGCAGCTCGCCGGGTCCGAGCGCGCTGCCACCTCCGAGCAGGACGCTGCCGTCGCGCAGCTCGAGCTGCAATCCCGCGCTGCGAGCTGGCGTGGTCTCGCCGCTGACCTTGCCGACGAGGTCGACGATCTCGGCGCTCGGGTCGACCGCCGCGGAGCCGGGCGCGAACAACCAGGTGTCGACCAAGATGCGCTCGCCCGGCAGGCTCAGCAGGGGCCGCGGACCGATCGCGGGCACCAGCGCCGGCGCTCGAAAGCTGGTCTCGAGCGTGCCGCTCCCACCTCGCGACCACCAGTGCAGCTCGCCGTCGAGATCCGCGACGATCACCAGCTCGCCCTCGAGCACCGTCATGCCGACCAGGGCGTCGGCGTCGAACTCGGTGATCGTCTCCCAGCTGGTCGCGCCCGGTCCGATGCGCTCGACGCTGGTGAGCCCGACCCCGGCCTCGTCGTAGCCACCCGCCACGAACGCGACCCCATCGCGGGCCACGAACGCGAAGGCGTCGGCGCGGGCGAGCTCGAGATCCGGCAGCGGCTCGCGCTCGAGCTCGCCCTGCGCGAGCGCGTCGAGATCGAGCCAGGCCGCGCGAGCGTGGACCTGCCCGCTGCACTGCCCGAGCGCGTCGACCTCGGCGCAGCCGCCCGCGACCAACACCCGGCCCGCGCCCGACTCGGCCGCGGCGTGATGCGCCAGCGGGCCCTCGAGTTCGCGCGTGTCGAGCTCGGGGGCGGCTTGCGTGGCCACGAATCCAGTGATCACCAGCGCGTCCGCGAGCACCTCGTTGGCCCGCGCGCCGCCGAGCGCGACGATCCGGCCTTCGTCGAGCGCGTGCACGCTGTGGCCGACGCGAGCGCTGCCGGAGCCTGGGTCGACCGAGCGCGATCGGGCCTGGTTGGCGAGCACGTCGTAGTGGATCAGGTCCTCACGCAGGCCGCTCGCGTCGCGACCTCCGACGATCAACACGTCGCCGCTCGCGAGCTCGGCCCAAGCGAAGCCCTCGCGCGGCGCGATCGTGGCCTCGACCGCGCACATCGAGTCGGGCGCGGCGAACCATATCGCCAGGAGCGGGCCCGAGCGGCCCGCGATCCGGCCTCGGGCGAGCTCGGGATCGATCCCATAGCTGCGACCGATCGCCGTGATCGTCACCCCAAACACCCCCTCGGCCGCGACCCCCTTGGCGCCCTCGGGCAGCGACCCGAGCTCGCCCGTCTCGCCCGCGCCGAGCAGGAGCTCGGTCGTGCTGCTCGGTGCGAAGTCGCCGAGCACCCGAATCCGCAGGCCGCTGAAGGTCTGGTCGAGCCCGCAACCGGCGATGGGGACCACGCGAATCGGCTCGCTCGACTCGCAGCCCGCGAGGGCGAGCCCGACCACGCAGCAGAGCATGATGGCTCCAGTCCGCCGGCCCTGGGTCGCGCCGCGAGCTCCCGGAGAGCGAACTGCTTGGATCATGCTCACGAGCCGCGCGCTGGGGGCTGCATGTTATCATGGCCCTGCTTGCCTGGATCGCCCCTCATCGCCTCGTTGGCCGAGCCCGATCCGCCGACGCGGCTGGGCAAGTACCTGTTGGTTCGAAAGCTCGCCCACGGCGGCATGGGCGACGTGCACCTGGCCAAGCTCTCGGGCGAGCTGGGGTTCGAGAAGCTCCTGGTCGTCAAGACCATCCGCGCCGAGCTGGCCGCCGATCCCCGCTTCGTCGAGCTCTTCGCCAGCGAGGCCAAGACCGCCGTCGGCCTCTCGCACCCCAACATCACGCCGATCTACGAGCTCGGCCGGGCCGAAGACGGCAGCCTCTACACGGCGATGGGCTGGGTCGACGGACCCTCGCTCGCGCGCTGGATCGAGCGTGTCCGCCACGAGCATCGTCGCTTCGAACTCGGGGCCGTGTTGCTGATCCTCCGCGAGCTGCTCGATGGCCTCGCCCACGCGCACAGCCACGACCACGGCCGGCTCCCGGTCGTCCACCGCGACATCACGCCGCGCAACGTGCTGGTCGATCGCAGCGGCCGCGTGCAGATCGTCGACTTCGGCATCGCCAAGCCGGTCGACGCCGCCGAGGTTCGCGGGGTGATGGGCTCGATCGGCTACATGGCCCCCGAGCAAGCCCGCGGCGAGCCGGTCGATCCTCGCGCCGACGTGTTCAGCGTCGGCTGTGTGTTCTACGAGCTGCTGACCCTCGAGCAGGCCTTCCCGCGCGAAGGCGTGTGGATGGCCCCCGACCTCGCCCTCGTACCGGTCGAGCTCCGCGGCCTGCTCGAGCGGGCGCTCGCGCTCGATCCCGCCGCCCGCTTCGCCGACGCGCGCGAATTCCTGCGTCAGCTCGCCCCGCTGCAAGCCGAGCTGGCCCCGAGCTTCGCCACCCCCGACCTCGCGGCCGCGCTGCGCCAGCAATTCGCGAGTGGCGACTGGACCGGAGCCGACCCGCGCGAACGAGCTGGCGCGACGCCTTCGACCCACGTGACGCCGGTCCACCAGACCGTCGCGTTCGCGACTCGGATCACCGCCGTCGATCACGAGCTCGACATCGACCCGGACTCGAGCGAGGGGGACGAGGCCACGGACTCCGATGTGTCGGGCCGAGCGATCGCGATCGAAGCCGCGCCAGCGCATGAAGCCGCGCCGGCCCGTGAAGCCCGGCGCCTCCACCCGCTGATCTGGGTCGGTCTCGGCGCTGCAGCGGCGCTCTTCGTCGCCTTGCTCGGGCTCCCGCTCCTCGACCGCGACCGCCCGCTACCGCAGCCCAGCGTCGCCAATCCGCCGACACCCGCCGAGCCGACGCCAGCGCCCATGCCTTCACAATCGGCCGAGCCCACACCCAGCTCGTCCGGCGATGCGACGCAGACGCTCGAGATCACCCTCGCGCCCGAACACGCCGAGCTCTGGCTCGACGGCGTCCGACTCGAGGGTCCAGCGTTCGAACTCGCGCTCGCCCGCCCACGCACGGCCGAGCTGCGAGCGGCGGGACATCGCACGCGCAGCGTCGAGCTCGATCCCCGCGGATCCAAACAGCTCCACTTCGACCTCGACCCGCTCGGCGAGGGCCAGCTGACCGTGCTCGCGCCCAACGTCGCCTGGGCCGAGGTCTGGCTCGACGGCGAGAAGCTCGGCAGCACCCCGCTGACCGAGCAGTCCGTCGTCGAAGGTCGGCACAAGCTCGAGGTCCGCTGCACCGCCGAGGTCTGCGAAGCCGAGCGCGTCCTGACCCGCAAGTCGATCCAGATTCGAGCCGGCCGCAGCACCAAGATCACCGCCGCCGACCCCGACGAGTGAGGCCGTCCTGACCTCGAGCTCGCCGAGTCGAGCCCCTGGCTTCTGTGCACGATCGCCACGACGCCTCGAGCATTCCAACCAAGGAGAGAGCGCCCGCGATTCGAAGGGCGACGTGTTTGAGCCCGAGCGGGCGACCCTCTTTCCCACCGTAGAGCCTGCTCGTCGAGAACCCGATCGTCCGCGAACGCCCCACCGAGTCAGCGTCCGCGAACGCCCCACCGAGTCAGCGTCCGCGAACGATCCGCCTAGAAACCAATGAAGTCGTTGGCATCGACGACCAACCCAGCCCCCGATCGCCGCGTCCCGAGCACCACGCCCGTCGCGATGGCGCCACCCACGATCCCCACCACGCCCGCGCTCGTGCCCCAGATCCAGCCCTTGCGATACCAAGGTCGCGGTCGCGGCTCGATCGGCGAGGTCTCGATCGGCGCTTCGATCACGAGGCGGGTCGGCCACGCGCCCGGCAGCGTGCTTCGTTCGCCCTCGAAGGGCCCCGCGACGATCGCCGCCACGCCAGCCGCGAGCTGCTCGCGCTCGCCGATCCAGCGCGGCCCAAAGCCCGCGCCACAGCGATGCGCCTGCAATCCGACCTGGGCCCCGCGCCGCTCGGCCAAGACCAGCAGCTCGAGCTCGAGCGCCCCGCACAGGGCCTCGGCTCGAGCCTGCACGTCGGGATCGGCCATCGCGATCCGTTCACGCCCGAGCTCGAGCGCCGACGCGCGATCGAGCGACCCGAACGACGCGACCGGCTCGTGGCCCTCGCGGTACACGACCACGAAGTGCTCACCCGGCGGGACCCGATCCGGCGCCGGCACACCATCGATCTCGATCTCGACGCCCGGCTCGGCCGCGAGCGCAGGCTCGATCCGATCGGTCTCGATCCAGGTGGTCTCGCGCGCGTCGAGCAGCTCGCTCGCGAGCGCGCGATAGCGGGCGACCAACTCCGGCGGAGCCCTTCGGGTCGAGAGCAAGGCCTCGGGGTCCAGCACCAAGGCCGCGCGCAAGGCCGCCTCGGCCCCCTCACGATCGCCCTCGGCCCAAGCGATCGCGGCGACCAAGAGCCGCGCCTCGCGAGCCATCGCGGCCGCGCCCGGGAGCTCGGGGTGTTCGGCCAACCCCGTGAGCACGCTCGTCGCCTCCTGCTCGGCCTCGTCGAAGCGCCCCTCGCGAAACGCAGCGTCGGCGCCCTCGAGTCGCGCACGAAGCTCCCCATACGCGACCAGGATGGCGGCCGGTCGCTCGCGGCTCACCGCCACGCGAGCGCGAGCCAAGGCGCGATCCGAGACGCTCGCGCTCGGTCGACCGTCGAGCGCCGCGAGTTGCTCGCGCAAGCTGGCGCGCAGCGAGTCATCGGGGACGTCCGGCGGATCTTCGGGGTCGCCCATGCGCCAGTGCACGGCGATCGCCCCACGTGGGCGCTCAGGCTCGCCCGCCTCGCCGGGATCCGGCGGCGCTTGGGCCAAAACCATGAGCAGAGCCAGGATCCGCACCGGCAAATCGTACTACGATCCCCCGACGTGGACCGACCCAAGCTCCGCCGTGTCGAGCGCTACCCATTGTCGCGCGAAGGCGAGTCGCTCGTGGTCGTCCGCGATCCGCTCGACCTCGTCGAGCCCTTTGCGATCGACGCTCGCTACGCCGCGCTGCTCGACACGCTCGATGGAACCCGAACGCTGGCCCAGATCCGCCAGTCCCTGCTGATGCGCGGGCTCGCGGACCTCGACGCCGATGACCTGGCCGAGTTCGTCGACGAGCTCGCCGACCAAGGTCTGCTCGACGACGACACCTTTCGGGCTCGCTGGGCGGCGATCCACCAAGAATTCGAAGCGTCCGAGCGTCGCGAGCCTCGC
>JAMHUH010000843.1:0-2516 GCA_035904925.1 Nannocystaceae bacterium
CGACGGGCTCGACCAGCTCGACCAGCTCGACCGACTCGACCGACTCGACCAGCACCGACGCGACCGACCAAGGCAGCGACGAGGGCGAGACCGGCGACTTGCCCGACGAACTCGCCGACATCCCGCCCGAGCAGTGGGAGCCGATCCCCCACCCCGACGGCGTACCGAGCCCGCTGCCCGGCGTCTATGACGATCTCGGCCCAGCCGATCCCGCGGCCGGCTTTCGCTCGCTGATCGGCCTCGACCTGCGCGACGCGGCCGGACTCGAGGACTTCCTGGCCGAGGTCGCCAACCCGCAGAGCGACATCTTTGGCCAGTACCTCGACTTCGACGAGTTCCTGGCCGAGCACGCGCCCCTGGCCAGCGACGTCACGCTCTTGCAGGCCTGGCTCGAGTACCGCGGGTTCACGGTCGAGTACGTGGCCAGCTCCGGCATGCTGCTGCACTTCACCGGCACGGTCGGCCAGTTCAACGAGGCCTTCCAGACCACGCTGCACCAGTGCTCACGCAAGAACCCGCAGCACGGGCAGCCGCCCTTCCCCGTCTACTGCTCGCCCGTACCGATGACCTTGCCGATCTTCGTCGCCGACCGGAGCCCGGGCATCGTCACCTGCGATCTCCCGGCCGCGACCGGCCAGATCAGCGCCGAGATCGGCAACATCTCGAACGTCGGCCCCGGCAACCCGCTGCAAGGTCTGAGCCCGGCGCGAGTCGGCCGGGCCTATGATGTCGAGCCGCTGTGGCAGCAAGGCTATCGCGGCGCGGGTCAGAAGATCGCCGTGATCATGGGCTCGCGGCCGCACTACAAGTGGCTGCAAACCTTCTGGCAGAGCTTCGGGATCGTCCGGCCCAACCCGGAGGTCGTCGAGCTGCTCGAGCCGGCGGTGATCCGCACGGTCGAGGCCACGCTCAACCCCGCCTGGGCTGGCGCGATGGCCCCCGAGGCCGAGCTGATCGCCTATGCCGGTCCCGACGCGCGCAACAGCTCGATCGTGTTCGTGTTCAACGAGGCGATCGCCCGCATGCCCGCCGATGGTGCGTCGATCTTGACCACCTCCTTCGCGCATCGCGAAGACTCCGAGCCCAAGGTCGTGCGCGACATGTATGGGGCTTCGGCGGCGATGGGCGCGGCGATGGGCCTGACCTTGTTCGCGGCCAGCGGCAACTCGGGCGAGCCCGACACGCCGAGCTCGAGCCCCTACGTGACCGCTGTCGGCGGCACGCGTCTGTGGGTCGACGCGCAGGGCAACTGGCTGGCCGAGCAAGCCTGGGATCGCTCGGGCTCGGGCGAGACGCTGAGCTTCGCCCAGCCGCCCTGGCAGGCCGCGGTCGCGGGCGCGCTCTCGAACAAGCGAATGACCGCCGACCTCGCCCTGGCCGCCTCGCCCTGGTCGCCCTACTGGATCTACTGGGAGGCGGGTTGGAAGCTCTACGGTGGGACCAGCTTCGCCTCGCCCGCGATGTCGGGCATCGCCGCGGTGATGAACCAGGCCCGACTCGATCAGGGCATGGACGAGCTCGGCTTCCTCAACCCCAAGCTCTACTGGACGCCGATCGGCCCGGGCATGCGCGACATCAGCACGGGCTCGACCCCGACCTGGTCTGCAGGTCCCGGCTGGGACGTGCCGACGGGTTGGGGCACGCCGCGCGCGTCGACCTTGGTCGAGCTGATCCCCTGAGCCTCGAGCACGGCGCCCGCCTCTCGCGACGCGCGATATCAGCACGAGCGAGCCGACCGCCAGCGCATACCCAGCCCCCTGGCCAGGGAAAAGCCCGCTCAGAACGCTGGCGACGAGCGCCACTCGAGCGCGGTAGCGTGGTGGTCGGCTGCGCGGCATGGACACTCGACCACCGATCGATCCCTTCGAGGGCGCAGGCCAGGTCGTCCTGCGGCGCGAGCTCGACCAAGCGTGCGGCTCGGCCCGCTGCCTGGCCGACTTTGCCCAAGCCGCCTGCACGGCCGTTCACGATCGTGCGGCCGGACAGGTCGGGCTCTTGCGCTGCTTCGTCGTCAGCCGACTCGGCGAGCAGCCGGCCGGCAACCAAGCCTTCGCCCGCGAGTGGATGCGTCGCCAAGATCAGCCGACGACCTTGCTGCCGACGACCCCGACGCTCGCGCTGATCGGCAGCGCCGGGACCGACCCGGGCTGGAACGATCGCAAGCGCTCGATCGGCCACCTCGCGATCCCCTTGGTCTCGAGCCGCTTGATCGCCCGCGTGCCGCTGGTCGCCTCGCTCTTCGAGCAGCTCGGCGTCGGCCTCGACTGGCTGCATGACCCTTCGCCGGGGATGATCCGCGAGATCGGCCAGAAAGCGGAGCGGCAGTTCTTCGTCGCCGACATCTCGAAGCTGCTCTCGGGTCGCCGCGAGGTCCGGCCGGTCGGCGGCAAGCGAGTGCTGCATAGCCAGCTGCGCTGCGGGTTCGGGGCCGCGTCTTCGTACATGACCCAAGATGCGTTCTTGATCGTCGTCGGCTTCGCCGAGCGGGCGCTGGATCCTCGGGCGGCGAGCCTCGC
>JAMHUH010000844.1:0-7106 GCA_035904925.1 Nannocystaceae bacterium
CGCTCGAGCTCGGGTGGGTAGTCGGGCTCGACCACGCTGCCGCGCGGCTTGGCTTGCACGTCGGGGCCCTTGGCGCTGGGCGTGGCTGGCTTCGCGGGCTCGGGGTTCGAGCTACTGCCTCCGCCCGAGCCGGAGCCGTGGCCGCTGCCCGAAGGACTCCCCCACGCATCACCCTCGCCCGAACCAGCGGCGATCGTGCCCTCGCTGCTGAGCTGGAACCCGTGCAGGGCATACGACGATGGCTGCGCGTCCCCGGGCTCGGGCTTGGCCGGGTTCGAGTCGGCGTGGCGATGCGGATGCACGAGGGGCCGAGCATCCGGCGTAGGCGTGGGCGCGGGCGGTGGTTCGGCCTCGAAGCTGGGCTCGGGCTCGGGTGTCTCGCGCGGCGCGACATCGATGGGCACGATCACGCGCTCGTTGCTGAAGGGCTCGCGCCCGCGATGGGCGATGTTCGACTCGAGGCCATCGCCGAACCATGCCAGCGCCGCGAAGCCGAGCAGATGCAGCCCGAGGCTGACGCCGATCAGCGCGGCGATCCGGCGTTGGCCTTTGCTCGAGCTCTCGCTCGTGGCGAGCACGAGCTGGGCTCGCTCGCGGCCGCGGGTCATGTGGATCGCGCGTCGCTCGGTGGCCAGCATCGCGCTGGTCTCGGCGGCACCGAGCGAGCAGCCGGGCGTGCTCGCGTCGATGCACCAGCTCGGCTCGACGGCGTCGAGGGGCCATCGCGGCGGCTCGCTGGTCGGCTCGCGCGGCGGCTCGGTGCTGACGATCCGCTGGTTGCTCACTGCATGACCCCCGGGATCAGGGGGAAGTCGGCGATCGAGGCGGCGTCGGCCTCCCAGCGGATCGTCCACGCGTAGGGCCGGTGCAGCGCGAGGTTCCAGGCGATCGAGACCTGAGTGTCCTCGCGGATCTGCCAGCGGCCTTGCTCGTCTTGCTCGCTCTGCGTCGGCAGCAGATCGAAGTTGGCTTGGTCGAACCACGCGGCCGGATCGACGCCGACGATCAAGAGCCCATCGTCGGCGAGCTCGAACGCGGCCGCGAGCCCGTCGACGCGCCGCTTGACGCCGATGTCGGGGATCTGAATGCCACCAGCGAACTCGATCGTCACGCCCTCTTTGCTGGCCCGACCGATCACGTAGGCGTGGTGATCTTCGAGCAGGTCGGAGGGCCCGAGCGTGCCGCCGCTGGGCTCCCACAAGATCACCGACACGCTGCCGACCGAGCCCGCGACCCCGCGTGCGAGCCCGAGTCCGGCCTTGCCCGGCGAAATCTGGCCGGGCTCGCCGATCAGATCGAAGGCGACCTGGTCGAGCATCTCGCCCTTGATCGCGCCGCCGTCGAAGAGGTTGTCGCCGGGGTGGGCGTGGGCGCTCGGCTCGATCCAGTCGAGCACCTTGAAGTCGAGCAGGTGGAAGTCGAGCAGGGCGTGCAGGGGCCGGTTGGTGTCGGCCACGCGGGCTTGCGGCGGGTTCTCGTACAAGTAGAGCGGGCCAATCGCGATCACGGCGCGATCGAGCTCGACGGTCCAGCCGGTCGCGCTCGTGAAGCGAGCCGTATCGCCGTCGTCGCCGGGCAGGGCTTCGAGCGCGACGTCGAAGAGGACCGGATGCCCAGGCGTCTGGCCGCAGCTGGTCGCGCAGGCGAGCAGGCCAAACATGCTCAAACCAGCGATTCGTGCGTTCATGATCCAGCCTCCGCGTGGGCACGGGTGTGTCGGCGCTGGCGCTTGGCCAGCCGCCAATCGTCGACTTCGCCCGGCTCGAACCATAACGTCAGGGTCGCGAATGCGTTGAAGGGTTCGCCGGCGGACAAATGCTGGGCGGGCAACATCGAGGCGAAGCCGGTCGGGCTGGAGAAATTCGAGGGGTACACGTATTCGAAGCTGTTGTAGCGATGATTGAGCAGGTTGCGAAATTGTAGACCCAGCTCGATCCAGCGCCAGCGCAGGCTCGCGCCGAGGTCGACCACGGCGATGCTGGTGCCATAGAGACCCAAGGGCAGGGGACGCGGCGCGACCCAGCTGCCGCCGAGGCCCGCGCTCCAGCCGATCGGCTCGCCCTGGACTCGATGCGTGTGGAACACGGCCGCGTCGCCGCGCAAGACCAGGCGCGGGATGTAGGGGATTCGAGCGCCGGCGGTCCAGTCGAACGCGCCTGCGCCCTCGGGCGGCAAGAAAGCTTCGGCCCAGGTGAAGCTGGTCGAGATCGCCGCCCAGTCGCGGACGCCGAGCCGGACGCTGGCCAGCGCGCCAAAGCGATTCGACGCGCCGGCGAGCACGTTGCGGCTGAGCGTCTCGTCGAAGATCAGGTCGCGGTCGACGTGGGTGTAAAAGCCGATCGCGCGGGCGTCGAGGTCGACGCGATCGCCGAGCTCGGCGAGCACGAAGCGAAGCCCGGTCTCGGCCGCTTGCACGCGCGCGAAGGGGGCGAACTCGCCTTCGGACAGCGCGGTCGCGTCGCTGCTGCGGCTGCCGATCCCATAGGCGGCCAGCCAGTCGAGCCAGGGCCGGATCGAGGCGGTCAGGCTGACGCGTGGCTGCAAGGCGAAGCCGAACGCGGTCGCGGTCTGACGCGGGACGCGGCTGCCCTCGCGGTCGACGAGCGGCTCGTCGGTGTCGACGACGTGATAGGAGAACGCGTCGAAGCGCAGGCCCGCGTCGAGATCGAGCCAGGCGAGCGGGCGGAAGGTGAAGGTCGCGTAGCCGCCGATGTCGACCTGGCGAAGATCGTTGGCGAACTCGGTCTTGTAGGGCAGCGCGTCGGCGGTTCGGATTCGATCGATACGGCCCTCGCCCTCGTCGTAGCGGAGGCGCGTGCCGAGCTCGAGCCGCTGCGGACGATCCCACCAACGCCACTTGCGAGCCCAAGATCCGCTCGCGCCCAAGGTCGTGACCAGGTACTGCTGGTCGAGCCCGTCGCCGCGCTGCGGGGACTCGTTGTTGGGCTGGACGTCGTTGACGTAGCCGGTCGCGTTGTCGACGAAGCGGCTGCCTTGGCGGATGCCCCACAAGCCGAACGCGTAGTCGTCGAGCTCGCGCTCGCGGGTGACGAAGGCTTGGGCCGAGAAGCGAGTGATGGCGCCGCCTTGGTTGGGGTCGTAGGTGCAAAAGCGCTGGCTGACCAAGTCGGTCGCGCAGAGCGGGAGCCGGCCCTTCTCGACGTCGTCGAGGCGGACCACGCCGGGGCTCTCGAAGCGGGTCGCGTAGACGCTCGCTTGGGTGCGCAGGTACCAGCCGCCTTCGAAGCGGTGGGCGTAGCCGAGCATGCCCTTGGCCGCTCGAAAGCCGCGGTTGATCCCGAACCCGTCGCCGGCCTTGAGCTCGACGCCGACGAAGGTGCCGGGGTCGGCGTGGGCCGGGCCCCAGAGCAGCACGGCCCGCTTGCGATCGAAGCTGCCGTAACCACCCGAGACCCGGACGCCGCGGCTGGGCAGGTTGATGTGATAGCCGACGCTGCCCGCGACCGCGAAGTCGCCTTGGCGCGCGTCGAAGGGGCCCTCGAGCACGCGCACGCGCTCGACCAGCTCGGGGATGATCCAGTGGGTGTCGACCAGGCCGTGGCCGTGCGGGTTGGCGACCTGGTTGATCGGCACGCCCTCGACCGTGAACTCGAGATCCTGGCCCTCGCCCGCGTCGAAGCCCCGCAAGAAGATCGTCGAGGGGTGGCCTTCGGCGCCGGGGTTGGTCAGCAGGATGCCCGGCGCCAAGCTGAGCTGCTCTTCGGCGCTGCGGCGTGGGATCGCGCGAAAGGGAGCGAGCTCGATGTCGAAGTCGGACGCGCTCGCTACGGGTGGTTGCTCGCGATCGCCGACGACCTCGAGCTCGAGCTCGCCTTCCGGTTCGGGCGTCGCTTCGGGCTCGGGTTCGGGCTCTGGTTCGGGCTCGGGCTCTGGTTCGGGCTCGGGCTCGGGCTCGGGCGGCGTGAACACGACCTCGAAGGGGAAGTCGACGACGATCGCCTCGCCGCCCAGCGACGCCGGCTGAAACACCAGCGCGGCGATCCAGGCCTCGGCGGCCGCGATGAAGCGGGCTTCGTCCTCGGGGCCGAGCAGCTCGTCGCTCTCGCCGAGCCGCAGCGTGGGCGTGGTGTCGGGCTTGCGCTGCGCTCGGCCTTGGGCATCGACGACGATCGTGATCTCGACTCGGACCTCGCCGAGCTCGCGCGGCGGCTCGAGCTCGGGATAGATCACCGGCGATCGCTCGAGCAGCTCGGGCGGCTCGATCGCGGGGGCGCTCGGCTCGGGCTCGGGCTCGGGCGGCGCGGCCATGGCTTCGCTCGAGAGATCGCCGGCCGCCCAGGTCAGCACGAGCGCGAACACGCGAGCCGCGGAGCGCCGAGCGCCCGCGGATGTCGACAAAAATTGCATCGAGAGAACGAGGGCGAGTGTACGAGGCCAAAGCCCGAAAAGCCGGCCAAATCGTGGCTCTGTGGGGGATTCGATAGTTGAAGACCTGTGCAAGCATTGGCTTTGATCCTGCGTCGCGAGGGGGCTTGCGAATCGATGTAGAAAGGGTCAGACAGTGACGACGAGCTGCCCCGCATGACCGACTCCCACCACGCCTCGCACTGCCACGCGCACGCCGATCATCATCATGATCATGGCGCTGATCAGGTCGCGGCCAAGCGCACGAGCGTGGCTGCGATGCTCTCGCTGGCTTGCGCGGTCCACTGCATGGCGGTGCCGGTGTTGTTGTTGGCGCTGCCCAACCTCGGCAACCTGCTGACGGGCGAGCTCGAGTGGCTGATGGTGATCGCGATCGTCGGCCTGACCGTCCCGGCCGTCCTCAACGCCTGGCGTGCAGGGGCGCACTGGGCGATCGGCGGCTTCGGGCTCGGGCTCGGGCTCCTGGCCACGAGCTTCGCGCTCGGCCATCAACACGCGGGCATCGATCACGCCGCCAGCCTGCTCGGCACTGGCCTGGCGATCGGCGGCTCGCTCTTGCTCGCCTCGGCCCACTGGCACACCCAGCGGCGCCTCGCCTGCTGCTGATGTCCGCGAGCTGGCCGAGCGCGCTGCGTCAGTGGCCCTTCGCGCTGCTCGACGGCGGCCTGGCCAGCGAGCTCGAGCGCTGCGGCTGCGAGCTCGACGATCCGCTCTGGTCGGCCAAGGTGTTGATCGATCAACCCGAGCGGGTGCTCGAGGTTCACCGGCGATGGCTGGCCGCGGGCGCCGACGTGATCAGCACGGTGTCCTATCAAGCGACGCTTCCGGGCCTGCTCGCGCGCGGGCTGAGTCGCGACGAGGCCGATGCGCTGCTGCGTCGCAGCGTCGCGCTCGCTCGCGCGGCGGTCGACGAAGTGGGGCGAGCGTCGAGGCCAGCGATGGTCGCGGCGTCGATCGGCAGCTACGGCGCCTACCTGGCCGACGGCTCCGAGTATCGCGGCGGCTATGGGCTCGCTCGCGCGGCGCTGATCGAGTTTCACCACGATCGCCTCGCGCTGCTCTCGGAAGCCAGCGATCTCTTGGCCTTCGAAACCATGCCGGATGTGACCGAGCTCGAGGCGATCGCCGAGCTGCTCGATCGCGTGCCCGGGCCGCCAGCTTGGATCTCGCTCTCGCTCGCGCCCGACCAGCTCTGTCTCGCGGATGGTCGGGCGTTGAGCGACGCGCTCGCGCCCTTGCGTGGGCACGAGCGCGTGTTTGCGATCGGCGTGAACTGCTTGGGCCCCGCGCGGGTGCAGGGCGCTCTGCTGGCCCTGCGCGAGCTCGTCGATCTGCCTTTGGTCGCCTATCCGAATTCGGGCGAGGCGTGGATCGATCGCGCGTGGGCGGGCGGCGAGCTCGAGGTCGAGGCCTTCGCCGCGCTGGCCCGCGGATGGTTCGAAGCCGGGGCCCGCTTGATCGGTGGCTGCTGTCGAACGCGGCCCGAGCACTTGCTCGCGCTCGCCCGCGTTCGCGAGCAGCTCGCGGGTTGAGCAACCCGACTATTGGCAGAAGCCGCCGAAGCCCGGGATCGGTTCGAAGCAGCTGCCGCTCAGGCAGTCGCTCGCCTGCCCGCAGGGCGACCCGAACCCGCCATTGCCACATTGCCCGATCGGATCATTGGCGGCATAGCGGACGCAGAGCCAATCGGTCGGACAATCGCTGACCGTGTTGCACAGGCCGACCAAGCAGATCTTGTCCTTGTCGGGCAGGAGGCCGTCGTTGCAGATTGCGCCCTGGATCCCGACGGGGCAGGTCCCGTCGGCGGCGCAGGCCGGCATCGAATAGCAGGCGGGCATGTCCGGCTCCCCTTCGAAGCAGATGGCGTTGCTCTCGCAGCCGTCCATGGTCAGGGCGCCGGGGGTGCAGCTGGTGTCGACGGGCGGAGTCGAGCAATACTGATTGACGCAGATCTGGCCCTCGCCACATTCGTCGTCGGCGGTGCAGGTCGGGACCTCCTGATTCTGGCAGAGCAACGAGTCGGTGTCGCAATATTGATCGCTAGCACAATCGCCGTTGCTGGTGCAGCCGAGCGCGCACAGGCCGTTGAAGCAGAACTGGCCGTCGGGGCAGGGGTTGGCGTTGCTGCACGGCTCGAACCCGCCGGAGTCGTTGCCGGAGTCATTGCCGGTGTCGGCCTTGGTGTCGCCAGCCTCGTCGTCGCTGCCGATCGTCGCGTCACAGCCAGCGCTGCCAGCGAGGAGAGAGAGCAGGGCGAACGAGGAGCACAGGAGTTTGGTGAAGTGTCGCATGTCGGGTGTATCGGTGGAGTGACCAGGTCGAGCGAAATCCGTTGCGGTCAATCACCACAATCGTGCTGAACCGCCGCGAGGTGGATCGAGCTCGGCCAGCGCGCGGCGAATTGCTCGGCCTTGGTCTTGGCTTTGGGCTTGCCCGCACGGCACATTGCCCGCGCTTCGGAGGCGCTGCGCTCTTCGATGAATTGCCCATGCGGAAAGTCGCGTCGATGCTCGGTGACCAATTCGAGCACTTGCTTTGAATCTCCATCGGCGAGCGCAGTCGACATCGCCTGCATGAGCACGAGCTCCTCGGCCAAACTCTTTTGCACGACCGGCTTGGCGCCGGAGGGCTTTTCGAGTTTGTCGAGTTTGTCGAGTTTGTCCGTGGGCGCTTCGATGACGGGTGCGGGCTCGGGCTCGACGATCGGCGCAGGCGCGACG
>JAMHUH010000845.1:0-2916 GCA_035904925.1 Nannocystaceae bacterium
CATCCCACCGATGATGACGAGTGAAACAAAAATGAAGATGAGCAGCCTGCGGGTGACGACCAAGATCTGCTCAGGACGGCCTGTTGCGGTCACAGCGTGAGGATAGCGAGATCGAGCGGCGGCCGAAGACGACGATTTTGCGTCTTGCCTCGAGACTCAGGCTCGTCGTGCGAGCGCCTGCTCGACCTCCCAGGCGACCGAGCGCGCGACCGAGTCGGCGTAGCTCAGCGCATAATACAAGAAAGTCTCCCCGACCCGAGCCCGATGCAGCCCCGCTGCATCGACTCGATAAGCCCGCGAGCGCGCCCGCAGCCCGCCGGACAAGAGCAGATCACCCCAATGCCGGCGGCCGACCACGACCTCCCAGAGCATCGTGCCGGCGGCAGCGTCGTAGACATCCCAGCTCGGATCGCAGCCCGGGACGCTCGTGCATGTCTGCGCGTCGACGACCAGCGTGCGGGCCAGCGTGCGATCGCCAAACACGACCTCGACGACGAAGCGAAGCGGCCGATCGACCTCGAATTCGTCGAAGTGCGCGACCAGGGCTCGGGCAAGCGAGCCTTCGATCCATTCGAGCACCTGCGCATGCATGACCTCGACCGACTCGGGCGCGCCGAGGAACTCGCCCGGATCGTGCAAAGCTGGGATCGTGAAGGGCCGAAACTCCGGCTCGGGCCCGGGCTCGAGCCGCTCGATCAACGCTGCGCCAGCGTCCGCGTCGACCTCGACCTTCGTGCCCGCGCGCACTCGGTAGCGGGCGCCCAGCTCGAGCGCGAGCACCTGCGCGTTCGGGCAGACTCGCGCGGCGTCGGCCAAGAAGCGAGCCTCGTCGACCGGGCAGACGATCTGGTTGAGCCAGGCGTAGGGCGCCGCGTGAATGGTTCCGGCCGAGGCCGGCACGATCGCCCCGGGCTCGATCGCGGCGAGCTGGGCGAGCAAGCCCGCGTAGGCCGAATGCGGGAACTCGATCGCGTGGCCGAGCTGGGCCGCGATCTCGAGCATCGGCTGCCAGGTCGCCAGGACCAGATCGATCCGCGTGGCCCCGAGCGCCGCCAAGCCGGATCGCAGGACCCCGCGCAGGTGATCGAGGTCGCGAAAGACCGTGTCGACCTGGTTCCAGACCACGCCCTCGTCGCTGCCGATCATCACGCCCCACTCGTCGCTCGAGAGCGACGCGCTGGTCACGAAGCGCAGGCGCTCGAGCTCGACGAGCTGGCCGGCCGCGACCACGCGGACGCTGCGAAAGCCGAGCGCACGGGCGGTCGCGGCGACCAGCTCGTCGGGCGTGATCACGACCGAGTCGGGGTCGAGCGCGGCGAGCTGGGCGAGGCTGCGGACGTCGAAGTGATCGGGGTGACGGTGCGAGATCAAGATGAAGTCGGCCCGCAACGCCGCGGCCCGGAGGCGCCGGCGCGGGCGGACCTCGAACACGCCGCCGTGATGATCGACCTCGACCAGCGGATCGCAGACCAGGCGCAGCCCCGCGGCTTCGATCAGCCAGCCCGCGTGCCCGAGCGAGGTCCAGTCCAGGCGTCGCGAGGATAGAAGGCCCGCACTCGCGGCGCGAGCCATGAGACACTCCGAGGCGTGGCTCGCCCTCGCCGCTACGCCCTCGCCCTCGAGCTGACCAGCCACTGCAACCAGCGTTGCAGCTACTGCTACAACGACTGGCGAGGCGACAACGGCCGCAGCGTCGGGGCGATGCCCAGCGCCGAGCTGCTCGCGTTGCTCGAGCGGGCGCTGGGCGAGGTCGAGTTCGATCACATCACGCTGACCGGCGGCGAGCCGCTCGCTCGGGCCGACTTCTTCGCGGTGATGGAGCTGTTGAAGCGCCACGACACCGACGCCTTCGTGATCTCCAACGGCGGGCTGATCAGCGACGAGATCGCGGCCAAGCTGGCCGGCTACTCGCTGCGCGGGATCCAGGTGACGCTCAACTCGACCCGCGCCGAGGAGCACGACGCGGTCGTCGGTGGCGCGCACTTCGAGGCCACGATCGCCGGTGTGCGAGCGCTGCGAGCCCACGACGTGCCGGTGGTCGGCTCGATCGTCGTGACCCGCAAGAACGCGGATCAGGTCGGGGACATCCTCGATCTTTGGCGCTCGCTCGAGGTCGAGACGGTCGCGCTCAGCCGCTTCTCGCCGGCTGGCTACGCGGCCGCGCACGTGGCCGAGCTGCTGCCCTCGCGCACCGACTTGGTCCACGCGCTCGAGGCCGCCGAGCTGCGCGGCGCTGCGGGCATGGATCTGCAGGTCACGCTGCCGATGCCGCCTTGCATGATCGATCACGCCGACTATCCGCACGTCGGGTTCAGCTCGTGCCCGATCGGGACCGAGATGCAGGAGTTCGCCCTCGGCCCGCGCGGCGAGCTGCGCTCGTGCACGCTCCACACTGCCCCGCTCGGCGACGCCAAGGTCCAGTCGTTGGCCGAGCTGGTCTCGCTGCCGGCCTTGGCCGCCTACCGCGACGTGACCCCGGAGTTCTGCGCTCCGTGTCCGCATCGCAGCGAGTGCATGGGCGGCTGCGGAGCGGCGGCGGCCTCGGTGCTCGGTGACCCGCGCGGGCTCGATCCGATCGTCGCGCAGCATGTCGACGAGGCCTTCGCGGCTCGACTCCAGCGCGAGCGTCGGACCTCGCTGCCGGTGCTCGCGTGAGCGCGCGCGTCCGCGTGTTGTTGCTCTGGCCCGGCGCCGACGCGGGCGCGGGCGGCAACTTCGGCGTGCCGCAGCTGGTCTTGCTCGGCACCTACGCGCAGCAGCAGACCGGCGCACAGATCGACATCCGCGACCTCGAGTTCGAGAAGGCGCGCGGCCCGGTCTCGCTGCCCAAGCTGCTCGCAGGCGACGATGGTCGCGGCTACCAGGTCATCGCCCTGAGCGCCTACTCGTCCTTCGATCATCTCAAGTGCACGGCGA
>JAMHUH010000846.1:0-18298 GCA_035904925.1 Nannocystaceae bacterium
GGCTCGAGCTCGACGGCAGCGAGCTCGGGCGGGCCGAGTCGATCCCCGGTACCGATGTCCCGCGCACCGATCTCGAGCGCTGCTGGGCTCGTTACCTCGCCTTCGTCGAGCAGCGCGACGCCGGTCGGGTCCGCTCGGCTCACGTCTGCGCGCGCGGTGGCTTGGCTGTCGCGCTCGCCCACATGATGTTGGCGAGCGAGCTGGGCATGACGCTCGCGCTCGACGAGGCCGCAGGCGCGCTGCCGATCGCCGGCTTGCTCTTCTCCGAGAGCACCGGCCGGATCGTGTTGACTGCCCGACCCAGCGACACCACGGCGCTCGAGCAGGCGCTCGCGGCTCATGGGCTCGTGCGGCTCGGCCAGGTCGAGGACACGTCGCGGATCACCGCCACGCGCGCGGGCCAACCAGTGTTGAACGTCGAGCTGAACCCGCTGCGTCGGGCATTCGAGGAGGGCTTGCATGATCTCTGACTCGCGTCCGATCGACCCCGCACGGGTCGCCGCAGCCACGGCCGCTCATGGCCTCGACCCGCGCCAGAGCGCCGAAGTCCGGGTCCTGATCCCGACCGGCTACGGGCTCAACTGCGAGGCCGAGACCGCCGCGGCCTTTGCCTTGCTCGGGGCCCGAGTCGAGCAGCGCCACGTCGGTGATCTGCTCGCTGCGCCCGAACAGCTGCACGACTTCGACGTGCTGGCCTTCATCGGCGGGTTCTCGTTCGGCGATCACGTCGCGAGCGGCCGGGTCTACGCCAACCGGCTCCGCTTTCGGCTCGGCGACGACCTCGCTCGCTTCGTCGCCGATCGCGGCCTGGTCATCGGCATGTGCAACGGCTTCCAGGTGCTGGTCAAGCTCGGCCTGCTGCCCGGCCCGATCGCGCAGCGCGGTGACGCGGGCGATCGGCTCGCGCCGCAGCGCGCGTCGGTGATCGTCAACGAGCGGATCGGCTATCGCGACAGCTGGGTCCGCTTGGTCCGCGAGCCGGAGACTGCGTGCGTGTGGCTGAGCGGGATCGATCGACTCGAGTGCCCCGCGCGTCACGGCGAAGGTCGGCTGGTCTTCGCCGACGCCGAGCTCGAGGCCCAGCTGGCTGCGGCCGGTCAGATCTGTCTGCGCTACGTCGACGCCCAGGGTCGCCCGACCCAGCGCTGGCCCGAGAACCCCAACGGCTCGCCCGGCGGCGCGGCGGCGCTCTGCGACGAGAGCGGGCGAGTGTTCGGGTTGATGCCGCACCCGGAGGCGTTCCTCTACGCCGAGAACCACCCGCGCTGGATCGCCCGACGCGAAGCCGGCGAGTCGCCGGCCTTCGGCGAGGGCCTTCGACTCTTCGCCAACGGCCTGCGAGCCGCGCTCTCACGCTGAGCTCGCCAGCCTCGCGGGCAAACCTGTGGCAAGCTCTTCGGGCATGGGTTTGCTTCGGCGGGGCAGCTCGGACGTCGAGGCACTCGATCGCAGCTTTCGCTCGCGGATCCTCTTGCTGGGCCTGCTCTGCGTCGGCGCGATCGGTCTGGCGACCTGGTCCGGGACCCGCGAGACCGGGCGCGGCGCCGCCGAGGACCCCCGACGCGTGATGATCGTCACCGTCGACGAGCGCTCGGGCACCGACTTTTATCCGCGCCTCTTCGAGCGGGCCGGCTTCATCGCCGAGGTCGAGGGCCTCGCGGCCTGGGAGGCACGCGCCCGCGACTACGTCAGCGACACCGAGGTCGAGGGCCTGCCGCTCGTGCTCGAGTTCGCCGATCTCGGTGGTTACGGGTTCGTCGTGCTCGAGGATCCGGCTGCGTTCGACTTGAGTGGGCTCGAGCTCGAGCCGGCGCTCGACGAGATCGACGACCTCGCGGGGCGCCAGTACGCCGCGTTGAGCATCGGCGACCTCGCCTTCCCGCATCGGCTCAGCGTCGACGATGTCGGTGAAGACCCCTTCTTGCGCGTGCCTGGCCAAGCAGCGCTCGAGGCCATCTATCGGCAGCCTCGCTTGGCGATCGACCGCGAGGTGCTGGTCCAGCGCCCGACCGTCGACGAGCTCAAGCTCGAAGACGCGATCCGAGTCGGTCGCAAGCTGGTCGAGACACCGCCGGGCTTCCCCGCGATCGTCGACCAAGTCGTGATCAGCGAGAACGCGGCGCTCTCGGGCGACGCGGCCAAGGCTCTGGTCGAGCCGCTCCACACCGGCAGCCTCTTGCCCGTCGCGGGCGGCGGCGCGCTGCTGCTCCACCACGAGCTGGTCGTGTACAGCGACGACGCGCAGACGCTCGAGATCGAGAGCGCCGAGCGGCTCGAGATCGCTTGGCTGAGCCCCGAGGCGCTGGCGGCCGGCGATCCGAGCATGGCCCAGCCTTGCACCGACTTGCACGAGGGCGAGCTTCGACTCGCGAGCCGGCCGACCTTCGAGATCAGCCGCGACGGCCGAGTGCTGGCGATCAGCGGCGAGCGGCTCGGCTCGCGAGCGTGGCGCAAGCTCGATGAGCCCGGCTGCCGCTTCGTCGACATCGGCGAGCTGCCGGCGCGCGAGCCCGACGAGCTGCACTTCGGCGAGCTCGCGCCCGAGTTCGAACCTTCGTGGGTCAATGGCAGCCGCGCGGTGCTGGCTCGGATCGCCCAGACCGATCGCGGTGCGCGACTGAAGCTGTGGACCGGGGCCGATGGCGAGCCGCTGCGCGCTCAGGAGCTGCTCGAGATCGACGAGGTCGAGCTGCGCATGCCGACCTTCCTCGACAACCACCGGGTTGCGATGCTCTCGCGCACGATCGCGCCGGACGCCACGATCCCGCCCATTCCAGTCGACGCGCTCCACTTCGTCGATCGCCGCCGCGCCGCCAGTCATCTGCGGATCCCGGCCGCGTTCATCGGCGAGGGCGTGCGGCTGCGCGAGCTCGCTTGGCTGCCACCGCGCGATCCCACGAGCGTCTGGAATTTGAACGTCGTCGTGACCGCGCTCGGCCAGGATGGCGAGGTCCGGGTGTTGGCGCTGGCGTTGAGCGACGAGGTCGCGGCCGCCCTCGACGCCGGCATGGCCTTGCCTGGGCCCGAGCTCGAGACCATCGCGCCGGGCGACCTGATCGTCCGCACGCTCGTCGAGCGCGACGATCTGCTCGGCCTGGCGGTCGATCCGGGCGGTCGTTGGCTGGCCTTGGTCGTCAGCAACCCGACTCGAACCAGCAGCGAGCTCGCGCTCTTCGATCGCCGCGACGCCACGCTCGAGCTGCTGACCCACAACGATCTGCGCGACTACTTGCCGCGCTTCACCGACGACGGTCGCCAGCTGCTCTTCTCGAGCTTGATGAAAGTGTGGATCTCCGGGCGAACCTTCACGGTGCCACGGGTGATCGCGCTGCCCTCGGCCTGACGGCGAGCGCTTCGAACAAAGAACGAAGCCGCGAACTCGTCGTCCGCGGCCTCGTCTTTGGTCGAGCTGCTTGCTTGGTTCAGCCCGCGTCGCGCTTGGCCTTGCCCTCGCGCTTGGCCTTGCCCTCGCGCTTGGCCTTGCCTTCGCGCTTGCCGGCGCGCTTGCCCTCGGCCTTGTCGCCGCGCTTGCCGTGGCCGCGCTCGCCAGCCATTCGCGCCGCGACCTTGGCCCGTTGTTCGGCGGTCAAGTGATCGTGCATGTCGAGCAGCGCGGCCTGACGCATGTCCCCGATCGTCTCGCGGTGGGCCTCGATCGCGTCGTGGAGTCGAGCGAGCTTGGCCTCGTCGGGCCGGTCCTGGACGTACTCGTCGGCGAGCTGGCGGCGAAGATCCGCGATCGCCTCGCGCTCGGGCTCGACCCGCTGCTCGAGCTCGCTACGGATCGCGCTCACCTCGGGGCCCATCCCTTCGTGCTTGGCCTTGTCGGCGCCGGTGGGGTTGCCCGCGATCGCGGTGCCTCCTGCGACACTACCGACGATCGCCAACGCGCCGAGACCAGTGAGCAGGCGGGTTCCAAACAGATTCATGATCGACATTGTGGTGTTCGCTTTCCGTGTGGCCGCTTCGTTCCGACCTCACGACTTCAATCTGGCCCTTCCCGAGCGCGAGTGGGTTGGTGGCCGGTAACCCTTCGGTAAAGCGATTCAGGGCTCGCTCGCGCAGCACGACGCGAAAGCGGCGATCGAGCCTTGCTCGATCGCCGCTTTGCTCGCGAACTCGTCGACTTGCTACTTCTTGGACTTGCCGGCCTTGCCGGCCTTGGCCTTGTCGCCCTTGCCACCCTTGCCACCCTTTTTGTGGTGCTTGGCCAGGAGCGCGACGATCTGCTCGCGCTGGGCCGCATCGAGCAAGTCGTGCAGCTCCATCATCGCCTCGTGGTGGCGGTCGGCGATGTTTCGCTCGTGGCTGGCGACCCGGTCTTGCAGCTTGGTCAGCTTGGCCTCGTCGGGCTTGTCCTTTTGCCACTCCTGGGCGATCTGCCCACGCAGCTCGCGGACCGCCTCGCGGTCGGGCTTGCCGTCGATTCGCATCTGCTCGAACACCTGGCCGATGGCTCGTTCTTGCTGGTCGCTGCACTGGATGTGCTCGCAGACCTTGGCCAGACGCTCGTGACCCTCGCCTGCGCTGGCGCTGCCCGGCAGCACCACCATCGACGCGGTGAGAGCAAAGAGGGGGAGGAGGAGCGCGCGGAAGACCTTCATGCCGCCAAGATGCCGAAAACCCGGCCCGGACATCGTCCGCGCCGGGTAATCGGGGCGTAAAGCCAACTCGACCCGGAGGGGCCGGGCTCGACTACTGCGGGTCGAAGCAGGAGATGGTCGTGGTGATCTCGAAGTTCGACTGCGTGGTGTGGCGCTCGGCGAAGAAGAAGTCGAGGTCGTACTGGCCGCCGATCGCGATGCCGAGCTGACCCGCGAGCGCGTCCATGTCGATCTGGCCCGACATCGGACCATGGACGCCGCCGAGGTTGATGCCGAGCTTGTTGTTGACGAACACCCACAGGTCGTCGTCGCCCTCGAACCCGAACACCTCGCCGCCGAAGTACTGGAACTTCGAATGCAGCTCGAGGGTGAAGTGGAAGTTGTGGTTGTTGCCCTCGTTGCCCCAACCCTGGCCGTCGATCGGGAAGAAGTCGTTGTTCGAATACTGGTAGAGGCCCGGCTGGATCTCGACCAGATCGATCGGGACGTCGAAGGTCTGGTTGACGTCGACCACGTCGTTGTACCACTGGTTGAAATTGGCCGCGCCCGTGGTCGTGGGCGTGTTCGGGTTGCCGGCGTAGACCGGCTTCTTGTCCATGCCGAGGGTCTGCTGGACGATCCCGAGGTCCACGCCGATCGTGTACTCGAAGTCCGGATGCGCGATCTTGAAGTCGCGGACCGTCGAGAAGAGCGTCGTCCCGCAGGCCTCGCCGGTGTCGGTGGCCGTCGTATCGGTGGCCGTCGTATCGGTGGCCATCGTGTCGGTGGCCGAGGTGTCGGTGGCCGAGGTGTCGGTGGCCGAGGTGTCGGTGGCCGAAGTATCGGTGGCGGTGGTGCTGGTCGCCGTGTCGGTGGCCGTCGTGTCGGTGGCGCTGTCGGTCGTGGTCGTGGTGTTGGTGTCGGTCGTGGTGTTGGTGTCGCTGGTGGTCGTGCCGCTCTCGGTCCCGATCTCGTCGTTGGCTTGCGAGGTGCCGGTGTCGGCGGTCTCACCCGAGGCTTGGTCGGTGCCCGCGCCATCGTCGGAGCACGCGAAAACGAACGCGCACGAACTGAAGAATGTGAAAAGAGCTCCCCTACGCATGGCCCCAATCTAGCAATCTTGGCGAGGCGATCCAGCACCAAGAGTGCCTCGTATTACTAACAGAACATCGAGTGAGGGTAGTTTCGGCGGGGGCGCGTGCCAGCCTCGCGGCCGGCACGATCACTCGACTCGCGTGCCCTCGAGCGTGCCGAGCCAGCGACAATCGATCGGCTCGTTCGCGAACTCGGCGATCAAGCGCTGGCCCGCGCTGCCCTGCAACTTGGCCTGCCCTTCGATCGACTCGAGCGTGCCATCGATCCGCGCGAGCAGCTCGACGCTGCCGAGCAAGGTCGACGCGTTGCGATGGCCGGCGACCACGAAGCTGGCGTCGGCCTCGATCGCGCCGGTCAGCATCGCGTCGCTCGGGCTCATGTCGGTCGCGAGCACGACGACCAAGAAGCCCTCGGCCTGGCTCAGCTCGATCGAGGTCGGCGCCTGCTCGACGAGCGAGCAAAGATCGAGCGACTGGCCTTGGACCTCGAGGGTCGGGCAGTCGCAGCTCGTGGTCGTGAAGCTGCTCGTGTAGCTGCCGGTCCAGCCGCTGCCGCTCGCCGAGCCTTGGTTGCTGGCCAGCTCGTCGACGACGCCGGGGTCGAGCTCGTCGCTCGGCTCGCTCGAGCCGCAACCGAGCGCCGCCGCGATCGACATGAGCAAGCAGGCGAGCGAGCAGGGCAGGGCACGCGCAGGCATCGATCAGTCCTCGCCGCCGTGCTCGGCCAGATAGGCTTCGATCGCGGCCTTGCCCGCGTCGTCGAGCACGACCCGGCCCGCGATCTCGCGCCCGTGCAGGTACTCGACCAGCTCGCGGATGGTCACGATCGCCCGGACGTCGACGCCGAGCTCGTCACGAAGCTCGCGCAAGGTCGTCTTGCCCGACCCGCTCTGACCTCGCTCTTGCCGATCGACCGCGACGATCGCCGCGGCGATGGTCACGTCGGCGGACTTGCGCAGCAGCTCGACGACGTCGCTGATCGAGCGGCCCGAGGTGATCACGTCATCGACCAAGACCACGTGCATGCCATCGGCGGGCGCAGTCCCGACGAAGACGCCGCCTTCGCCGTGATCCTTGGCCTCCTTGCGATCGAAGCCATAGGGAATGTCGCGGCCTCGCTCGGCCAGGCCGATCGCGGTCGCGACCGCCAAGGGCACACCCTTGTAGCTCGGGCCGAACACGAGCTCGCAGCGAAGATTGGCCCGCTCGATCTCGGCCGCGTAGGCGCGGCCGAGTCCGGCGATCGCCACGCCCGTGCGGAGCTGCCCGGCGTTGACGAAGTAGGGCGACTTGCGCCCGGACTTGAGCGTGAACTCGCCGAAGCGGACGACCTCGTAGCGAACGAGCAGATCGACGAAAGCTTGCTGGTGGGGCTGGAGCACGAGTCGCAACATACCAGGCCATGCCCAGGTCAGCCCGCACGGTCGAGCTGGACCAGCACGAGTTCG
Source organism: Nannocystaceae bacterium (assembly GCA_035904925.1). GTDB lineage: Bacteria > Myxococcota_A > Polyangia > Nannocystales > Nannocystaceae > Plesiocystis. The sequence continues at coordinate 7,126 of JAMHUH010000846.1, forward strand.
CCAGCGCCACGCACGAGCAGCGGCGCGGCGTCGCCGGACTCGCACTCGCACAGCACGCTGTCGTCGGCCTCGACCTGCAGCGAGTCGAGGACCGCGTGTCCGCGCAGCACGTGGACCAACCACACGCGACCCGGGGCGCGCTCGAGCGGGAGCGGCGGGCCGAGCGTCGCGCTCGTGAGCAGGTGATCGAAGACGCCGCGGCGGGTCATCACGTTGAAGTCGCGGGTGGGTCCGCCGAGCAAACTAGCGCGCGCGGGCGAGTCGCCCGAGAAGCGCAGCGGCTTGCCGCGCTCGCGCAGCTCGACGGGCGCTCGCTCACCGACCTCGAGCAGCATGCCCGCGCCAGCGAGCACGAGGATGCTGCGATCGATGCCCGGGAACGCGGAGAACTCGGCGTCGGCGTCGACCTCCGCGATGCTCACCCGCCAGTCGAACTCGCCCTGGACGAGCTCGTCCCGCGTAGGCTGGCTCGCCAGCTCGGTCGTCCAGCCGAGACCATTCTTCCAGCGCATTCGTCGGGCGGCGGCACGATGGAGCAGGCTGAGCACGGGCCATCCTAACAGCACAGCCTGCGAGAGCGTCGAGCGGCCCGCAGCGACCATGCGCGTGGGCGAGCGCGCTCGGCCCTTGCGAAAGCCCGGCCGCGGGGCCAAAAAGGCCCTCACCGATGACCGACGCGATCGAGGCCAATCCGCTCGTCCACGAGACCTTTCGAATCCCCTTCGATCACATCCGCGCCGAGCATGTCGAGCCGGCGATCGAGCACCTGCTGGCCCGCGCTCGGTCCGAGCTCGCGGCGATCGTCGCGGTCGAGGGGCCGCGGACCCGGGCCAACACGCTCGACGCCTTCGAGGCGATGGGCCGCGGGCTCGAGTGGGCGATGGGCGTGGTCGGTCACCTCGAGTCGGTCGCGACGACGCCCGAGCTGCGGGCCGCCTATGAAGCCGTGCAAGAGCCGGTCTCGGAGTTCTCGTCGAGCGTCTATCACGACGTCGGGCTCTTTCGGGCGCTCGAGCAATTTGCGGCGACGCCCGAGGCGGCGAAGCTCGATCCGACCCGCGCTCGACTCCTCCACAAGCTGCGCGACGCGTTTCGCCGCAACGGCGCCGCGCTCGACGTCGAGCACAAGCAGCGCTTGTCGGCGATCGACGTCGAGCTGGCCAAGCTGACGACCAAGTTCTCGCAGAACGTGCTCGACGCGACCAACGCGTTCGAGCTCGTGATCCCGCCCAGCGACGAGGCTCGACTCGCGGGCTTGCCCGAGACCGCGCGGGCGGCCGCGCGGGCCAGCGCCGAGCGCAAGGACGTCGCCGGCTGGCTCTTCACGTTGCAAGAGCACTCGTTGGTTCCGATCCTGACCTACGCCGACGACGTCGAGCTGCGCCGCGTGATCTGGCAGGCCTACAACACGCGGGCGAGCAGCGGCGAGCTCGACAACCGCGGCTTGATCGAGCAGATCCTCCGGCTGCGCGAAGAGAAGGCCCGGATGCTCGGCTTCGCCAACTTCGCCGACTTCGTGCTCGAAGATCGCATGGCCAAGACCGGCGCGCGCGCGCGCGAGTTCGTCGACGATCTTCGCGTCCGGACCGAGGGCTTCTTCGCCGCCGAGACCGAGGCGCTCCGCAGCTTCCGCGCCGCGCAAGAGGGCTTGCCGCTCGAGTCGGTCTCGCTCGCGCCCTGGGACGTCGGCTACTGGTCCGAGAAGCAGCGCCGGGCCCTCTACGACTTCGACGAGGAGGCGCTGCGGCCCTACTTCGCGCTCGAGAGCGTGCTCTCCGGCATGTTCGAACTGGTCGAGCGGCTCTACGGCATTCGAGTCGAGGCGATCGACGATCTGCCGACCTGGCACGACCCGAGCACGACCAGCGATCCGGTCCGAACCTACGCGGTCAAAGAGGGCGATCGCACGCTCGGCTGCTTCTACGCCGACTTGCACCCGAACGAGCGCAAGCGCGGTGGCGCGTGGATGAACGCGTTGTTCACCCACGAGCCCGGCATGCCCGACGCGGCCCCGCACCTCGGGTTGATCTGCGGCAACATGACCGCGCCGATTCACTCGAGCGAGGCTTCGAGCAGCGTGGTCAAGCCGGCGCTGCTCAACCACCGCGAGGTCGAGACCGTCTTTCACGAGTTCGGCCACCTCCTGCATCACCTGCTCAGCGAGGTCGAGGTCCGCAGCCTGGCGGGAACCAACGTGGCCTGGGACTTCGTCGAGCTGCCCTCGCAGATCATGGAGAACTGGTGCTGGGAGCGAGCGGCGCTCGACCTCTTCGCGCGCCACCACGAGACCGGCGAGCGGATCCCCGACGAGCTCTTCGACAAGCTGATCCGCGCCCGCAACTTCCGCAGCGCGAGCGGGATGATGCGTCAGCTCGGCTTCGCCAGCCTCGACCTCGCGCTCCACCTCGAGCTCGCGCCCAAGCTGCTCGCGGGCGGCGATCACCCGCCGGTGCTGGAATTCTGCCGCGCGGCCTTGCAGCCCTTCGCCGTCGTCGAGTTGCCGGCCGACTACGCCATGATCTGCGGCTTCACCCACCTCTTCGCCTCACCGATCGCCTACGCGTCGGGCTACTACAGCTACAAGTGGGCCGAGGTGCTCGACGCCGACGCCTTCGAGGCGTTCAAGGAGCACGGCGTGTTCAGTCGCGAGATCGGCGATCGCTTCCGTCGGGTGATCCTCGCCCGCGGCGACAGTCGTGATCCGGCCGAGCTCTACCGAGAGTTCCGCGGCCGCGATCCCGAGCTCGATCCGCTGTTGATCCGCGCGGGCTTGCTGCCCGAGGGCAAGGCCGCATGAGCGCGCGCCCTCGGATCGCGGTGTCGGCTTGCCTGATGCACGAAGATCCGCAGCGGAAGATCTTCAAGGGCAAGGCGCTCCAGTACACCGAGCAAAAGATGGCCACCGCGCTGTGGCGGGCTGGCGCGCTGCCGATCCCGCTGCTCGATCTGCGTGATCGGGCGGCGCTCGAGGCCCTGCTCGGCGAGTGCGAGGGCCTGGTCTTGCAAGGTGGAGCCGACGTCGCGCCCGGCTCCTACGGCGAGCAGCCGCTACGGCCGGAGTGGGGCGGCGACGCGATCCGCGATCGCTACGAGCTCGACGCGATCGCGGTCGCGCTCGAGCTGGGCAAGCCGGTGCTCGGGATCTGCCGCGGGCATCAGGTCGTCAACGTCGCGCTCGGCGGCAGCCTCTATCAAGACATCACGACCCAGATCGAGGGCAGCCTCGTCCACCGCGAGTGGGAGCGCTACGAGCTGCTCGAGCACGAGGTTCGACTCGAGCCGGGCTCGTGGGTCGCCGATCGCTTCGAGGCCGCGACCACGCTGCTGACCAACACCGTCCATCATCAGGCGATCAAGCAGCTCGCGCCCGGCTTGCGTGCGACCGCCTGGGCGCCCGACGGGATCATCGAGGCGGTCGAGTGGATCGACGACGAGCGCTGGGTGGCTGGCGTGCAGTGGCACCCCGAGTGGCTCGACGGCTCGGCCGAGGGCGGCGGCGAGCGACGCAGCAGCGGCGCGCCGATCTTCGCCGGCTTCGCCCAGGTCTGCCGCGAGCGAGGCCGATGAGCCTGATCCGAATCGGCCTCGACGAGGCCGGGCTCGGGCCGACGCTCGGACCCTTGGTGATCGGTGGCTTCGCGACCCGCGAGCGAGCGAACGAGCGCGCCAAGAAGACGGTCGCGCGCGTGCCCGAGCGCGACAGCTTGCGCGAGCGCCTGGCCTCGATCGTCGCCGAGCCGCCCTGTCGAGACGGGCGGATCGAGGTCGGCGACAGCAAGGCGATCCATCAGGGCGCTCGCAAGCTGGCCCGGCTCGAGCGGACGGCGTTGGCTACGATCGTCTGGATGCATGGCGAGCTGCCAGCGAGCGTGGGCGAGCTCTTCGACCTGGTGTTGGTCCGCGAGTTCGAGCGAGCCGGCGATCGCCGGGCGCCTTGGTGGCGCGCGCTCGACGAGGCGCTGCCGCTGGTCTGTGATCGCGGGGAGATCCTCGAGCTCGGGGCCAAGCTGCGCGAGGTCGGCGAGCGCGAGGGGGTCGAGCCGCTCTGGTATCGCGCCGATCTGATCGACGCCGCCCGGGTCAATCGCGAGCTCGACGAGGAGCACCTGCGCGCGGGCGGGACCAAGAACACCTGGTCGACCCACGCGGTCCTGCGCATGGCCGACTTGGCCTGGCGCGAGTTGGCAGTCCGTGGCGCGGAGCGCCGAGCTGGGTCGCGTACGAGCGTGGCCTGTGACATGGCCGGAGGTCGGCGTGCCTACGTGCCCGCGCTGCGGCGAGGCTTTGGCTTGGCGTCCGAGCACGACCAGGGCGCGCTCTTCGAGGCCGCCCAAGCGGGCACGATCCAGGTGCTCGGCGAGGCCCGCGAGGCCAGTCGTTATCGGCTCGCGCTCGCGGGCGGCGAGCTCGAGCTCGGCTTCTTCGTCGGCGGTGACCGACTCGATCCACGAATCTCGTGGGGGTCGATCCTGGCCAAGTACCTGCGCGAGCTGTTGCTCCGGCCCTTCAACCGCTACTTCGCCGACGAGGTGGCGGGCTTGCGAGCGACGGCGGGCTACCCCGAGGACGCGCGCCGCTTCATCGCCGACGTCGAAGCGGTCCTCGGCCCAGACGCGGGCCTCGAGCGCGCCATGTGGATCCGCAGCAAGTGAGGGCCCCGGTCGAAGTCAATCGACCATCCAGGCGCCGCACTGCGCCACGATGGCTTTGTTGCTCATCGGTCGAGTAGCCCGGTACACTCCCTCTTCGCGCCTCGCCCTCGTGTCGCAGCTCGGCACTTGGAGGGCCAATTTCTTCCGACCGGGGCCCTGACCCCACGGCGAGCCAGGGACGCGCTATCGTCGAGGCCATGGCCGAGTTGGAGACGCGTCTGCGGTCGGACCAGCAAGCGCTGCTGCGCTGGGGCCCGGTCGTGATCTGGTGCTCGCGCGGGGTGATCGACGACGCGATGTTCGCTCGGGTCCACGACGAGCTCTCGTCGGCCCTGACCGAGAACCCCGAGGGCGCGGGCTTGCTGCTGATCTCGAGCTCGGGCAGCGAGCTGGCCGAGTTCGCGCTGCGCCGCAAGATCGCGCTCGCGTTGGCCGAGCTCGGTGATCGCCTGCAGGTCGTGATCGCGTTCGAGGGCGGCTCGTGGTGGGTCAGCGGCGCGCACAAGCTGGTCGGCAAGATCCTCGCGCAGGTGCCGAGTCGGCTGCCGATCTCGACCTTCACCGATCGCGAGCAAGCCATCATCACGCTGAGCGAGACCCTGCTCGGGCCCGATCAGCGACCGGTCGATCTCGACGATCTCGGCCCGGCGCTCGAGCAAGAGCTGGGTGATTGGTTGACGGCGACGGCGGTCGAGCGCGAGCGCCCAGCGTGAAGCGAGCGCTCTGCATCGTCGCGCTCGCGTTCCCGATCCTCGCGCTCGCGTTCCCGATCCTCGCGCTCGCGCTCGGTTGCTCGCGGAGGGCGACCTCCGAGCCGCTCGAGCAGCGCGAGCCGACCGAGCCGACCGAGCTGATCGAGCAGCGCGAGCCGAGCGAGCCGGACGCTGCTCTGGCGCTCGTGCTGCGCGGCCACGTCGACGAGCTCGCGGGCAAGATCGGTGGCCGCGATCTCGACCACCCCGAGCAGCTGGTCGCGGCGGCCGACTACATCCGCGCGCAGTGGCAGGCGCAGGGCTACGAGGTCCGCACGCTCGGCTTCATGGTCGAGGGCCGCGAGGTTGCGAACCTCGAGATCGAGCTGCCCGGCCGCAGCCCCGAGCTGGTGGTCATCGGCGCCCACTACGACACCTGCATGGGCAACCCCGGCGCCGACGACAACGCCTCGGGCGTGGCCGCGCTGCTCGAGCTCTCGCGCCTGCTCGCGGGCGCGAGCTTCGATCGCACGATTCGCCTCGTCGCCTTCGTCAACGAGGAGCCTCCTTACTTTCGCGACGACGAGGCGATGGGCAGCCGCGTCTATGCCCGAGGGCTGCGCGAGGCTGGCCACGAGGTCAGCGCGATGCTGAGCCTCGAGAGCATCGGCTACTACCGCGACGAGCCCGAGAGCCAGCACTATCCGGCGATCATCGCTGCGCTCTATCCCGACGCCGGCAACTTCGTCGCGGTGGTCGGCAAGAACGGCGCGCGGCCGCTCGTTCGCCGGGTGGTCGCCGAGCTCGAAGCGCATGGCTCGATCCCGGTCGAGTCGATCGCCGCGCCGGCCAGCATCACCGGGATCGATTGGTCGGATCACGCCAGCTTCTGGGCCCAAGGCTGGTCGCAGGCGGTGATGATCACCGACACCGCGACCTTTCGGAACCCGAACTATCACCAGCCGAGCGACACCCCGGACACGCTCGACTACGATCGCTTGGCGGCGCTCGTCGGCGCGCTCGAGCCCTGCGTCCGTGCGCTGGCGAGTCGCTCGAGTTCGAAGTCGACGCCCTGATCACAAGATGCAAAAGCGGACCATGAAGCGTCGGCAGCGGCGAAAGAGCAGCTCGACGATGTCGGCCGTAGCCTCGTCGAGGCACTCGGCGTTGGCCCGCAGCGCCCGATAGATCGCCGAGTCGTCGCAGCGCTCGTAGTCGAGGCCCGCGAGCTCGTCGCGGACCTCGGCCCGACCGAGCGCGGCCAAGAAGAACTCGTGACATTCGAAGGCCCGAGCGCCCAGCTCGGGCGCGCCAAAGTGCTCGAGCGCGCCATGGAGGCGCAGCAGCGAGGGCCAGCCAATCCGGCTGGCGAGGCTGATGTCGCGCTCGCGATCGTCGTGGATCGCGTCGACCAACCAACACTGCAAGGCGAGGTTGGCGAGGTGCCAGAGCTTGCGCGAGTGACGAAGCTTGACCACGCGGATCGCCCAGCTCTTGTCGAGCTCCTCGACCTTGTGCCGGTAGTCCATGCACAGTGTCCGGTAGTAGCGGTGGAGATCGTTGCCGAGCGAGCCGAGGAAGCGTCCGCGCGAGATGGTCGCGTTGGCGTAGGCCGAGAACACGGCGTGCTTCATCGCCCGACCCGCGTCGGCGTCGTCGAGCCAGGCGCCCTCGGTCAGCAACAGCGCGCGATAGGTCAGGGTCTCGTTGCTGTCGAGGCGCCCGCCGATGTTGCGGGTCAGCGCGCGCAGGTCGATGGCCTGATCGAAGGTCTTCTCGGGGATCGGCAGGGCCAGCGCGCCGCGCAGCTGCACGACGACCTCGCGGCGACGCAGCTCGGCTTGCTCGCGCGTGATCCGGTCGCCGTCGTAGAGGAACGCGAGGTCGAGGTCCGACTCGCTCGAGGCCTCGTGCCGACCGAGCGAGCCGAACGCGAAGATCGCCAGACCCGGCGTGTGGGTCTCGGCCAGGCAGGCGCGGGCGAGCGCGAGCTGCTGGCGCGAGAAGTGCTCGGCCGCCAGCAAAGCGGGCACCTGCGCGGGGTCGAGACCGATCCGCGGCAAGCAGGGCGCCAGCGCCGATGGTTGCTCGTCGAGGACCATCAGATCTCGGGCGCCTCTTCGCTGAAGCGGGGCAGGTCGAGCGCGAGTTGATCCTTGCGGCGCGAGACCAGCCACGAGCGGACGCGTTCGTGCCGGTAGCGCTTGGGCCAGTCGCCGAGCGCCAGCGCGCCGGCCTGGGGCAGCACGCTGCGATCGACGAAGTAGCGCTTGCGGACCCGCGAGAGCAGGGGCATCGCCTCGCTCGAGCCGGTCGCTCCGGCGATCTGATCGCCGTAGTCGGCCCGGGTCCACAGCTCGTAGTCGTCGTCGTCGCGCCCGTGCAGCGCGGCGCCGACGAAGGCTTGCTCGCCGAGGCGCCGGCGCAGGGCCGAGTCGTCGAAGTGTTCGAAGTCGTCGAACACGGCCGCGTCGACGCGATCGCAGACCAGCTCGCACAGGCGCGCCTCGGCCAGGATGTTCGAGGGCAGGTTGATCACGCGATCGTAGACTTGGTCCTTGAGCTGCCAGAAGCGATCGATCGCCGGCAGGGCGCTGGCCCGAATCGCCAGGCCGGCGCCGCTGGCCACGAAGATCGCCTCGGGCAGCTTGCTCGCGCGGAGGCGAAAGTCGCGAGCGACCCGGTGAATGCCCTCGAGCGTGTCGAGGTTGATCGGCGCTTGCAGCAGCTCGGCCAGCGGCGCGAGCTCGAGCGAGAGCGAAGGGCCGCGATCGATCAGCGCCCACACGGCCTCGGGATCGATGTGGTGCAGCTCGAGCAAGGGCCGCAGCGAGAGCGCGCGTGGGATCGGACCCTCGCCGAGCACGATCCAGCGCCCGACCTCGTGATGGCTGGCGCCGAGCTGCTTGGTGAAGGCCGGCTCGGCCGCGTGCGAGAGCGGGTAGTGGCCGACGTCGTGCAGCAAGCAGGCCGCGACGAAGAGCCGGCTCGGCCCGGGCCCGAGCTCGAGCGCCCGCGTGGCCTCGGCCGCCAGCGTCGCGACGCCGAGCGAGTGTTCGAAGCGGTTGGAGGTCCGACGGCTGCGGGGGTGACCGTCGAGCGTGCCCAAGAAGCTGATCCGCTCGAGCCGACGCAGCCAGGGGCTCTCGAGCAGCGAGGCGTCGACGAAGGCGCTGACGCTGGCGCGCTGACGGGCGAGGCTCATGGGCGGTCCGCGAGCAGGCTATCAGGCTCGCGCTCGAGTCCGCACTCGGGGCCGCTGCCGGGCGCGACGAAGCAGCGCAGCTCGAGCGGGCCGCCAGCCCAGCAAGCCGCCGCGGCGTAGCCCGGCGGGCAAGCCAAGCGAGCGAAGCGCCAGCGCTCGGCTCGGTCGCCCGGATAGCTGGTCGAGCGCAGCGAGGCCGGCTCGTCGTCGACCGCCAGCGAGAACCCGCGCGAGCTGAACGAGAGCCCGGTGCCCAGCGCCTTGAGGTAGGCCTCCTTGTGGGTCCACATTCGATAGAAGCCGCGCGCGCAGTCGTGAGGCCCCAGCGAGGCCAGCCACGCGGCTTCGTCGAGCGTGAAGAAGTGCTCGGCGATCGACGAGAAGGCCCGGCCGGGTCGAGCGTGCTCGACGTCGATGCCCAGCTCGAGCTCGCCGAGGACCACGCCGAGCAGCCCGATCTCGTGCGAGTGCGAGAGGTTGAAGGTCGGCGTGTCGGGGTGCTCGAGCCTCGGCTTGCCTTGGTCGCCGTAGCCGAAGCGGAGCGCGGCCGCTTCGCGCTCGCCGACGTAGCCGGCGAGCACCCGGCGCAGCGCCGCCCGAGCCCGCACCGATTGCCGCCGCTTGCTCGGGATGATCAGTCGCTCGGCCCGCTCGCGCTCGTCGGCGGCCAGCAGGCCCCACTCGTCGTCGCTTGCCTCGATCGCCAGATCGATGAACCACAGGTCGAGCGTCGCGGGCCGCGGCTCGAAGGAGGCATCGAAGCGCACGCGCCAGGGTACAATGTTCGCAGGATGAAGCGGGACCTCTTCGACGATCACCACGAGCTCTTTCGCCGGACCGTGCGCGAGTTTTGCGAACGCGAGGTCGCGCCTCAGCAAGACCGCTGGATGGCCGAGGGCAGCGTCGATCGCGAGATCTGGGCCAAGGCCGGCGAGACCGGGCTGCTCTGCCCTTGGGTCGAAGAGAAGTGGGGAGGTCCGGGCGGCGACTTCCTCCACTCGGTGATCATCGTCGAGGAGCTCGCGCGCGTGCACGAGTCTGGCTTCGCGCTGATGCTCCACTCCGACATCGTCGTGCCCTACATCCACAGCTTCGGGACCGACGAGCAGCGCCAGCGCTGGCTGCCGGGCTGCATCGATGGTTCGTTGATCACCGCGATCGCGATGACCGAGCCCAACACTGGCTCGGACCTCGCGGCGATCAAGGCGACCGCCAAGCGCGAGGGCGATCACTACATCCTCAACGGCTCGAAGACCTTCATCTCCAACGGCATGCTCTGCGATCTGTGCGTGGTCGCGGCCAAGACCGAGCCCGCCGACGAGAAGGCGGCCAACGACCCGCATCGCAACATCTCGCTCTTCGTGGTCGAGGCCAGCGCGCCCGGCTTCATCAAGGCCAAGAAGCTGGCCAAGATGGGCATGCTCTCGCAGGACACCGCCGAGCTCGCGTTCGAGGACTGTCGGGTGCCGGTCGCGAATCGGCTCGGACCCGAGGGCGCCGGCTTCATGATGTTGATGCAGAAGCTTCAGCAAGAGCGCCTGATGGTCGCGCTCGGCTGCCAAGCGGGCGCGGAGCAGGTGCTGATCGACACGCTCGCCTACGTGCGCGAGCGCGAAGCCTTCGGCCGACCGATCGCCAAGTTCCAGAACACCCAGTTCAAGCTGGCCGAGGTCGCGACCGAGATCGAGGTCGGTCGCCACTTCCTCGACGCGCTGACCCGCCGCCACACCAAGGGCGAGTACCTGGTCAAGGAGTGTTCGATGGCCAAGCTCTGGCAGTCCGAGATGCTCGGCCGCGTGGTCGACGAGTGCCTGCAGTTCTTCGGCGGCTACGGCTACATGCTCGAGTACCCGATCTCGCGCGCCTATATGGATGCGCGGGTGCAGCGGATCTTCGCGGGCACCAACGAGATCATGAAGGTCATCATCGCCAAGCAGATGGGCCTCTGAGCCGGCGCCAGGCCGGCGCGAAACGCGTTGGCTCGGGAGGATCGAAAAGCGTGATCGTTTCGGCTCGCCGGATCACCACCACGCTGACCATGAACGACAGCGCGGCACCCATCCAACTGTTGGTCTGGCAGGACTTCGAAGACTTTTGGCGCGAGCTCGAGGGCGCGCACGCCGACACGCCCTACACCTTCGACGCCTACGACGAAGAGGTCGCTCGGATCGCGTTCAAGGCTGGACGCGAGAGCATGCGCCAGCAGGTGGTCGCGGTGGTCGAGCGGATGTTGGCGACGCGGCGAGCACCCTCGGCGCGCGGCGTCGAGGCCGAGGGCCCGGCGAACGACGTTGGCCGAGCGGTGCTGCGCGAGCTGGTCGACGACGTCGTCGATCTCGTTCGCGCGCACGAGAACTGAGCCGCCTGAAACCGCGGTCTCAGCCGCAGCGATCCGCGAGGTCCTCGGCGGTCCACACCGGCATCTCGCTGCGGCCGCGGCCCTCGTAAGCCCGCAGCGCCAAGTCGAGCGCGAGCTCGACGTGGGTCATCGCTGCACCGAGCTCGCAGCTCTTGGCGCCCTCGAGCGTGTCGGTGAGCGAGGCGAGGTCGCGGCCGATCGCGCGCTCGCGACGGATCGCCGCGAGGACCCGGGGATCCCGATTCGGCCCGACCTGCCAGCGCTC
>JAMHUH010000847.1:0-2806 GCA_035904925.1 Nannocystaceae bacterium
CGTCGAGACCTTCGAGCCTCGTATTCACCACGGCCTTTGATGAGTACACGATGCAGATCGTTGCACGCGAGATCGCCGAAGGTCTCCAGGGTCACGCCGAGCTCGGGATCGAAGGCGAGACCGCGGCCACGTGAGCGCATGCCGAAGCGCCATGGACGAGGCCGAGCGTGGGCTCAATCCACGCTCGACCGATGGTCCTACCCAGCCGCTCAGTGCATGAGCTTGTCGATCTCGATCTGCCAATGCTGGGCAAGATCATGCACCGACGCCGCCCGCAGCCGGGCCAGCTCGAACACGAACTCCTGCTTCTTGTCGAAGTGGAAGAGCTTGTTCTTCTCGACCTCCATCACGACCTTGAGGTTGGTCCCGAGGTACTCGATGTCGAGGTTGATGTCGGTGATGTTGAGCTTCTGGCGCAGGTGGGTCGGCGGGTTGAACTTGCCTTTGTAGCGCTGCCCGAGCGGCTCGGACTCGAGCTCGGCGATGCGGTAGTCGAGGGTGCCGAGGGCGTCGCGGATCTTCTCGATGTCGGCGTTGCGCATGGTGATCGGCGACTTGGCCTCGATGTCGTGGGCCCACTCGATGTCGACGTAGCCGCGGATCTCCCAGTTGCAGACGGCGCTCGAGACCGAGGTGCCCGAGGGCACGCGCAGGCGGAAGGGCATCGGCAGGACGTCGCCCTTCTTGGTCCGCCAGGGGCCTTGCCGGACCAGGCAGCGATCCCAGACGTGGCCGTCCTTGTGGCCGCGGCGGTGGAATTCGACCAGCTCGACCATCACCGACGCGACGGTCTCGGCGTCGGTCGCCGTGTACTCGAGGAAACCATCGAGCGTGGTCTCGTTGGCGAAGGTGTCGGAGGCGAGCGCGATCAACAAGGTGCCGTTGTCGTTGCCACCCTGCCGGCGATAGCTGAGCTCGTTCGGCAAGGGCGTGGCGGACCCACCCACGCCGACCGTCGCGCCCACGCCCACGCCCATCTGCGCGGCCGCCTGCGAGGCTTGATAGGCGGCGGGCGAGTTGGCGATCGGCTGCGCTCCCTGAGGTTGCGCGTGCGGCTGCGCCGAGCCTTGCTGCTGCGGCGGCATCCCGGGCTGCGGCGGCATCCCGGGCTGCGCCCAGCCTTGCTGCTGCGGCGGCATCCCAGGCTGCGCCCAGCCTTGTTGCTGCGGCGGCATCCCTTGCTGCGGCATCCCGGGCTGCGCCCAGCCTTGCTGCTGCGGCGGCATCCCGGGCTGCGCCCAGCCTTGCTGCGGCGCATAGGCGTACTGCGGCTGCATCGGCGGCGCGGCCTGCTGCTGCTGCGCGCGGTAGGCCATCATCGCGACCATCTCGGCCGTGACCGGAGCCATGTTGGTTCGATTTTGTCCGGGCCGCCCGACCCACTCGACGCCGAGCGAGCTGTGGCCGAGGTGCACGACGTAGCCGGGCTCGAGCGCGAGCGGCTGAGGACCGAGCGGCTGCCCGTTGATCCACGTGCCGTTGGACGAGCCGAGATCACGAATGAACACGCGATCGCCCTCCATGTAGATCTCGGCGTGGCGCCGCGAGACGCTCGGGTCGGTGACCCACAGGTCGCAACCTTGATCCTCGCGGCCGAGCAGCGCCCGGGGGTTGTAGTGGTGGAGCTGGCGGGAGGTGGTGCCGAACTTGAGTTCTACGATCATGGCCGAGGGCTCGATTCGGCGCGCAGTCTATCAGGCGACGCCCACCAGCGTCCGCTCTGGCGATCGCCTCGTCAAAAGGGCACGGGCGAGCACAGCTCGACCCGAGCGCCGGTGTGGGGGTGGTCGAAGCCGAGCGTCTCGGCGTGCAAGAGCAGGCGCGGCTCGGCCTCGACTCCGCCCTGACCGCCGCGACCGTAGAGACGATCCCCCACGATCGCCACGCCGAGCCCCAGCGGGTGGGCCGCGTGGACCCGCAGCTGGTGCGTCCGTCCAGTGTGGGGAACCAGCGCGACGCGGGTTCGAGTCGGGCTGCGCTCGAGCACCTGCCACGAGGTGAGCGCGTGCTTGCCCGCGATCGGGTCGTGGATCTGTCGCGGACGATCGAGGTGATCGACCCGCAGGGCCAGCTCGACGCGACCTTCTTCACCCGCGACCACGCCCTCGAGCCAGGCGACGTAGCGCTTGGCGATCGTTCGCAGCGCGAACTGTTTCTGCAGCGCGGCGTGGGTCTGGCGATCCTTGGCGATCAGCCAGAGCCCCGAGGTGTCGAGGTCGAGCCGATGCACGACGAAGGGCTCGAAGCGAGCGCCGAGCCGGACCTCGACCGAGTCGCGCAGCCGCTCGTGCCGACCCGGGTCCGAGAGCAGCCCCGAGGGCTTGTCGACCACGATCAGCCAGGCGTCTTCGAAGAGCCCGCGAGGATCCGCGATCGCGGCCGAGTCGGCCCCGTAGAGCGGCGCGGGCTCGACCTCGAGACCCTCGAGCATGAAGGGCAAGAGCGGACCACACTTGCCGCGGCAAGCCGGATAGAACTCGCCCTCCTCGCGATCGCCTCGGGTCGTGGCCGCGCCGATCCAGAACTCGGCCAGCGCGAGCGGCCGCAGGCCCAGCCGCCGCGCCGCGCCGAGCAGCTTGGGCGCGGCGCAGTCCCCTGCCCCGCCCGGTGGAATGTCGGGGGCGAAGAGCGATCGCAAGTCGCGAGTCTCGCCCCGAAAATTCTCGACCACGTAGGCGGCGTGGAGCTGCTCGAAGAGCTGCTGGGATCGGGCCGCGCGGCGCTCCGCCAGCGCTCGCACGCGAGCGTCGAGCGGCGCGAGCGTGGCCTCGAGCGCCGCGAGCTCGACCTGCTGCTCGGCTTCGAA
>JAMHUH010000848.1:0-23167 GCA_035904925.1 Nannocystaceae bacterium
CCGCCACCGGCCGAACCAGCGTGGGATCATCGAGCACTCCGTCGGCGGGGAGCGTCAGCCAGTCCTGACGCTCGCGCGACCACTCCCGGATCACGTCGTCCTTCACGAAGATTGCGATCATGCGCCGGACCCCTCGATTCGTCAGATCTTCGGCGCGCTCGGTGATGTCGCGCATCGACTGGGTCGACACGACCTCGAACGCGAGCTCCTCGAGGTAGCGCGAGCCGGTCTCCGGATCGATGCCCTCGCGTCGGACCGAGGTGTCGGTTGCGAAGTCCGAACCAGGCCCGACACGCGTGAGCAGATCGGACGACGCCACATAGCCTGGGGCCGCGTGGGCTTGGATCACGTAGTCGACCCGGGCGTGGCGATCGGCGTGCGGCGGCGCGGCCGGCTGGGCGATCACCTTGCGGCCACGGACCAGCTCGTCGCGGGTCGTCTCGGGCACGACCAGGTGGTCGTCGACCTTGGGCATGGGCTCGCGCTTGCCCGGCAGATGCAACGCAGGGCCAGACGCGGCGGGCGCGAGCAAGAATCCAGAGGGCGGCTTCGGATCCACGAGGGCACTATAGCAGGTTGACGAGAGTGGCTTCGTTGGCCGCCAGCCCTGGTTGGAAGGGCTCCGAGCGGCTCGGCGCGGGCGCCGACGAGGCGAGCGTGCTTCGATGCGGGGTCGCTTCCGACAGATCTTCTGGGTCGAGAAATCGGGCCCGCGAACGACGCCGCGATCCTCGCGACTCCGCCCGCAGACGTGCCGATCGATCCGAAGTTCTGCGGGCCCTGACCCGAAGATGTTCGAGGTGCCACGCACCCCAATTCTCACGCCATGAATCGGCGAGCGCGAATCAGGTCCCGATCCGCAAGACCCGAATCAGCGGCCCCTCGGGGCTGGTGTCGTCGCGCAGATCGACCTCGGCGTCGATGAACCAGAACCCCTCGTCCTCGGGGTCGATCAACGTCTGCTGGACCGACCAATGGTGGTCGGCGAGCTCGATGATCTTGGTCTTGTCGGTCTGCCGGGCGCGGGGATCGAAGACCAGCTTGGGGTAGTCGGCGTAGTAGGGCGCGAGCGCCTGCTCGAGCTTGGCCTCGCTCCAATCGTCGCCTTCGAGATCGGGCTGAGCGCGGATCGAGGCCAGGGCCTCTTCCCAATCGCGGCGGGCCAATGCGTGGACGAGCTGGTGGAGCTCGGCGCGGATCCGGGCGTAGAAGCCGGGCCGATTGAGCGAGACGTCGAGCTCCTCGGGCCGCATGCGCTCGAGCTTGCGGACCAGCTTCTCTTCGAGGTCGTGGGCGCCGCTGAGCATGCGCTCCCACTCTTGGACCAAGCTCGAGTCGACCCGCTCGATCGTGGCCCGCAGCCAGGCGATCGCGTCGACCAGGGCCTCGGTCTTGAGGCTGGCCGGCACGGTCTGCTCGAGCGTCTTGTAGGCCTGGTGGAGGTGGCGGAGCAGCAGGCCCTCGCTGCGGGCGAGCCCGTACTCCTGCACGTATTCGTTGAAGGTCGACCAGCCCTCGTACATGTCGCGGGCGATCGACTTGGGCCGGATGTTCTCGGTCCCGATCCAGGGGTGCTTGCGCGCGAACGCGTTGAAGGTGTCGTAGATGAATTCGGCGTCGGGCTTGGGGTAGCTGACCTTGTCGAGCTCCTCCATGCGCGCGTCGTATTCGACCCCGGCGGCCTTGAGCTCGGCGACCTTGTCACCCTTGAGCTTCTGCTCTTGCTTGTCGAGGATCAGCTTGGGGTGCTCGAGGATCGCCTCGGCCAAGCTCATGACATGCAGGTGGTGGGTCGGGCTCTCGACGTCGAGCAAGGGCAGGGTCTCGACCAGGTAGAGGCCGAGCGTGTGCATCAGCGAGAAGTCCTGCTGGAGCTGCTCTTCGATCCGGACCTGCTTGCCGAGCCCGCCTTCGGGGTGCGGGTAGCTGCGCGGGTGGAGGCCGACGATCCCGGCCCCACGCAGGGCGCGGAACAGCTGCGCGGCCTCGCGGCGCAGCCTCGCGGTCGTGACCGGGCGCTCGTTGGCGGCGGCGATCAGCTCGAGCAGGTCGCGGTAGCCACCGTCGGGCCGGGCCCGCGCCTGGCCGCGCTGCAAGAGGTTGAGCATCATGCCGTGGTCGATGCGGAAGCTCGACTCGAGCGTCTCGGGCTCGCCCTCGACCAGCTTGGTGAAGGTCTGCTCGTCCCAATGGACATAGCCGCGCTCGGGCGGCTTGCGGCGGACGAACTTCTTGGGCTTTTGCCCGGGCTTGGCCGCGCCCTCGGCCTTGCGCTCCATTCGCTTGTTCTCGATCACGTGCTCGGGCGCCTGGGCGATCACCCAGCCGCGCTCGTCGAAGCCCTTGCGCCCGGCTCGACCGGCGATCTGCTTGAAGTCGCGGACGGCGAGGATCTTGGTGCTGGTCCCGTCGTACTTGCACAGCTTGCTGAAGAGCACGGTGCGGATCGGGATGTTGACGCCGACGCCGAGCGTGTCGGTCCCGCAGATGACCTGGAGCAGGCCCTGCTGCGAGAGCTTCTCCATCAACAAGCGATACTTGGGCAAGAGGCCGGCGTGGTGGAGGCCGATCCCGGCCTTGACGAAGCGCTGGATGTCCTTGCCGTAGGTCGTGTCGAAGCGAAAGCCGTGCAGCGCCGCGAGGATCTTCTCGCGCTGCTCGCGATCGATCAGCTTCATGCTGGTCAGCGACTGGGCCAGCTCGGCGGCCTCGCGCTGGGTGAAGTTGACCACGTAGACCGGCGCGCGCCCGCCTTGGGCGATCTCGTCGATGCTCTCGTGGATCGGGGTCTCGGCGTAGGAGAACTCGAGCGGGACCGGACGCTGGCTCGAGCGGACCAACGCGACCTCGCGTCCGGTCCGCTCGCTCAGCTCGCGTTCGAAGCGGCTGGTGTCGCCGAGCGTGGCCGACATCAGCATGAAGGTCGTCTGCGGCAGGGCCAGCAGCGGGATCTGCCAGGCGATGCCGCGATCGCGGTCGGCGAAGAAGTGGAACTCGTCGAGCACCGCGTAGTCGACCGCGGCTTGGTTGCCGTCGCGCAGCGCGATGTTGCTGAGCACCTCGGCGGTGCAGCAGATGATCGGCGCGTCGTGGTTGAGCGCGGCGTCGCCGGTCAGCATGCCGATCCGCTCGGGCCCGAACACCCGGCACAGGTCGAAGAATTTCTCGCTGACCAGGGCCTTGATCGGCGAGGTGTAGTAGGCCCGCTTGCCCTCGCACAGGGCCCGAAAGTGCATCGCCATCGCGACCAGCGACTTGCCCGAGCCGGTCGGCGTATTGAGGATCACGTGGCGGCCGGACATGATCTCGAGCACCGCCTCTTCTTGGTGCGGATAGAGCTCGAAGCCAGACGCGAGCGCCCAGTCGAGGAAGTGCTCGAGCATCTGCTCGTCCTTCCACCGACCCCCGGCGCCTTCGCCCGGCAGTGGCACGCGATCGAGCAGGACCGCCGACGAACTCGCTGTCATCGCGGAAGTAGCTCGGTGCGCCCGACCGCGACCGCCGAGCCGGCGAAGGTCGCTTCATTCTCGTTGGTCGAGCCGGTCCCGAAGCCCCACTGCGTGACCCCATAAGGCAGCACGTCCTTGAGGTCGTGGGTCTGGCCGCAGTGCTCGAAGGGCATCGACTCGACCAGCTCGGCGCTGAAGGTCGCGAGCTTGATGTCGCCGACTTGCTCGGTCACGACCGTGAAGGGCCGGCGGAAGCGAGCGATGCACTGGCCCTGCGCGAAGCTGGTCGGATCGGTGAAGTCGGAGCCGGGGTGGCGCTGGTAGAAGAGCGAGAAGCTTCCGACCGAATCGAGCGAGATCGAGAGCGGACCGGTCTGCACGCGGCTGAGCGAGAAGGGCTCGGAGAAGAAGGTGAAGTGAGCCGAAGCCGGCCCGACCGGCTGGTTCGGCACGAACATCTCACCCTCCGAGTTCAGCTCGAGATGGGCGAAGTAACCCGCGTCGAACACCTCACCGCCGACGTTCCAGAAGCGGCCGAGTGCATACCAGGCCAGACGCGAGCTCGGGAGCGGAGTCGGCATGCGCACGAGTGTATCCGAAATGCTCACCTGAATGTGTACGCTTTTCGCTCGCGTTGCGCGGAGACTGTCGAGATCGCGCATCGACCTCGGCAGGCTCCGCCATCTCCGCAGTTGGCTGGACTCAGCCCTCGCCCGCGACCGGGTAGGTCGGGCGAATGTCGACCGGGATCCCGTCGAGCTTGGCCAACGCGGCCTCCATCGGCGGCGACATCACGCCGTACTTGGCCAAGAAGGCCTCGACCTCGCCGCTGTCGCCCGCGTGTTGGAGCATGACGACGTCGTGAGTCAGGCTCTCGACCGCCTTGGCGAGCTTGGCCGTGTCGACCCGGAAGCTCGCGCTGGCCTCGTCGAAGCTGGCCGCCCCATGCTCGAGGTAGTAGTTGATCTGGAACGCGGCCCCCTTGCCGTGGGCCTCGGCGACGCCGAAGCGGACCGAGCGAAAGAGCCCGGCGAAGTAGGTGACCAGGACCTGCTCGCGGTAGCCCTTGGCGAACAATTTCTTCTGCTTGGTCATCATGAAGAGCAGGTTCCAGACGCCCATCACGTCGGCCTTGCCCTCCTCGAGCGGCGAGTAGTTGGCCCCGAGCGCGACCCGGACCTCGACCTCGCGGCCATCGGCGGTCTTGGTCATCGCCGGGCCGAGGCTGTGGCTGAGCTCGTGGAAGAGCACTTCGTCGAAGAAGGCCTGCTGCGAGATCAGCGGCAGCTGGTCGGCGACCAGCACCCGCGCGGCGATCGGCTGCATGATCGCGCCGAACTTCGCGTTGATCGCGTTGCGCAGCATGACCTTCTTGGCGCCCTTCTCGGCTCGGACGCGCTCGTCGTTGGGCAGGTTGAAGGCGATCGTCTGGACCGACTTGCGGGCGTCGCCGGAGGTGTAGACGAGGTCGACCACGCGGATCGGGCTCTCGGCGCCGCGCTTGGTCTTGACCGCGGCGGGGACCGGCAGGTTCTGTTCCATCTTGGGCAGCCAATCTTTGTAGATGGCCAGCTTCTTCGAGGCCTCGGGATCGGCGACGGTCACGAAGGCCTCGAAGCTGGCCTTGAGCCCGAGCAGCTCGTCTTCGTAGGTCTCGTAGGGCCCGATCGTGATCTCGACGCCGCTGTCGAGGTCCATCCAATCCTTGTCCGATTGGTAGTAGTCGTCGTCCCGAAACGCGGCCGCACGCGAGCGCAGGAAGGTCGCGAGGGTCGGGTTTTGGGTCAAGGTGGCCGCCTCTTCGAGCAGCTGGGCGGAGGGCTCGAGCCACTCGCGGTAGGCCTGCGAGTAGGGCAGCGCCACGAGCCGGCTTGGATCCGCGCTGTCCCGTTGCACGACCGTGAACAAACCCTCCAGCGGTCCACGCTGGGCTGGGTTGGCGTCGACGTAAGCGCGGAACTCGGCCGCGTCGAGGCCAGGCGGGTAGAAGCCCGCGCCGGGCGGGTGGGGGATGTCGATCGCGAACGCGGCGAAGTGGTCCTGGCGATCCCAGGGTCCGCGCATGATGTCGAAGTAATCGAGCACCTGCTTGGCCAGCGCGTCGCCCTGCTTGGCCGCCGCGATCAAGCGCTCGCGGTGGCGCGGGTAGCCGGCCCAGACCTGGCGATCGAAGACCGGCTCGAGCAGGCGCGAGGCCTCGATCAACTTGGCCAGCGCCAGCTGCTCGGACTCGGGCAGGTGTGAGAGATCGGCCTCGAGCACGACGGGAGCGAACTGCTCGACCTTGGCTTGGAGCGCCTCGGCGGTCTGCCCGGGCGCGACCAAGGCGTACTCGTTCGAGGGCTCGGGCGTCGGCTGGGCGTCGTGGCCGACATCGACGGGATCCGGTTGGACGCTGTCGGGCTTGGGCTTGTCGCAGGCGAGCACGTCGAGCAAGGCGAGCGAGAGCAGCGAGATCGTGAGGCGCGAGCGAGCGGGCATGGCCGCGAGCCTATCAGGCTCGCGTGGGGTCGAGATAGCGGGTCGGATCGGCGTGACCCGCTTGTTCGAAACCGACGCGACGCAGCGTGCAGCTGTCGCAGCGGCCACACGCGAGCGCCCGTGTCTCGCCGGCCTCGACGACCTCGACCGGGTCGTAGCAGCTGAGCGTGTCGGCGTAGTCGACCCCGAGCGCGAGGCCGCGGGCGATGATCTCGTGCTTGTGCAGGTGCAGCAGCGGCGCGTGCAGGGCGATCCGCTCGCTCGGCGAGCGGGCCTCGACGCCGATCTTGGTCGCGAGGTTGGCCATGGATTCGAAGGCCGCGATGAACTCGGGCCGGCAGTCGGGGTAGCCCGAGTAGTCGAGCGCGTTGACGCCCAGCCAGATCGCCCGCGCGCCGAGGACCTCGGCCCAGGCCAGCGCGTAGGCCAAGAACAAGGCGTTGCGCGCGGGCACATAGGTGACCGGGATCGAGGTGACCGGGATCGCGGTGACCGGGATCGCGGCGTCGGCCGGGCCGTCGCCGAGCTTGGGCACCGCGAGCTCGCTGCTCGCGATCAAGGCCGAGGCCGGCGCGAGCAGGCGACCGAGGTGGGCGAGGTCGATGACCTCGTGGGCGACGACGCCGAAGGCCGCGGCCTGGCGACGGGCGTGCTCGAGCTCGAGTCGATGCCGCTGGCCATAGGCGAAGCTGAGCGCGAACACCTGCTGGTTCGCTTCACGGGCCGCGATCGCCAGCACGGTCGTCGAATCGAGGCCACCGCTGAGCAGCACGACTGCGGGGTTGGTCATGTTCGTCCGATGCACTCAGATGCAGAAATACGCGTAGGTCTCGTTGGAGAAGCCGACGTCGCAGACGCAGAGCGGCTGGTTGCCCTTGGTCATGTCGATCGTGCAGGTCCCGTTGCCGCCGCAGTAGATCCCGCGACAGGGGTCGGCCGGGTCGACGCAGATGTCGTGCTCGACCAGGCACTCGACCGCTTCGTAGCAGCCTTGGGGCAGGCAGACGCCGCCGGCATAGCCCGGCGGCGGCTCTTTGTCCTCGAGGTCGAAGCCCTCGAAGCAGCCGAGCGAACCGAGCCCGAAGGCGAGCGCGAGCGCGACAAAGACCCACGGCCAGCGTCGGCCTCGCTTCGACTCGCGGTGGGGGTCTGCCACGCGCGCAGGGTACCAGAAAGGCCGAACGCGAAGGAAGCCGCTTGTCTCGCCAGCCGCGAGGTTGGTAGCGTGTCGCGGTGAAGCGGCTGACCTGCGTGCTGCTCGTGTTGGGCCTGGGCTTGCCCGCGCCTTCGCTGGCTTGGGCGGCGCCCGAAGAGGTCACGCCGGAGTCGACCAGCGCGGCCCGCTTCGACGTCGAACAAGCCGGCCAGCGCATGGTCGCGAGCGGCGACCTGCAAGCCGCCGCCGATCTGTATTGGTCGAAGGGCTTCGAACTGCGCGATCCAGTCTTGCTCGTGATGTCGGCCGAGGCCCTGCGCGACCTCGCCGATCGCGATCGCTCGATCCCCGCGGCCGAGGCCGCGATCGAGCGGCTGCGGGTCGCGTTCGACATGCTCTACTACCTGCGCGACAGCGCGACCTCGGCCAGCTGGCAGCCGATCACCAGCGAGCAGGTCTCGACCGTGCTCGATCGGGCCGAGCGGGTCGCGAGCGAGGCCGAGGCGCTGATCAGCGCGATCGAAGAGGCCGCCAAGGCGCCGGTCGTCGATCCCGACGAGGGCAAGCGCAAGCGTGGCAAGGCCAAGCCCGGGACCGTGTTGATCGCGGCCGGTGCGGGGCTGCTCGTGCTCGGACTCGGCGGCGGTGGGCTCGGAGCCGGCGGTCTGGCGATCGGCGCGGCGGCCCAGCAAGACGTCGAAGATCCCTTGGTCTACGCGGTCGAGCATCACGCGGCCGAAGAGCGCGGCCAGCGAGGCAACGTGCTCGCGGGGGTCGGCTTCGCGATCGCGGGCGTCGGCGTCATCGCGGGCTCGGTCTTGATCGTGCTCGGGGTCAAGAAGCGCAAGGGCGCGAGCCCAGCCGAGCAGGCGTTCGTGCCCGCGCCGATATGGTTGCGTGGCGGCGCGGGCCTTGGTGTTTCGGGGAGGTTTTGATCATGCGTCGTGCTTGGACCCTCGCGCTGCCCATCATGCTCGCGCTGCCCATCATGCTCGTCATGCTCGTCATGCTCGCGCGGCCGGCCGCGGCCGCCGAGGTCTGCGACGAGCAGGGCGTGTGCATCGACGGCGCCAACTGGGAGTCGGGCGGGCAGCTCGACGATCGGGCCCGGGCCAAGGAGCGCAAGAAGCAGGCGAAGCGCAAGGACGCCAGCTTGACCGTCGAGCTTCGTCAGGGTCGCGGGAGCGTGTTCATCGACGGTGTGTGGATCGCACCGGCGCCGGTCAGCTACGTGCCGCTCAAGCCCGGCAAGCACGACGTCGAGGTTCGCGACGGTGAGACCTTGCTCGCGCGCGGGATCCTCGACATCCCCAAGAACGGCGGTGACGTGAAGCTCACCATCGGCGACGAGTGAGCCGAAGGATCTGCCGGGGCGAGCCTGCGCGGCGATGGTACGTTCGGCCGGCATGGCCGGCTCGCAGACGACCTACTGGGACTACATCAAGATCGAGCAGCTGCTCGGGCTGCAAGCCGGCATCGCCGAGGTCGAGCCGAGCGGCGCGGCCAACAACGACGAGGTGATGTTCATCGTCATCCACCAGATCGACGAGCTGTGGTTCAAGCTGGCCTTGCGCGAGCTGGTCGCGGTCCGCGATCTCTTCGCCGCCGAGCATGTCGCCGAGCAGTCGCTGGCCAGCGCCGTCCGAGGCCTTCGCCGCGCCGTCCTGCTCTTTGGCCAGGTCGCTCAGCACTTCGCGTTGATGGAGACGCTCACGACCCGCGACTACCTGGCCTTCCGCGACAAGCTCTCGCCGGCCAGCGGGTTTCAGTCGGCCCAGCTGCGCGAGATCGAGATCCTCATGGGCCTCGACGCGAGCGAGCGGATCCCGCTGGGCCACGAGGACTACCTGCGCGCGCTGCAAAACGCCGACGGCAGCGAGTCGCCCGCGTCCACGCGCGTGCGCGCTCGCCTGGCCGATCGCCCGAGCTTGCGCGACGCGATCCACGACTGGCTGCATCGGACCCCGATCGATGGCTCGGTGCCCAGCGACCCTGGTGATCGCCAGCATGTCCAAGCCGTCGTCGATCGCTTCTTGGCCGCGCACGCCAAGGAGATCGCCGGGACCCGCGAGCGGGCGATGGCCAACGCGCTGACCGAGCAAGATCGCGGCCGGATCGGCGAGCGCTATCAACGAGAGATGGACGGCGCGCGGGCCTACTTGCTCGCGCACGATCTCGTCGCCGGCGAGGGCCAAGCCGCGGCGATCGACGAGCTGCGAGCTCGTCGCTCGCGGATCCGCACCGCTCTGCTCTTCATCGAGAGCTACCGCGAGCTGCCCTTGTTGGCCTGGCCGCGCGAGGTCGTCGATTCGATCGTCGCGCTCGAGCAGGCCTTCGTGATCTTCCGGCAACGCCACGCGCGAATGGTCGAGCGGGTGATCGGGCGCAGGACGGGCACGGGCGGCTCGGCCGGGGTCGACTACCTCGATCAGACCGCGCTGCAATATCGGGTGTTCCGCGATGTCTGGGCGGTCCGGACCTTGTTGCTGCGCCAGAGCGCGCTGCCCGAGCTCGAGCGCGCCGACTACTACGGCTTCGTCGGAGGGCACCTTTGAGCTCGGCCAAGCCCAAGGTCCTGATCGTCGGCGGCGGGACCATGGGCCTCGCCGCGGCGTGGGCCCTGAGCCGGCGCGGCTTCGCGGTCGAGCTGCTCGAGCGCTTCGATCACGTCCACGCCATGGGCAGCCACGGCGGCCACACGCGAGCCTTTCGCCACGCCTATCACGAGGGCGCCGACTATGTCGCGCTGGTCCGCCGCGCCGACCTCGAGTGGACGGCGTTGAGCGAGCGGGTCGGCGAGCCCTTGCTGGTCCGCTGCGGCCTGGTCGAATTCGGGGCCGACGACGATCCCGAATTCCTGGCCGCGACCGCGGCTCTGCGTGAGCACGACGTCACCCACGAGTCGATGCGTGCCCACGAGGCCATGCAGCGCTGGCCCTTCAGCTTGCCCGACGACTGGCGGGCCTGCTTCGCGCCCGAGAGCGGCTACTTGCGCGTGAAGGCCTGCCTCGACGCCTTCCGGCGCGAAGCCGAGGCCGCTGGCGCCCAGCTGCGCCACGGCGTGCGCGTGCGCGAGCTGGTGCTCGGCGGCGATCGTGCCCGCGTGCTGCTCGACGATGGCAGCCTGATCGCCGCCGATCACCTCGTCGTCTGTGCCGGCGCCTGGGCGCCCTCGCTCTTGCCGGCCTCGCTCTTCGGCCAAGCGCCCGCTCGCGTGCTGCGGCGCGTGCTGGCCTGGACGATGCCACCACCGGCCCAACGCGCGGCGCTGCGCGAGCTCCCAGTCTGGGCCGCGTTCGCGCCCGAAGGGTTCTTCTACGGCTTCCCCGATGGCGACGAGGGCGTCGCCGGGACCAAGCTCGCCTGCCACAACCTGCGCGCCGAGGCGCTCTCGTTCATGGACGAGCCCGTCGATCCCGAGACCGTCGATCGCAGCGTCCACGAGCGCGACCTGGCCCCGTTGCGCGAGTTCATCGATCGCTACTTCGGTGCCGCGCGAGGCGAGATCGTCGAGGCGTCGGTGTGTCTGTATACCCAGACTCGCAGCGGCGACTTTTGGATCGATCACCACCCCGACGACCCCCGCGTGGTCGTGGCCGCCGGGTTCTCTGGGCACGGGTTCAAGTTCGCGTCGGCGATCGGGGTCGCGATCGCGGAGCTGGTCGAGCAGGGCGAGAGCGAGCTGGCCTTGCCCCGCTTCCGCGCTGCCGCGCATTGACGGAGATGCGAATCGACGCATGCGTGGGAGTGTGTTAGGGCAGCGCATGCGTCGTTGGTGGATCGCGGTCGTGGGTTTGGCCCTCGCGGGGGCTTGCAACAAGCAGGACGCGGCCGAGCCGAGCGCGTCGAAGCCCGGTGCGCTCGAGCCCAGCACGCCGAAGCCCGAACCAACCCAGCCGCAGCCGCCGATCGAAGCGGCCGCGCCGGTGCACGTGGCCCCCTCGGGCAGCGTTCAGGGCGTCGCGTTCACGCCGGACACCGTCAGGCTCGAGGAGACCTCGGACGGCACGATCCTCGAGTTCACCACGCTGAAGCCCGATCGCCGCGATCGCCTCCGCTGCTCGGGTACGGAGATGTCCGCCGAGCGCGAGCTGCAGGTCTATCTCACGGACGCGATCGTCGAGTCGGGCAAGGGCGAGCAGGAGCTCGCCTCGTTCTCGGGCACCGACATCCCCTTCTCCAATCCGGTCGCGGGCATGGCGAAGATCGAGATCAGCAAGCGCGACGCCGCGACCTTTCGCATGGAGGGCACGATCGAGATCGCCAGCGCCGACGGGACCTGGAAATTCTCGGGCCCCTTCGCGGGCGAGTACTGCCCGACCAAGGTGGTTCCGCGCGAGTCGGCCGAGCTGCTCGGCCAGGCCTGGACGCTCGCGGCGGTCGACCCGGCCACGCTCGTCGACGCGCCGATCGACGCCAACATCGCCGGCCTGCCAGCAGAGATCGCCGCGGTCACGCTGCGCGAGACCAAGGACTACGAGGGCAAGCTCCTGCACCAGCTCGTGTTCTATACGCGGCCGCGCGCGGACCCCTGCGCCGAGCGGCCCTACGGCGGCGGCGGCTCGCTCGCCAGCGAGCCCAACGACTCGTTCGCGATCGATCTCGCGCTCGCGCCCACGAAGGGGTCGACCTTCGCGGGCCACTTCGACGGCAGCGCCGACGTGCGCGACTCGGTCGTCGGCGCCGACCTGCGGGTGTTCGAGCCCGATGGCTACCGAAGCTGGATCTACTCGCAGTACTTCAGCGTCGCGCTGGCCTTCGACGATCTCGACGAGCGCGCCGCGAAGGGCCGGGTGTTCCTGGCCCTCCCCGACTCCGGCAAGTCGATGCTCGTCGGTCGCTTCGAGGCGACTCGCTGCTCGCCCTGAGGGTTGCCCTGCGGCCTGCTAGGCTGAACCTCGGTGTTCGCCGGCCACTTCGATCTCAGCCATCCGCTCCACTGGATCGTCGACGACGTGCTCTCGCAGCCCGAGTGCGACGCCCTGCTCGAGCGCACCCGCGAGGGCCCCTGGCTCGCGGCCACCGTCAACCGAGCCGAGGGGCGGGCGGTCGATCGCAGCATTCGCAACAACCACCTCGCGCTGGTCGACGACGCAGAGCTCTGCGCCCGCTTGTTCGAGCGACTCCAACCCGCGCTGCCCGAGCGTCTGATGGGCATGCGCTTGTCGAGCATCAAGGCGCGCATGCGCTGCTATCGATACGAGCCGGGCGAGCAGTTCGGCCCGCACGGCGATCAGTCCTACCCGGGCGGCCCAGGCGAGCGCAGCTTGCTGACGCTGATGGTCTATCTCAACGACGACTTCGAGGGCGGACGGACGGCCTTCCTCGAGCCCGAGCCGCTCGTGATCGAGCCTCGTCGCGGCCGGGCGCTGCTCTTTCAGCACATGCTGATGCACGAGGGCCGGGCGGTCAGCGCGGGCGTCAAGTACGTCCTGCGTAGCGACGTGTTCTACCGCGCGTGAGGACTCGAGCTGGGTTCGGCGAACGCGAGGATGCCCTCGTCCTCGAGGGCCTCGAGGTCGAGCTCACCCCGCTCGAGCGGCACGAGCAGCTCGCCGATCAGCAGATCGCGAAAGCTCGACCACTCGACCCGACGCTCGGGGTCCTTGGTGCAGATCGAGAGGATCCGACCCACGCTCTCGCCCGCGCTCGGGGCCAGGTCCAGGCACGAGTAGAGCGCTCGGTCCTCGTCATGCCGGACGACGGGCACCCAGCCGGGATCATGGTCTGCGTAGCCTTCGAGAAACTCTCGCTCGACGAGGACCACCGCGGGCGGCAGCAGGGTGAAGCCAGCGACCAGGGTCTGGGCGTAGAGGCGACCGTGGCGGGAGCTGGCCGCGAGCCAGCCTGCGTGCTCGCGCAACGACGCGACATAGTCAGGGGGCAAGCGCCGCCCGATCGAGCGTTCGAGCGCGTCGATCTCGTCGCTCGTCGCCGGCGGAGCGATCTTGGTCCGCAGGCTGGGCGCGAGCGCGTCGATGACCGCCTCGATGCGGCGCCACAGCTCGGGCATGGACAGCTCGGCCAAGTCGGGGGGCGGATGACGCAGCACGATCCGAGGATAGCGGGAGCGCGCCGCGAGCCGTTGCGAGGCCGTGCAACATGGCGCGACGTGGCGCATCGTCGGCGCTCGCGGGCGGGCCTAGACGGCCCCAGAAGCCCGCAGCGGCCCGCTTTGCCCTTGGCACGGCGCATGCTCTGGTGCTGCGGCATGAAGCTCTTCGGATTCAACCTCTCGTCCGCCCCGCAGCTCGACCTCGAAGGCGCCGTGCTGCTCGACGTTCGCACCCCCGCCGAGTTCGCCGGGGGATCGGTCGCCGGGGCGATCAACATTCCGGTTCAGGAGCTCCAGGCTCGGCTCAAGGAGGTGCCTCGAGGCAAGCGGGTGGTGACCTTCTGCCGCAGCGGTGGCCGCAGCGAGAGCGCGGCGGGGATCCTTCGCCAGGCTGGATTCACCGTCGAGAACGGCGGCACGGTCGGAGCGGTCGACGCTGCCCTGCGCGCCGCGAAGTGATCGCCCGCCCCCGGCGACGCCGATCACGAGGCGAGCGCTCGAGTCGGCTCGATCGCGCTGCCGGGGGCGCGGTGGAGCATCGCGCCGCGGCTCGGCCTGGCCAGCCGCAGCAGGCAAGTGGCGACGCCGACGTAGCCGACCATGTAGTCGGGGCTGCACACGCTCGCCGACTCCGAAGGCCACATCAGCAGGCCCTCGCGCTCGCGTCGAAGCGCGTCCATCAGCTCGGCCAGCTCGGCCGCCTCGGTGAGTAGATTCGGATCGTGGGTGAGCTCGTGGACCTCGAGCAAGAACTCGATGTTGCCCGCGAGCCCATGGCACTGGGTCGCGCTCGCCCAGCGAGTCGCGCGTGCGGCCGAGTACGCGGCCCGCTTCGCCCAGGCGAGACCCTCGGGCACCAACCCTGCCGCGCCAGCGCGAGCCATGAAGAGCCCGATCCCGGTCGCGCCATGGCACCAATGGCAAGCGGCAGGCGGATCCCCTGCGCGAGCCGGCCAGGCCACGCCTCGGCCTTCGTCGACGTCGACGGCGAGGCGCGAGCACCAGCTCGCCACGCCGCGGACGGCCTGCACGAGCCGCTCGTCGTCGGTCAGCTGCCACAGATCGAGCAACGCGTCGGCGATCCCGGCCGCGCCGTGGGCATAGCCGAGGTAGGCGTCGCCGCTCATGCCGTCGTAGCCGGGCGGGATGATCCAGCTCCAGTCACCCTCGGCGTCGATCGTCGCGCTCGCGAGCAGCGCCTCGCCGCAGCGCTTCGCAGCGTCGAGCTGGCCCGCGTCGCCGGTCTGCGCGTAGACCCACAGGTGGACGCGCAGGCGCCCGGCTGTTCCGTTGAAGAGGTCGGGCGAGTCGAAGGGCAGCTGCGCGAGCGTGTTGGCCCGCTCGCTCGCGACCGCGATCCACTCGTGATCGTCGAGCACTTGACCCGCGCGCAAGAGGGCCGCGATCACGCCACCTTCGCCGACGTAGAGGCCGGGCAGCGGATCGCCAGCCGGACGCGGCGCGCGAGCGAGGCCGAGCGCGCCGCGGCGAAGCGTAGCGAGCAGCTCGGGCGTTCGGAATTCGTCGGCGAGCTCGCACAGGCCGAGCAAGGCTCCAGCGCCGCCGCTGTTGAGGTCGCGCGAGGCGAGGCCCGCACCGGTCGAGTGGCTGCTGGTCCACGCCAGGCCTTCGCCGCCCGCGACCGGTCGCGCGACCGCGACGAGCGTGGCCGCGAGCGCGCGCGCTCGTTCGAGGTAGCGACGCGGGTCGAGCTTGGCGGCCGAGGCTCCGAGCGCGGGCGCGGGGCGATCGACGAAGGGCTCGCCAGCGCCGAGCGCCGCGAGCAGCTCGTGCATGTCCGCGAAGCGCTCGCGGGGCTCGCGGGCGAGGCAGCGCTCGAGGATCGTGGCGAGTCGCGGGTCGAGGCGCGGCGCCATGCGAGCGAGCGGGCGAGCGAGCAGATCGAGCGGATCGCTGGCCTGCGAGGGCTCGGCGCCGGTCGCCGCCAGGTAGAGCAGCGCGCCGAGGGCATGGACGTCCTCGCGCTCGGACACCACGAAGGTCGAGCTCGCGGCCCGCTCGGGCGAGACATAGCCCCGAGTGCCGCGCGAGCGCTCGAGCTGCTCGCCGAGCGGCGTGACGGCGTCGAAGTCGATCAAGCGCAGACCCATCGGCGTGACGATCACGTTGGTCGGCTTGAGGTCGAGGTAGGCGTGGCCGCGCCCATGCAGGTAGGCGAGGGTGCTGGCCAGCTCGGCGGCCCAGCCCGCGATCTCGCTCGATGTCACGGGCACCTGGGTCTCGCGGCGCATCGCGATCGTGCGTTCGAAGGTCTCGCCCTCGATGTCCTCGAGCACGAGGTAGGCGTGGCCCTCGGCACGAAAACAATCGTGGACTACCGGCAGCTGCGGCCCAGCGAGGGCGCGCAGGATCTCGGCCTCGTGCTCGAGCAGCATGCTGGCCGGGATGTCGGTGTCCCCGAGGGTCAGGTCGTCGCGCAGGGCCTTGATCACGCAGCGACGTCCGGCCTCGATGTCGACGGCCAGCGAGACCTCGCTGGTCGGCGAGCTGTGCATGGTCCCGGTCCTGAAGTAGCGACCCGCCAGCAAGCGCGAACGCGCAGGCGCGAGCACCACGACGCCCGCAGCCACGAAAGGATCGTCGACCCACGCGGGCGGCTCGAAGACCGCGCCGCGCGCATCGCGGACGAGCTCGCCCTCGGGTGTCTGCAAGGTCGGCACGATCGCCCCGATCTTGGTCTGGAGCACGGCCGAGCCGAAGGCGCCGTAGCGATAGTGAACGAGGCTGCCTGGGCGCAGCGGACGATCGGAGGCGATCACGGGCCCGGACGCGCCTTCGGTCGCGCGATCGAGGTCGAGCGCGAGCGCGACCGCCTGGGCGTCGTCGGCCGGATAGACCGTCACGAACTTGCCGATCTGACTGTTCGAACCAGCCCCGCCATTGAGCGCCGCGAGCTGCTCGGACGAGCGGGCAAACTTGAAGCAGACGGCCGCGTCGGCGAGCACCGCGAGCACGCGCGCGAGGATCTCGTCCGCCGCATGCAAATTGGCCGAGACGTGCAGCTTCCAGCCTTGCTCGGGCCGGGCCGCGGTGGCGTGCTCGACGAGGCACCAAAAGTCGGTCGATTCATGCGACCAAGGCGGCGCCGCGGTGCCGCGCTCGGCCAGGAATCGGGCGAGGATCTGCGTGTAATCGGTCATTCGAGAGATTTGCGAAGCGACGATTCGACGATGTGCCTGGACACGATTCGCCGAATCATGTCCAGGCACGAAGTGCTCGAGAGGGGCCGCGGCTAAAGACCTACGACCATTTGCCGGTCGAGAACATCGAGGTGCAGGTCGTGTTCCAGCACGAATAAGGGCAGGGCTGGGCCTGCATCGTCTCGGGCCCGGCGCTCCCGGGCGCGAACAGGTCGTCGTAAGCGCCCGCGTTGGCGAGCGCGGCCTCGGGGTCGAGGGCCATGGCGCGACGGAAGTTGGGATCCGCGAGCAGCTGGTCGGCGAGGCGATCGGTCATGGCGCGGCGGTGGGTCAGCGTTTGGGTCTGCATGGTGGTTCTCGGTTGGGCGACGTGGATGCGCCGCGTTGGACATCCCTTCGGTACCGGGCCGCTCGCGGGTGGATTAACCAAAATTCGAGCGTGTGCTCACACGTGCTCGCGTGTAGAGTCGTCGTCCCATGACGCGACGAAAGGGCAGTTGCCTGTGTGGTGCGCTCGCCTATGAGATCGAGGGCGAGTTCGACGGTATCTGGATGTGCCATTGTTCCAATTGCCGCAAAGCCAGCGGCGGGACCGGCAACGCCATCCTGATCGTGAATCGAGCCCGCTTTCACTGGCTCAGGGGTGAAGACCACCGCACGACCTACACGCTGCGGCCGACCTACTCGATCACGCGTTGCAAGACCTGCGGCACGCCGCTCCCGGCCGAAGAAGACGAGACGAACGTCTACCTGACCGCCGGCACGCTCGACGAGCCGCTCGGGGTCGGGATCAAGACCCACATCTTTTGCGGGTCGCGGGGCGACTGGGACTTCGACATGGACGGCGCTCGCCACTTCGACGAGCGCTCTTCATGAGGGCCTGAAGACAGCTTGAGGATTCAGCGGCGCGGGCCGAAGCGAACGAGCAGCGCCTCGTCCTCGAGCTCGGCCGCGATCGCCATCGCCCTGCGCTTGGCCTCGGTGGCTTGCTCGGCGTCGCTGCAAGCCGCGAGCAGGTTGAGCGCCATCGCCCGCATGCGCAGCGAGCCGGCGTCGCCCGCAGCACGCACGCTGGCCAGCGCGTGCTCGCGGGCGCGCTCGGGCTGGCCGAGCTGAAGGTGGGTCCAGCCGAGCCCGTTCTCGCGCCGACATTGAGCGAAGAGCGGGCCTTGGCCGGGGATCCGTTGGTAGAGCGCGAGCGCGGCGAGATGCTTGGCTTCGCCGCCGCCGGGCTTGTTGAGCGGGTAGGCGACTTGATCGATCCAGCGGGCGAAGAGGCAGGCGTGATCGTGGGCGCTGATCGGCGACTCCGAGGGCTCGGGCGCTTCGAGCAGCGCGCTCGCGCGATCGAGGGCCGCGTGGCTGCGCTCGGGATCGCGGCGGGCCCACGCGAAGGACTCGACCAAGGCCAGCTCGCACGCGGCCGCGGGCTCGGCTTGGCTGGCGAGCAAGGCGGCTTGGTCGAGCAAGGGCTGCGGATCGTCGCGCCGACGCAGGGCCAGGCTCGCGTGCCCGAGCAGCAGCCAGATCCGCGCCGGGCTCTCGCTGATCGGCGGGCGATCCCAGGGTCGCAGCAGCTCCTCGCAGAGCGAGGCCGGCAGGTCGGTGAAGCGGGTGTGATACTGGCCCATCCAGCGCACGCGATCGCCGACCGCCCCGGGCAAGCCGAAGCAACGCAGCGCTCGCTGGCCCCACACGCCGCCGTCCTTGCTGCCGCGCTCTCGCAGGCGTCGCAGGCCTCGCTCGACGCTGCCGAGGTCCTCTTCGAAGTTGCGCCGCTCGGCCAGGTGCAGGGCCGCGAGCGCGAGCGAGCCGCGTTCGGCGACCACCTGATCGATGAACTCGGCCCAGTCGAAGCCACGCAGGGCCTGTCCGCTTTCTTGTCCGGGCAAACGCGACGCCTTCGCGGCATGGTAGCAGCCATGAACACGAACTACAGAATGGCGGGCCGCGACTACTTGGTCATCGACCTCGAGGCGACCTGCGACGACGCCGGGCTGGTCCCGAAGCGCGAGATGGAGATCATCGAGATCGGCGCGGTCTTGGTCGACCACACCAACTTCGAGCCGATCGACGAATTCCAGAGCTTCGTTCGGCCGGTCCGCCACCCCGAGCTGACGCCCTTTTGTCGGCAGCTGACCTCGATCACCCAGGCCGAGGTCGACGCCGCGCCGAAATTCCCCGAGGTCCTCGCGTCGCTGCGCGAGTTCATGGCCGGCCGGCCCTCGCTCTTTTGCTCGTGGGGCGAGTACGATCGCAGGCAATTCGAGACCGACGCGGGCTACCACCGGGTCAAATTGTCCTTCGGCGCCGATCACCTCAACATCAAGCAGGCGTTCTCGGACGCGCTCGGGACCAGCAAGCGCTTCGGCATGGCGGGGGCGCTGCGTCAGCTCGGCATCGAGCTCTCGGGTACGCACCACCGGGGCATCGACGACGCTCGCAACATCGCCAAGATCCTGCCCTTCGCGGTCGGGGCTCGGCCGATCGCCGAGCCCCTCACTCGATCGCAAACGCGTGGCGATGCACGATCGTATCGCCCGCGATCCGGTCGGTGATCTCGAGCTCGAGCTCGTAGCTGCCCTTGCCCGGGACCGCGACGCTGCCGGTGATCCGACCGCCGCTGGCGCCGATCTCGGCCTCGGGGAAGCGCAGCTGCTCGTCCTCGCGCTCTTTGTAGACCTGCGCACCCTTGGCGTCGACGACCACCTTGTGGATGCTGACCTCGTGCTCGCGCAGGTTGGACGAGAGACCCTCGAGCGCGATCGCATAGTGGATCGCCTTGGGGTCTGGCGGACCGGCCAAGGGCTGGCCATCGGCCGTGATCAACGAGAACTCGGCCACCCGCAGGCTGCCCGCGGCCGCGTCCACGGCTCGCTCGACGAGATACGCCCACACGGCTTCGTCGAAGACCAGGCCGTGGACGCGCTCGCCAGCGGTCGTGACCCGCAGCTCGACCTTGCCGTGTTCGAAGCGGATGCCGTAGTGCCGCTCGACCCCACCCGCGACCTCGTGCTGATCGATGGTATCGAGCTTCTCGATCGCGCCGAGCCAGTCGAGCGTGGTCCCGAGCTCGACGCGCGCGGCCTCGTCGAGCGACGCGGCCAGCTCGTCGCTCGCGAGCTCGGCCAGGCGCTCGTCGTCGTGCTGGCGCAGCGCGAGCAGCAGGTCGCGGGTCAGGCCATCGACCTGATCTTCGCTCGCGCTCGCGCTCGAGTCCGAGGGGTTCGAGGTCGCGTCACGCTTGCAGCCGAGCGCGGGGCCGAGCGCGAGCGAGAGCAGGGTGAGCAGGACGGCTGGGGGGCGAAGCCGAAGCGCGGACATTGCCCGGGATTCTAACCATCAAGTCGGTGCCCGAATCAATCGAGTTGCCCTGAATCAGCGTCGCCCGCTCACCACGATCAACGCGGGCAGGACCAAGAGGTTGGCCAGCAGGGCCAGGATCAGCACGCTCGAGCCGAGCAACCCGAGCAGCTGCAGCGGCGGAAAGGACGAGCCCATGTTCAGCGCGAGCCCGCCCGCGACCACCAACGAGGTGATCACCACCGCCCGGCCGGAGTGCTGCATCGCCAGCGCCAGCGCGCCGGACCTGTCCGCACGGTTGGCCGCGCGATCGGGCGCGCGATCGGGGCCGACTTGGGCATGCAGCTCCTCGCGGTAGCGGACCATGACATGCAGCGTGTCGTCGACCGCGATGCCGAGCGCGAGCGTGAGGATCACCGCCGCGAGCGGGTCGAGCACCGTGCCGAGCAGCCCGAGCAGCGCGTAGCCGAGCAGCAGCGGCAGCGCGTTGACGGGCAGCGCGAGCAAGGCCGGCGCGAGGCTGCGAAACACCAGCGCGATCACGATCAGGATCACCGCGAACACCAGCGTGAAGCTCGAGCGCAGATCGCTGGTGATGTGGTTGACGCCGCGGTAGGCCAGCAGCGGAGTCCCGGTCGCGTAGGCGGTGACGCCGGTGCCGGCCAGGCGCTCGCGCAGCTCGGCTTGGGCTCGCTCGGCGAAGGCCGCGAAGGCCCGACCGCCGATGTCGGGCAGGCCCGCGCGCAGGCGCGTGCGACCGGGCGCGACCAGTCGCTCGATCGGGATCAGCGGCGCGAGCTGGGCGAGCTTGGCTTGGACCTTCGCGCGCTCGCGGGGGATCGAGCGATCATCGCTCAGCGCGGCGATCATGCCGGCCAGACCCTCGACCGCGCGCACGTGGTTCTGCTCGGCCAGCCAGCGTTCGAAGCCGAGCAGGCGCTCGAGCAGCGCGGGGTCGTCGAGCTCGAGCCCCGCCGGCACGATCACGTCGAACTCGAGCCCGAGGCTGCCGCCGAGCTCGGCGTCGACGCGCGCGCTGGCCTGCGCGACCGGGTGCTCGGGCTCGAGCAGATCGACGAGCCGATTGTCGACCACGACCCGCTGCGCGGCCGGGATCGCGGCCAGGCCGAGCAGCGTCACGACGATCAACACGGCGATCGGTCGGGCCGTCGCGAGCCGGACGCAGCCGCGAACCAGCGCGTCGCTGATCGAGTGGTGGGTGTCGGCCCGCAGCCGCTCGACGGGCACCCAGCTGAGCAAGAGCGGGACCACGACGAGGACCAGCACGAACGCGAGGCTGACCCCGAGCGCCGCGTAGAGCCCGAAGGCGCGCAGGATCGGCATCTGCGCGAGACCGAGCGAGGCGAAGCCGAGCGCGGTCGTCAGCGAGGTCAACGAGCAGGCCAGGCCGACGCGCTGGGCCGCGATCGCGATTGCCCGCTCGCGCTGGTGCTCGGGGTCGCGGGCGAGCTCCTCGTGAACCCGCGCGACCATGTGGATCGCGTCGGCCACCGCGATCACCGGCAGCAGCGTGAAGTAGGCCTGGTTGAGCAGCCCGATCGGCTCGCCCATCCAGCCCATGATCCCGACCAGCATCAGGCTCGGCACGCCCGCCGCGATCGCCGGGATCAACACCGCGTGCGCGCGGCGAAACACCGCGAACAAGCTGAGCCCGATCAGCAGCAGCATCAGCGGGACGAAGCGGGTCTGGTCGTGCACGAGCAGCTCGAAGAAGCCCGCTCGAATCGCCGCGATCCCAGCCAGCTCCCAGCGCAGGCCGAGCGTGTCGAGTTGGGCTTGGTCGGCGTCGAGTCGCTCGCGAACCTCACGAACCAGCGCCTCGGTCCGCATCACGTCGTCGGAGCTGAACGCGAGCTCGACGATCACCAACGTGTCGCGGCCATCGGCCGAGAGCAGCGCGGGCACGAAGGGCATGCGCGCGAGCAAGGGTCGGCGCAGGTCCTCGCCGATCGCCGCGAGCCGAGCCCGCGCGGCCAGCTCCGCGAAGCCGATCGTCTCGCCCTCGCCGCGCAGCAGGGCGGGTCGGGGCACCTGCATGGTTGCGATGCTGCTGGCTCGCGCGACGCCCTCGATCGACTCGAGCTCGGCCGCGAGCGCGGCGATCGCCGCGAGCCGATCGGGCTCGAGCACCCCGCCCGGGTCCTCGGCGTCGGTGTGGACGAGCACGAAGAGCAGCTTGTCGTCCGCGCCCCAAGCCGCCTCGTGCTCGGCCAGCTGCTGCGCGAGCTCGACCTCACCGCCGTAGAAGGCCTGCGAGGAGAAGTCGACTCGCAAGCGCAGCAGCCCGGCCGCGCAGGCGAGCACGACCAGCGCGAGCACCAGCGCGGTGGCGATCCGGTGGCGCAGGAGCGCGGCGACCAAGCGGGCGAGCACGTCGCGGAGTGTAGAGCACCGACCGGTTTGAATTCACGCGCTGATGCACCTCAGCAGGCGAATTCAAACCGGTCGGCGCTCTACCAGGCGGACTCGCGCGGCTTGGTGACGTGGGCCAGCTCGGCAGTCGAGGTCGTCGCTACTGAAGCGGCGCGAACACGTCGTCGAGGGTCGCGGCGAACAAGACGCGCTCGATCCAGACATCGACCTCGGCCGCGTCGGCCCTGGCCACGCGAGTCAGGATCGCGGGGTCGAGCGCGCCGAACTTGCACTCGAGCTGCCTGGTCAGGGTCTCGACGCGTCCTTCGACGCGTCCTTCGACGCGTCCTTCGACGCGTCCCTTGGCGAGTCCTTTGGCGAGTCCTTCAGCGATCAATTGTTCGGCGATGGTCATGGCAGCTCGCTCGACCTCGGGGGCCGCTTCGAGAATCTTGGCACGAAATTCGGCCAGGTGAAGATCGTTGGTGATCAGCGCGACGTATCGCAAGAGCACGCTGACGGACTCCAACCCGCGGGGCGTATGCAGCGCTTCGCCGAAGGCCTGGCCCCAGACCGCGAGGTTGCGCAAGAGTTGCTCGCGGTTGCGAGCGTCGCGGAGCAGCCACAAGGCCAGCTTGGGGAAGGCTGCCAGCGCGCGTGCCTTGAGATCCTCGTTGGTCACGTAGGCGAGGTCTTCAATCAACAAGTCGAAGCTCGGCACGAAGTTGGCGAGCTCGGGGATCGTCGCGGGCGCAGGCGCGAAGAGATCATGGAAGCTCCGTGGCGCCGTCCAGCCACCCGGCGCGTGGCTGACGACGACCGGCACGATCGGTGGCAGCGGCCCCGCATGTTGCTTGCGATGCCGCTCCCAGATCCGAACCTGATAGACGAGCATGCGCAGCGGCATGTCGGGATCGCTCGCGCTCTGGTGCTCGAGCAGCAAGTACAGGAAGGCTCGACCACCCTGCATGTCGACGCTGAAGAGCAGATCGCTGTGGCGATCGGCGAGCTCGGCGTCGACGAAGGAGCCCACCTCGCCGGCCAGGCTCGGCCAGGCGATGCTCGTTACGATCGATGCGGGCAAGACCGAGCGGAACAACGCCGCCGCGTGCTCGGGGCGTTCGAAGGCGGCCTTGAAGACCGCGTCGTGCGGCTTGCTCGTCATGCTCGCTCAATCTAGCGAAGAAGC
>JAMHUH010000849.1:0-1523 GCA_035904925.1 Nannocystaceae bacterium
TAGCGGCCGGCTTGGGGCACGATCCGCTGGTAGCGAGTCGCGTCGGAGCCCTCGAGCCGATAGCCGTGGAGCTGCTGCTTGCCCCAATCGTAGATGAAGTACTCGGCGATCCCGAGGCTCGCGTAGCGCTCGACGTTGTCGACGAGGTCCTTCTTGCGGTCGCCACGGTGGAGGACCTCGAGCACGAAGTCGAGCCCTCGGCCCTCGTCGACGACGACCCAAGCCATGCGTGGGTCGTCGTCGGGTTGCTCGACGTCGAGCACGGCGAGCACGTCGGGTGAAAACGTCGGCTCACCCGGGTAGACCGCGGCCATCTCCTCGGCGACGTAGATGACCCTGCCCATCGCCTTGAAGTGGAGCCCGAGCATGTCGACCACGCGCGCCTTGGCCCGCTTGTGTGGCCGGCCCTCCGTCATCACGCGCAGGGGATCGCCGAGCGCGTCGTTGACCGTGATCAAGAAGCGCTCGCGCTCATCCAGGGACATCGCGCGCCACTCGGCTTCGCTGGGCGCGACGGGGATCGGCGCGGGCGAGGCGGCTGCCGAATGAGCGAGTGGATCGGCCATGAGGTCGAGGCTAGCAGCCCCTCCGGCGTCGGATCAGCCCCAGACCGAGCAGGCCTAGGAGCGTCCAAGCAGCGCCCGGAGCCGTCTGCGTGGCAGCGCAGGCACAACCGGGCTTGGCCGCGTCGGGCTTGGTGGCGGCCGGCTTCTTGGCGTCGGGCTCGGTGGGCTTGGCGGGCTCGATCGCGTCGGGCTTGCTGGTGTCGGGCTCGGGCGCGGGAGCTTCGAGCGCGGTCACACCGATCAACGCGCCCGACTCCGCGGTCACGAAGGTCGCGAGCGAGGCGTCGCGGGGCTCGAAGGCGAGCTGGCGCGCGACCGTGGGTTGTTGGCCACCACCTCCGGGCGGCCCGCCCCAGATCCCGCGCCGGGGCTCCTTGCACTCGATCTTGCCGGTCCAAGGATGCCGAATGATGTAGCGGGCCTGGAAGTTGTTCATGCCGCCGGGCTGCTCGATCGCGCCGCGCTCGAGCTTGCCGCCTTCTTGCATGAACTCGCGGCCGCCGACGATCGCGGGCGCCTCGGCGAAGACGAGGTCCTCGCCGAGCGAGTCCTTGTCGTAGCGGGCATGGAGCCGGGTCAGCACGAACTCGCTCGGCACCGTCCAGGTCAGCGACTCGTCGAGCGGGGTCTGGTTGGCGACCGACTTGCCGATCGTGTCGGCGTAGCTGGGCAGCACGTCGGCGCCGAGCGTGACCAGCTCTTCGAGCGTCAGCGCCGGCTCGGGGCAAGGGTCGCAGGATCCGGCCGACCACGAATATTCGGTGACGACGGCCTTGGGCGTCTGCGCGAGCGCGTGGTCGAAGAGCGAGACGTAGAACTTGCCGAATTGCTCCTTGGTGATCTCCTTGACCTCGAGGTTGGTCGGGATCGTCGTATTCGGATAATTGGCCAGGTTGTAGCGCTGGTTCTTGGCCAACACGTGAATCAACAGGTCCTGCGGGCCATTGGCGTTGATCA
>JAMHUH010000850.1:0-3750 GCA_035904925.1 Nannocystaceae bacterium
CGATGTCCGCTGGGAGCTCATCGAAGGCCAGGCATTCGCCATGACGGCACCGAGCTGGCAGCACCAGGGCGTGTGCACCAACCTCATCCTCCAAATCGGCGCTCACTTTCGTGGCCAAGGCTGTCGAGTCTTCCCCGCCCCCTTCGACATCCGGCTGCCAGAGAACGACGAGCCCGACGACGCCATCCGAACGGTCTTGCAGCCCGACCTCTCGGTCGTCTGTGACGCTCGCAAGCTCGACAGCCGCGGCTGTCGAGGCGCGCCCGACTTCGTGATCGAGATCCTCTCTCCCTCCACGGCCGCGCGCGATCACGTGATCAAGCGGGCCCTCTACGAGCGCCATGGCGTGCGCGAGTATTGGCTCGTGCACCCGCTCGATCGAGTCGTCACGATCTACCGCGCGGCCGACTCGGTCTTCGGCCCCGCGCAGACGATCGCCGCGACCGGCAAGCTGACGAGCCCCAGCTTCCCGGGGCTCGAGGTCGACTGGGACGAGGTCTTCGCCGACGTGTCCGTAGAGCTCTGAGCGGCTCCCTGCTCAGCCGATCGTCCCGCAGCCTGCGTCGCCGGAGGTGACGTTGTTGTCCGTCCGACACTCGTGCCAGGCATGGTCGGGCATGCCGTCGTCGACGACGACCCAGAGCGGCAGATCGCCGTCTTGGATCGCCTGCGGGACCAGGGCGCCATCGAGCAGCACGTCCTCGGCCTCGGCCGGATAGAGGGTCTTGGTCGTCATCCCCTGGCCCAGCAAGGTCCCGCCGCCGCTCGGATCGCCGTCGTAGAATCCGACGATGACCCCGGCCGGCACGGAGGCCTGGCCAATGTTGCGAACCCGGGCGATCGCTTGATAGCCGCCCATGCAGATCGAGTGAATGCCGACGACCAGATCGGGGGCCGAGAATTCACCGAGGGGCTGGACGTTCTGGCGGAAGTTGTTGAGCCCCTCGGTCAGCCAATTCTTCGGCTCCTGGGCGGGGACGTGGCCATTCTCTTCGATGTTGGTCACGTGATAGTGGTGCTGATTCCAGATTCGCCGGGTGCGGACCCACAGGCCGAGCTCGTCGCCGAAGATCCGCACGCCCGATTGCTTGGTGCCCTCGCAGGTGATCGACGAATAGTCGTTCGAGACCACGACGATGTCGGCGCGGCCGTCGTTGTCGACGTCGGCGACGACCGGGAGCTCGCGCAGGGTCCCGGTCGTGTTGCAGGTCTGCCAGAGCACGGTCCCGGTGGCGCCCGCGTAGATGCGCAGGTGCTGCTCGTCGGAGTAGACGACCTCGGCCGCGCCGTCGCCGTCGAAGTCGAACACCGAGCTGCCGGTCTGGGCCGACGAGCAGTCGGTCGTCTGCGAGCTCCACAAGAAGGTGTCGGGCCCGGCGATCATCGGATCCATGACCTTGGTCCCGTCGATGACCGCGTAGCCGACCCCGCCGGCGATGCCGATGTCGGGCGTGCCGTCGCCGTTGAAGTCGGCGATGGTCGGCGGGCCGCCGCCGTACATGCTGCCCGAGCTGCCCGGGGGGCAGAGCGCGGGCGAGAGCATGCCGTTGATGTCGAGGCCCTGGCGATCGAGCACGACCTGCTGGGTCATCGAGTCCCAGTGATAGATGTGCAGCTGGTGGGTGTTGAACTGGGCGACGATGATCTCGGGCGCGAAGTCGCCGTCGAGATCGGCGGCCGCCGTCCAGTTGCCGGTCAGGTTGGTGTTGCCGAGCAGCGTGCCGTCGGCCTCGTAGATCGCCGAGGGGCCGGCGATCTCGAGCAGCCCGTCGCCGTCGATGTCGATCGCCTGCACGGTCGTCTGCACGGTTCCGAAGGTCGCCTCGGTCACGCCGGTCAGGGCGTCGAGGACCCCGCCGCGCACGATGATCTCGGGCGTGCCATCTTGGTCGAGGTCGGCGAGCGAGGGCATCAGACAGCCGCCCACGTAGGTCGAGGTCCACAGGTCGCTGCCGTCGGAATTGAACGCGCGGACCTGGCCGGTGTTGGTGCACACGAAGATCTCGGCGCCGCCCTGGCCGTCGACGTTGCCGGCCGTGACCTCGACGCCGGGGTGGATCTGCGGGCCCTGGGGGTTGACCGCCCACTTCTCGACCATCACGCCCTCGACGATCGACAAGGCGCGCAGCGTGCCGTTGTTGTTGTAGTCGCCGCCCGCGAAGCTGGCCACGACGATCTCCGGGATGTCGCGCTCGTCGACCGTGCCGTCGCAGTTGTCGTCGTCGAGCTGCACGACGATCGGCGACATCATCACGTCGACGTCGGCCGAGCCGAACTTGAGCGAGGGCGCGAAGCTGGTCTGCGGGAAGAACTCGCAGCCGGGCAGACAAGTCAGCTCGTCGTCGGGCCCGGGCTCTTCACCCTCGGGGCAGTCGGGCGGGCTCGGCAGGCACTTGCCGGTCGCGATCGTGGTGCCCTGGCACATGTCCATGCCGCCGCCCGGATCGCCGAGGCTGTACTCGCAGTAGTTGTCCTCGGGGCACTCGCTGGCGTCGATGCAGTCGTCGCCCGGGAGCACGCATTGGGCGAAGGAGCAGACCTCGGCGTCGCCACAGCACACGCCCGCGCAGAGCGACTCGTTGGAACAGCAGGCCCCGTCGAGGCAGGTCTCGTCGTCGGCACAGGCCGGCGCGCACTCGGGCGGAAGATCGGGCTCGGCGGTGTCGAAGGTGTCGAAGGTGTCGGCGGTCGAGCCCGACTCGCCGCTCGAGCTCTCCGACTCGCTGGTGCCGATCTCGTCACCGATCCCATCGCTCGCGTCGGTGCGGCCATCGTCGCCCTTGCAGGCGCTCAGCGAGATCAGAGCGAGCGTGGGAAGCAGCGCGGGAGCCAAGGCGGTCAGTCGCATCCCGCGAAGGGACCACGCGCGGGGCGAGGACTCAAGCGACATCGATCGCAGGGCGCCGAAGCGTGAGAGCCGTGACACTCGCGGATCGAGCTGCCCAGATGGAGAGGCTCGCGAAGCGGCCATTCCTGTTAGCGTGAAGGCATGACTGATCCTCAGACCGTCTTGACGACCTGGTTCCCGAGCGATCCTGCCCAGGCCCAGAAGCTGTGGTGGGGCAAGGACGAAGCGACCGACGCCAGCCTGCGCGAGCGCTTCTCGGCCACCCTCGCCGCCGCCCGCCGCGGCGAGCTCGACGACTGGACCACCAACGCCCGCGGTCGGCTCGCGCTGATCCTCGTGCACGACCAGCTCTCCCGCAACATCCACCGCGGCAGCCCCGAAGCCTTCGCCAGCGACGCGATGGCCCGCGCGCTCACCCACGCCGGCCTCGAGCTCGGCCACGACCGCGAGCTCGCCCCACTCGAGCGCGTGTTCATGTACCTCCCGCTCGAGCACAGCGAAGACCTCGCCGAGCAAGACGAGTGCGTCGGCCTCTTCGAAGCGCTGGCCGCCGAGGCCAAGGCGGTCAGCCCCGAAGAGGGATCACGCTTCGCCTTCTACCTGACCTTCGCCGAGCGCCACCGCGAGATCATCGCCCGCTTCGGTCGCTTCCCGCACCGCAACGCCGTGCTCGGGCGAGCCTCGACGGACGAGGAGCTGGCCTTCCTGACCGAGCCCGGCTCCTCGTTCTGAGGGCAACGCCCCGAACGAAGAAGGCCGCCAATCGAGCGAAGCTCGGAGGCGGCCCAACCCAGCTCTCAGTCTACAGAGCCGGGAGGAGGGGGTTCCTCGAGCGAAGCTCGAGGGGGAGGCCGGCTACTGCGGCTGGATACCGCAGGAGTTGACCTCGCTCGGAATGCAGC
>JAMHUH010000851.1:0-3928 GCA_035904925.1 Nannocystaceae bacterium
GGGCGAGCGCGAGGGCTCGCCGAGCGCCCGCAATGGCGTGCTGCTCGAGCATGTCCAGCTGCTCACCACGCACAATCTCGCGACAATGTTGCATCCGCGTGGCCTCGACCTGCGAAGCGCGCTGCAAGCCGAGCTCGGCGAGCTGGCCCTGCGCAGCGTCGAGTGGATCGGCGAGCGACTGCGTCGTGATCCCGGCGCTGGACACTGGCGTCCGCGCTTGCACATGATCAAGAACGTCGCCTACGCCTGGCGGCAGCTGATCGTGTTGCTCTCGCTCGCCGACGCGAGCGAGCAAGCCCACGTGCTCGCCCGCGCACGGGCCAGCCTGCCCGCTTGGCCTGTGGCTTGGGCCGGCAAGTTCGAACGCGTGCTGCTCGGGCTCGAGCTCGTTCACGCCGGCCGAGCGATCGCCGACGAGCCCCGCGCGCGGCGACTCCTCGGCTGGTCGCTCGGTCGTCACTGGCTGCTCGACGACGCGGCCTGAAACCAACCCGAGGCCCACCCCCGAGACGGGCCACCAAATCCCCGTTGAAGCCCCAATCCACGCGTGATATCCGGCCTCGTGGCCAAACAGGGCAAGCACCTGACGGTGCTCCGCAAGGACGTCCGCGAACCGAACCAGCTCTTGCTCGGGACCGGCCGCATCCACGTGCTGACCCTGATCGACGAGTGCGCGCACTTCATCGAGTTCGACGACGTGTTCTTCTCGTTCAACAGCACGGCGCTGCTGCCCGAGACCAAGGATCAGACGCCGCCGCTCAACGACGATGGCGACCCGATCACGGGGCTCAACCTGTGCATGGCGGTGTTGCAGTACTCGGAGCAGTACGGCGGGAGCAAGAAGATCCTGGTGCTCGGCCACACCGACACGGTCGGGTCCGACGCCGAGAACGTGACGCTCTCGCAGCTGCGCGCCCAAGTCGTGTATGGGTTGGTCGCGGGTGAGCGCGAGGCCTTCAAAGCAGCCGTCGACGCGCCGCACATCGGGGACCCACAGACCAAGGCGAATCGGCTGATCCCCGACAAGAATTTCATCCTCGACTGGATCGCCGACTACACCGACTGGCCCTGCTCGCTGGCCGAGAACCACCACGACCACTGGGCGGCGACCAAGCAGTTTCAGCTGCACTACAACGAGCACGGGCACGAGTACGGCGGCAGCGAGCAGCTCGAGGTCGACCGCGACTTTGGCAAGCAGACCTGGGGGGCGGTCTTCGACATCTACCAAGACCACATCGCGCGATCGCTCGAGCTCAGCCACGCCGAGCTGGCCGAGCGCCAAGCCGCGCTGGTCTATGCGGCGCCGCAGACCAAGTACACCGGCTGCGGCGAGTTCCACCCGCTCGACGCGATCGGCCGCGACGGGATCCGCAGCGCGACCAACCGCCGGGTCGAGGTCACGTTCTTCGATCCATCCGAAGTGCCAGCGCTCGAGTGCTTCGCGGGCGGCTGCGCCCAGCGACAATGCGAGCTCTATGATCCGCTGCGATTTCGTCGCAAGCCTCTGCCGGTCAGCTGGAAGTCGCTGTGGAAGGTCGGCTGGGATCGCCCGGTCGACCCCGCGCGGATGGGCGAACCACGCGACATGATCCTCAGCGCGCCCAAGCTCGAGCCCGGGACCGAGGTGACCTTCAACGTCGCGCAAGAGGTCGGCGGTATGCGCAGCGAGGTCGCGTCGGTCGCCGCGATCGCCGAGGTCGACGGGGCGCGGGCGGCCTTCCAAGCCTGGTTCAGCCCCGACGCCGTGCTCGGTGCGTCGCACGTCCTGGCCAGCGACGAGGAATTCCCGATCGTCCGTTTTCATGTCACCGCGATCACGCCCGAGCGCTACGTCGAGGGTCGGCGCCCGCTGATCTACGCCGACACGCTCGAGGCCCAGGTCCAGCACGATCTGGTCGACGCCGACTACGTCGAGGCGGCGAGCTGCCTCGTCCACAGCCCCTGGGGCGTCAAGCAGGCCGAGATCGACGAAGACGGCCTGCTCGTGGTCGAGCGGCTGCCGCCCGGCGGCGTGATGATCACGATCGACGGCGACCCTTACTACCCCGAGTGACCCGCGTGACCCGAGTGACGCTCGACCGACCAGGCAAAGATGGCCAACCAGCACCGCCTCGATAGCCCGATCCTCGTCGAAAAAGACGACAAGCTGATCATCACGATCACCTTTTACATGGCCGGCTATCTGCCCAAGAACGCCGAGCACGCGGTCACGTGTCGACTTCAGGTCTATCACGACGCGGTCCAGCTCGAGGACGATCAGCTGCTCTTCGACAAGCAGGCGCAGATGAAGCTGACCAGCTTCGCCTCGCAGGTCTATACGCTCGACTTCAGCGTGGACCGACAAAAGGGCGGCAAGATCAGCCTCGACCTGACGCTGGTCAAGTCGGCCGACAGCTCGCCGCTGGCCAAGGCCACCTATCGGC
Source organism: Nannocystaceae bacterium (assembly GCA_035904925.1). GTDB lineage: Bacteria > Myxococcota_A > Polyangia > Nannocystales > Nannocystaceae > Plesiocystis. The sequence goes on from JAMHUH010000851.1 coordinate 2,424, forward strand.
TCGGGCCCACGCTCAACGCTCCGGTCAAGATCCGTCGCAACGACCAAGCGCCGCGGATGCTCCAAGCGCTCAACACCGCGGCCGGGCCCAAGGCCAAGCCGACCACCAGCCACCCGCTCAACGACATCCTCGAGCACGTCCACGCCGCGCTGACCGACAACGATGGCTTTCGCAAAGGCATCGCCAGCTCGATCGACGGCGCGCTCTCGAGCCGCCGCCAGCTCTCGCCCGACAAGCTGGTCGCGACCGACGAGCAGCTCAGCTTGGTGATCACCGAGAAATTCCTCGGCCTGCCTTATCAGATGGCCGGCAACGTCTACGGCAATTGCTACGTCCCCGACGTCAACAAAAAGGCGCGCCTCGTTCATCTCAACAATGACGTGTTCTGGGAGCGCATGCGCCCCTCGTCCGCGGAGATCACTTATCCGTGGTGTACCGAATGCCAGCAGCTCACGACCATGGTCAATTACCTGCGCGGCGTCGACATCTGGGCGCTCGCGCCCGGGGCCAAAGGCGAGCTGGGCGCGCAGCGGGCCTCGTTCAAGGTCGCCGAGGCGGCCGGCGGGACGATCATCGACGAGAGCGAAGCCAAAGGCGCGCTCGCGTCCAAGCTCTATACCGACGCCAATTTTCCGCTCGGGCCGGGTGACTTCTTCGTGTTCAACGACGAGAAGCACCGGATCACCGAAGGCGGCAAAGAGACGATCGTGTCGGGCTCGGTCGTGCGCGGCTACTCCGACGAAGAGCGCAAAGCCAAGCAGCCCAAGCCGATCCCGGCCCAGTCGCCCGAGAATCACCCGCACATCTCCTGTATCTTGCGGGTGTTCAAGCGGGCCGGGAATTACTTCTTTCAGCTGATGGACACCGGCGGGCAGCCGCCCTACAGCGAGGGCTATCCGATCTATCGCCGCCGCACGGTCGGCGCCGAGGGCATCTGCGACGGTCGCTTCACCACGGCGGTCCGACCCGACGGTGACGCGGCTGGGGTCGCGCCCTGCGTCGGGATCGGCATCTGGCCCAAGAAGTACAAGACCGACTCCGCCAAGCTCGAGCGCGCGCTCGAGCGGGCCCGCTTCGCCCGACCGGTCGCGCTCGCCCGCCTCCACCTGGTCGAGCGCGCGACCGGGGCCCTGCTCTACGCGACCCCGCTCTTGCGCACCTACACCAACGATCGCGAGCAAAATTTCTCGCCGGCCCGGCTGGCCTGGTCGCTGCGTAACGTCCCGCACGCGAGCACGATCGAGGCGTTCTGGTCGGTCTGGGCACCGCGTGGCCCGCTGGCCCGACGCCTGATCGACTCGCGCCACACCTCGCTCTTCGACGTGCGCAGCGAATTCGCGAGCAGCACCACGCCGAGCAAGGAATTCAACAACGTCCTGCTCAGCAAATTCCCCTACGTCGAGGCGGGCGGGTTCTTGTTCTTGCAGAACATCGTCGCGCTCGGACCCACGACCGCCGAGGAATTGCACGCCGACGCCAAGGTCTCGTACCGCTTCCCCAGCGAC
>JAMHUH010000852.1:0-9008 GCA_035904925.1 Nannocystaceae bacterium
GGCGCTCAGGATCCAGATCGGGCGAGACCAGCGCATCGCTCTACACCCTCCCGCATCGGGCTCCGCCGAGCAAGTTTCTGGCGTGGATCGACGATCGAGCTTGCCAGCTTCGACCCCCGCGCGTGCTAGCAGCCCGGGGCGCAGCCCAGCGCGGCACCTCGCGCCGGGATTTTCGGCGAGGGCGCGAAGCCGAAGCGCAGCTGTACCGGGCGTACTGCAAGCTGAGGCGACAAAGCCCTCGTCGAAAAGACCAAGCGAGGTGTCGTGGTGGGTTGCGCCACGGACTGCTAGACCTGAATCAAGCGCTGCGCGCTCGATTCAGGCCTTCTAATCTTCGAGGGGGCTTTCGCAAAGCCCCCTCGCTCCGGGGAGCAAGCTCCCCTGCGCTCACCCGAAACGATCGCCTCACGGCTCGTAACATCTCGGAATTGCAGGGCTTTCCAAATTCAGCGCTTGATCGAAGCCTAGAACGTTACCCCGACGTCGAACACGACCCGGCCGTTGCGATCGTCAGTCGGTCCGACGTTGTACTTGCCCGGGATCAAGATCGCGTAGCCGAGCGACATCGTCACGATTCGGATGTCGAGCTTCAAGAAGTTCACGCCGATGCTGTGCCGGAAGTCGCGGGGGAACCGGACGTCCTGCCAGAATTGGGTGAGCACGCCGAAGTCGTAGAAGATCGAGTGGGCGAGCGCGCCGCCCAGGATGTTCTTGACCGAGGTGACCTGCAGCGCGAGGGTCCCGAGCGCGCGGACGTGACCGCCTTGGGCGCGCGGGCGCAAGAGCGTGCCGCCGTAGGGCAGGGCGATCGACTCGATGTCGACCAGCATGGTCTCGGGCAACACACCGCGCAGGCCGAGGTCGGTCGTGCCGCCGCCGTAGTAGCGCCAGACATCGGGCACGGTGTCGGTCGAGATCCAGCTGCCCTTGCTGACGCCGGGCCCATGAAAGGGCACGAGGTGGCCATAGCGGAGCGCGTAGCGAAAATTCAGGCGATCGTTGGTGTTGGGGATCGGGATGAAGTGCTGCCAGCTGAGGTCGAGGCGCGCCCACCAGTCGTTGCCACCCAGCCAGGGCGACGCGAGCTTGATGTCCATGGTCGCGAGGAACCCGTCGTAGGGGTTGAAGGCGTTGTCGACCCGAGTCAGGACCACGCCGGTGTCGATCAGGCCCGTCCGGTCGGAGACGACGCCACCACCACGGTTGATCCAGCCGATCTCGCTGCCGGCGAGCGGCTTGACCACGTCCTTGCTGATGTTGGCCAGCTGGAACAGGTAGCCAGCGTAGAAGGTCCAATCTTGGAAGCGTCGGCTGATCCGCAGCGAACCGACGGCCGTGTCGATGCGGCCACGGGCCGGGGTCGCGCGCCGCTGGAGGCGACCGCCGATGTCGAGATCGAAGGGGGTCGCGAAGATTTGCCGGCGCGAGAGGTTGGCCGCGACCAAGCGCTCGTAGCACTCCTGGCCCGCGCACAGATCGCTCTTTTGCAGCAAGGGTGAGAGGTCGAAGCCCCAGCGGGTCTCGATCGAGAGGTCCCAACCGGTCCCGAACAAGTTGGGGAAGACCGGGTTGGCGAAGATGTAGAAGGGGTTGAGGGTCGCGATGCCGATGCCATAGTCGATGGTCATCGCGACGTCCTTGGCCTCTTCGATCGCCACGACTTGGTGGACGCGGCAAGGCCCCTCTTCGGCCCAATGGCAGCCGGTCGGGTAGGGGGTGATGGTCACGTTCTTGGCGACGCCGGTCGCCTCGATCGCGCCGGCCGAGCGATCGACGAGGCGCTCGCTGTAGGGGTCGCCGCTGTCGAATTCGAGCTCGTGGGCGAGCACCCAGGTCCGGGTCTTGAAGTTGCCGCGATAGAGGATGTCGCCGAAGGTGCCGCGTCGGCCCTCGTAGACGTTGATGATCGGGTCGACGATGATCGCCGGTTCGTCGCGTCGACCCATGCACATGCCGTAGCGTGGCTCGGCGAGGTTGCGGGCATCGTCGACGATCACCCGATCGCCACCCGGCGACACGTAGCCCCAGGTCAGCTCGGCGTCGGCGACCGGATGCTCGTTCTCGTGGTAGAGGCCGACGATCGAGCGCCGGGCCTCGCGGTCGAGGCTCGGCGTGACCGGGACTCCGCCCGGCGTATCTTGCCCGCGCCGACGCAGCGGACCGTCGCGGAGCATTCGCGGGGCGCCCCAGTGGACCTCTTGATCGGGGCTGCGCTCGATCAAGCCTTCGACCTTGCGCGAGAAGGGGATCGGCTCTTCGAGGTAGTGGACCTCTTCGCGCGGCCCGGTCAGCACGCGCGGACCGGGGTCGACCCAGATCCGCACGTAGACGTCGGCGTGATCGGAGTCGAGCACGCCCGCGAGCCCCTTGGCGTCGAACTGCTGGACCCACTTGGGATCGCCGCCGCTGTCGAGCAAGGTCTGGACGTCGAGCTCGGCGTGGGTGCCCTGCTGGTCGAGCCCGCTGCGCCAGAACGCGATGTCGATGATCACGTTCGCGCATAAGTAGCCCTCGGCGTTATAGGCCGCGAGCACGGTCTGAATGTCGGCGAGCGCGTCGCTCTCCGAGAATGCGCCGCGGCGATGCAGCTTGCGATCGTCGGTCCACAGCTGGTTGATCCGCTTGCTGACGCTCTCGACCACGACCGGCGAGTGGCGAAGCTCGATCGCCGCGATCTCGACCTTGGGGCCCTCTTGGATCTCGAAGCGGAGCTTGTCGAGCGACTTGAAGTCGAGGTGCTCGCCGCGAACCCGGGCGAACAGGTAGCCCTTGCTCTGGTAGTAGGCCCGGATGTTGGCCGACTCGCGCTGGGCCCCGGCTGGCGAGGCCGGCTCGCGCCGGTTGAAGAGCTGGACGTGCGTGCGCAGCTGCGAGTCGCTGAAGCTCAAGCCCGAGGCGCGTCGAGTTCGACGGCTCACCCCAGACAGCGGGCGAAACTCGGTCAGCACGCCCGCGCCTCGACTGATCCGGACCTCGAGCTGCAGGTTCCGGTTGCGCGGCAGGTCGCTCTGCGGCGTCAGCTCCTCGTAGCTGGTGCCGACCTCGACCTCGGGATAAGGCATGCGATCGGACGCTCGCCAAAAGCGCCCGAGGCTGGTGTTGGGCTCGGCGTAGGCGGCTTCGACCTTCTGCACCGCCTTGTCCATGAACTCTCGGGTCACGCGGGTTCGAAACACACCGAGCGCCTTGGGGATGAACTGGCGGCGGATCCAGCGTTGGTCGCGGTCGGGGAGCTGCTGCCGCTCGGTCGCCTCGACGGCCGCGTTGACGGCGTCGACATCGACGACCTCGACGCGACGATCGATCTTGAAGGGCTTGCCCTTGTCGAGCATCACGTAGAGGTCGGCCTCGTCGTCGTCGCGTCCACAGACCAGCGCGAGCCGGGCGCTGCCGGCGAAGTAGCCGCTGTCGAACAAGAACTGGTTGATCCGCTCGGTCTCGTCGCGCTCCCACTCGAGGCAAGCCACGTCGCGCGAGGCACAGATCGGCGGAGGATCGCCGCCGCGCAGCTTCTTGGGCTCGATGCACTCGCCTCGGGCCAACGCCCCCGGCTGGGCCTCGAGGCTGAGCTGGCGAAAGATGTCGCGCTTGGCGAGGGGGATGTTGCCACGCACGCGGACCCGCCGGATCGAGCGACCCGGGCGAACCTCGATCACGACCTCGCCCGAGGCGACCGGGAAGAACTCGCTGGCGTAGCCGATCTCGCGCAGGCGATCGCGGAACTCGAAGGGGAAGAAATTGCCCTCGCGCAGACCGATGATGGTCGCAACCCGCTGACGATCGTCGCCGGCGACGAAGCTGCCGTGAAGGCTGAGCCGCTCGACGCCGGTGTAGTAGACCCATCCGCTGCCGGCCGCCGCCGTCGCCAGCAGTTCGACCTCGTGGGTGCCGGTCGGGACCAACATGATCTCGAAGCCGTCCGCGGCGAGCCGCTCGAGCAGGTAGAGCATCAAGTCTTGGCCCTGCCCGCGGATGGTCGCTTGGACGGCCCGAAAGCCGCGCTCGTAGAGCTGCGTACAGGCGACGACCTCGAGCCGGCCGGCCTTCATGCTCTCGAGCGTGCGCACGACCGGGAAGAGCGGGTCGCCGCGATTGGCGATGTTGCACGCGCTGCTGCCCGAGTCCGGCGCGGGCTCGCTGATCGGCGGCGGATCTTCGGGCGGCGGATCTTCGGGCGGCGGATCTTCGGGCGGCGCCGCGTCGCCTTCGGCGTCGTCGAGGGGCGGGTCTTCGGGCGGCGCGGCTTGGATCCGCAGCGGCGCCAACCACAGCAGGATCCAAGCGAGCAAGCCGAGCCACGCTCGGCGCTGAGCCATCTCGATCACCGCAGGCTCGGGAGCTCGTGACGTTGGCGCAGCTCGATCGACTGCGCGCGCGCGGGGTCGAGGACCAACACGCGGTTGGTGTAGTTGCGGTTGATGAAGGTCGCTTCGATGTAGAAGTTCTCGAGGATCTCGAGCCGGCCAGACACCGAGCGGCTGTCGCGGATCACCGACCCAGGGTACCCGCGCAGGTAGGTCAGGTTGAGCCCGAGTCGGCCCCAGCCCCAGCGCAGCCACTCGGGCCGAGTCTTGGCCTCGATCACGACGCCGAGCTGATCGACGCGGAAGCGCACGTCGGGCAGATAGGGCTCGATCCGCGGGATCTCGCGCTTGAGCACGTCGTTGAGCTCGACCTGGGTCAGCCGACCGGCGAGCGGCAAAAAGCGGGTCCCGAGCAGGTTGTTGGAGTTTCGGCTGTCGCGGACGCCCGAGTTGGCCAGGTCGGTGTTGCCGGCGTCGAAGATCAAGTAGTCGACGCAGCCGCGCGCGGTCGCGAGCGCGCCCGAGGTGTCGCCGGGCGCCGTGCACTCCCATTGGATCGCGTCGAGCGTGCCGCTGAGATGGAGGTTGAGGGTCAGCAGCTGGTTGTTGATCTTGATCTGCTTTTGCCGCGCGGCGGACAGCTCGATCACGCTCTGGGCGATGTCGTGACCGACGGTCACGCGACCGCTCTGAATGTCGTAGGCGCCGCCGAGGATGTCGACGTCGACGACCCCGCGCTCGACGTCGATGGTGCCGCTGAGATCGGGATCGCCGATCGTCCCGCCGAGCCGGAGGCTGGCGCGGGCCTCGAGCTTCTTGGCCACGTTGTTGTCGACTCGGAAGGGCGCGGTCGTGCGCAGCTCGAGGTCGAGCTCGAGCTTGCGGACCGAGTCGGGCAGCTGCGAGGGCGGGGCGGGCGAGGGGTCGGCGAAGGAGAGCACCGCGACCCCCTGCCTCGCGTCGCGCAGCCAGATCGAGCGCTCGATCAGGACCAACCCGCTGACCTGGCCGTTCTCGCCGTCGGTCACGAAGGTCAGCTTCTCGCTGCTCAGCGCGGCCTCGAGCTCGGTCCGGCCCGAGTTGTCGGCCAGCGAGATCGGGAACATCGAGAGCTTGGCGGTCAGGACCGCGCGATCGAGGCCGGCGAAGCCATCGTCGAGCAGCAGCTCGCCCCAGAACTGGGCGTTGCCTCGCTCGCCGACGCGGGCCTGCAGCGCGTCGGTCGGCTTGGACTGCGAGCGAGCCCCTCGCTCGCCGCCCAGCCAGATCGCAATGCCGCGCTCGAGCTTGTTGGCGTCGCGGCCACAGGGGCGGGCTGGCGTGCACTGGCGAAACTCGACCTCGCCCGAGGTCAGCCGGACCTCGCCGATCTCGGGCACGCCCATTCGAATCGCCTTGCGCTCGAACGAGAGCACGCCTCGCAGCACGTCGAAGGGCGGCTGGTCGACGGGCGCGAGCGGGGTGCCGTCGGGGCCCAAGGGCCGCTCGGCTTGGCTCCCAAAGCGAGCGAGGTCGCCTGCGACGAACACGTCGCGCAGATCGACCGCGCCGCCGCTGGCCTCGACCAGCGAGGGGATCAAGCGATGGACCAGCGCGCCGTCGAGGGTCCCGCCCGCGGCCAGACCAAAGCGGCCCACGCAGGGCCCGGCGATGTCGACGTAGGTCGCGCGCGTGCCGATCGTGCCGAAGCGGAGGGTCTCGTCGAACACCGTGATCGCGCCGTCGATGTAGACCGTGCCGCCGGCCATGCCCAGGTCGAGCTTGGTGATCTCGATCGGGATCGGTCGCTCGCGCCGACGCCCGCGCGGGTCGGCCTCGGGCTCGCCGCCGAGGCTGTCGAGGTCCAGCTCGATCGATCGCGCGAGCCCGATCCGGCCGGTCACCGTCGGCCGCCCGACGACGCCGGTCAGACGCAGGTCGACCGCGAGCCGGCCGTCGGGGCTCGACAGACCCATGGGCGCGACGAAGGGCGTGAGCGCGACCAAGTCGAGCTCGCCCATGATCGAGGCGTTGCTGCGGCCCTCGGGCAAGGTCGCGTTGTCGGGCACGCCGGGGGTGCAGGTCGCGGTCGCGAGCTCGGGCTCGCTCGTGGGATCCGAGCTGTCTTCGTCCGCGCTGGCGAGATCGAAGCGGCCATCGACGACGAGCTTGGCCCCGTCCCGACCGCCGCTGTTGAGCGTCCAGGGCTCGGCGAAGGTGATCAGGCTGCCCTCGAGCTGGGCGTGCAGGGGGCTGGTCGAGCAGGTCGTCTCGGGATCGCGGCAAGGATCGGCGGCGTCGATCGGACCGCCGCCATTCTCGGCCCGGTACCAGACGTGGGCGAGCTCGAGATCGATGCGGAGCGAGTCGTCGCGATCGTCGTTGGGGTCTTGGATCGCGCAGACCTCCAGCAAGGGGAGCGAGGTCTGGGTTCGTCGGCCCTCGCCGAGCTCGTGACTCGGGCAATAGCGGGTTCGGACGTCGAGCTCGTGCAGGGCGCCGATGATCGAGTCGCGCCACTGCGAGCGGCTCGGGTGACTGAGCAGGTTGTCGAGCGGGAGCGTATGCACCTCGACGTCGACCGAGGCCTCGATCGCGTTGCTCGGCGGCCCGCCGAAGGCCACGGTCGCGGCGATGCCCCAGTCGAGTCGGCCGCCCTCGTCGTTGCGACTCGGCCCGCCTTCGAAGTCGCCTTGGATCCGGACCTGGCGATGGCTCGCGCTCGCGAGCCGATTTCGTTCGGGCTCGGCCGGGCTGGCCTCGACGTCGACGCTCGAGAATTCGAGCACGCCGGCGCCGAGCGGGACTCCTGCCGCGCCGAGCCCGGTCAGGACCAGCTTGCCTTCGATCTGCGGGCGACGAAGGCTGCCGCGGACATCGAGCTTGCTGCCGCGGGCGATCTGGCCGCGGATCGGGATGTCTTCGCCAAACGAGGCCGCGAGCGCGGAGAGCGGGAGCGAGCTGGCCTCGACCTCGAGCGCGAGCTCGGGATCATCGTCGAAGCCGACCCGGCCTTTGGCCTCGAGCCTGCCGATCGGCACGGTGATCTCGGGGTCGAGCGCGGGGCTGACCGCGCGGTGATAGGCCAGCGTCATCCGATCGATCTCGATCCCGTCGCGGGTGAACGCGAAGAACGCCTCGGCGTCACGAAAGCCGATGCCGGCGATCCCCAGCGAGTCGGCGTAGGCCGAGCCGCGCGCCTCGAGGGCCGAGATCCGGACCGGGCTCTCGTTGCCATCGTCGATGATCAGGTTGACCTTGCCGCCGCCGACGTCGATGCCGCTGCCGAGCAGATCGTCGCGGTTGATCTCGTCGAGCTCGAGCTCGACGCGCAAGCGAGGATCGTCGAGCACCTCGCCCTTGGCCAGCAAGACCAGGTCGACGGCGAGCGGGCCGTGGCCACCAAAGAGCGCGACGTCGTGCTCCTTGCCGCTGCGCAGGGAGAGCGTGCCGTCTTCGAAGCGCAGCGCGGCGGCTTGCAAGTCGTCGATCGCCAGGGCTCCGGTCCCAGCGCCGCCGACATCGAGCGTGCCGTTGCCATGCGGATCGGCGAGCGGACCCGCGAGGCTGAACTCGACGGCGAGCTTGTCGAACCAGCGCGGCAGCCCGAACGCGCGCAAGAAGGCCTCGCCGTTGTCGACGCGGACGCTCGCGGTGGTCGGATCGAGCTGCTCGAATTCACGATCGACCCCGCCGCTGAGGCGCAGCTGACCGCCGTCGACCCCGATTCGAATGCCGCGCAGATCGAGGCCATCGTCGTCGTCCCAGACGACCTCGCCGTCGGCGCTCAGCTGCTTGGGCAGGCTGTCGTTCGCGGGTCCATGCTCGCGGGTGATCGCGACCCGATGGAGCTCGGCTTCGACGTGGTCGAGGCCATCGTCGTCGATGATGACCTGGTGGATGTCGAGCCCGCCATCGGTCTTGCCGCGCAGCATCGCGGCCATGTCGGCTTGCTCGGGCACCAGCTGACCGAGGTCGACGCCGAACATGTCGAGATAGACCGAGACCAACAAGGGCGCGCCATCGGTCGGCAGGACCAGGTGATCTTGATAGCCGCGGCGATGGAGGCGAATGCTGCCGTCGAGCGCGGTGCCGCGGAAGGTGTCGAAGGCCAGCACCCAGCGCTGCTCGGGCGGCTGTAGGGGTTGTTGGGGCTGGCCAGGCTGAGCAGGCGGCGGCGGGAAGAGATCGGGCCAGGGCTCCGGCAGCGGGTCTTGCGAGAGCATCAACGCGACGTCGACGTCGTAGATCGTCCACGCCGGCTCGTCGAAGAGATCGAGGGTCAAGCCCTGGCCGCTGGCCTCGAGCACGATGTCGTCCGAGGGTCCGGTGATCTTCAGGCTGGCCGGCGCCCCCTTGGCGATCAACATCGGCCGCTCGTGGCCCTTGTCGTCGGTCTGGGTCGGCATCAGCAAGCCGCCGATCGGCCCGAGATCGGTGGTTGCGAGCCGGTAGTCGAAGGCGAGGTTGCCGAACACGTCGAGCAGGCTGCCCTCGAACTTGCAGGGCGATCCGGCGAGGTCGGCATCACCCGCGATCCACAGATCGCCGAGCGGCTTGTAGTCCATGCCCGAGGTCAGCTCGAGCGCGCGCAGGGTCGAGATCGCCATGGGCTCGTCGTGGATGGCGAGCAGCGTGAACTCGCCTCCGCCACCTTGGGCCTCCGCGTCGTAGCGCAGCGGCAGGCGCTCGGGCTCGGGATCGATCGGGGCCCAGTTTTCGAAG
>JAMHUH010000853.1:0-22274 GCA_035904925.1 Nannocystaceae bacterium
ATCACCGACATCGAGTTCTGGGAGGATTGAACCGAATGAATCGGGTCAACGCGTGGCTCGCTGCTTCGCCGTTCGGGCCCAGGTGACCGCGATCAGCTCGTCGAGCAAGTCGGGATAGCTGACGCCGCGAGCCCTCGCGCTGGCGAAGAAACTCGAGTGCGAGGCGATGTGCGGCTGGACGCTGGCCTCGATGAAATAGGCCTGGCCTTCGTCGGTCACGCGAAAATCGACGCGGCCGTAGTCGCGAATGTCCAGCGCCCGCGCGGCTCGGACCGCCAAGTCGCAGACCGCAGCACAATCGACGCCCGGCAGCGAGACCGTCCAGCCGTAGTCGTCGGCATAAACGCGATCCGACGACAAGAGCATGTCGCCGCGCACCGTCTCGCCGCCCAGCGTGATCCCGACGACGCCCGTCGCGCGAAGATCGGGCCACCCGAGCAAAGGAACCTCGACCTCGGTACCACGAATGAACTGCTCGACGAGCGCGGGCTGCTCGAAGGTCTCCACGATCCAGGCTGCGCGAGCGGCCGCGTCGCTCGCCGTCGATACGACCGAGTGCTCGGAGTGGATCCCGATGCTGCAGCTCTCGGCGATCGGTTTGACGATGACCGGATAGGGCAGACTCGCGAGCTTCGGCGTATCCCGAACGCCGGCCCACGCGACCGCGGCCGGGGTCGCAATGTCGGCGGCGGCGACGATCAATTTGGCGTGAAATTTGTGGCGGGTGAGCGACGAGACGTAAGGCCCCGACCCCACATAAGGAATACCGGCCAGCTCGAGCACGCTGGGCACGTGCGACTTTCGCCCGAGCCCGCGGTATCCGGCCGAGCGATTGAGGGCCAAATCACAGCGCGAGCGCCAATGCATGACCCGCTTGAGCAGCCGCTCGCCGTCGCCGATCGTGATGACATCATGGCCCGCGTCGCGGAGCCCCGAGAGCAGCTCGTCTTCCTCGAACTCCGAGAGCAGCTCGGAGTTCACGTCTTTGGGGTCAGCGTCGGTGAAAGGGAAGTCCGACTTCCGCTCGAAGATGAGTGCGACTCGCATGGTCGGGGTCGATCACCCCGGACCAGCATTCGATCGCCGCACGTTCGAGACAAGCCGACCGCGGGGTTGGGCCCCACCGGCAGGTCGGGTCGTCGTCGAAGCACGCGGCCCGCATCAGCACATGGTGTTCGGGCTAGCCCGGCGCGCGGACGATGCAGGTGACTTGGCGTTTGCGATCGAAGAGCTCGCGAGCGAGCTTCAAGACTCGTTGGGCGCCGACCTGCTCGACCCGTTCGGGGTAGCGCAGGTGATAGTTGGCACCCAGCCCATAGGCTTCGCCGAACACGAGGCGGGAGGCGATCCGACCGCGGCGTTGCATGCCGCTCTCGAATTGGCCGAGCAGGAATTGTTTGGCGCCGAGCAGCTCGTGATCGCTGATGGGCTCGTGGGCGATGCGGTCGATCTCGACTTCGATGGCGGTCTGGGCGGCGTCGAGCTTGTCTTGGCTGGCGGCGGCGTAGAAGACGACGTGGCCGCTGTCGACGTGTTCGCCAGCGGAGGCGCCGACTTGGTAGACGAGGCCCTCGCGCTCGCGCAGGCGCTCGAAGAGGCGGCCCGCTTGGCCGCCGAGCACGGTGCACAGGACGTCGAGGTCGGCGGCTCGGGGGTCGCCCAGGGCGATGCCAGGGAAGCCGATGACGATCTGGCCTTGCTCGCGCTCGCGCTCGAGCGTGCGCAGGAGGGCCCGCTTGGGCCAGGTCGGCGGGGCGATCGGGGCGAACTCGGGGAGCTCGTGATCGGGGCCGATCCAGGCCCGCGAGAGGCCTTCGAGCTGCTCGAGCAGGGCGTCGAGGTCGAGGTCGCCGGCGAGGGCGAGGACGGCTCGGCCGAGCGGGTAGTGGCGGCGAAAGTGGCGTTCGACCTTGCTGCGATCGAGCTTGGCCAGGCTCCCGGGCGTGCCTCGGAGGTCGCGGCCGTGCGGGTGCTTGCCATAGAGCGCGGCGAGCATGGTCCGGTAGGCGACGTGGCCGGGATCGTCGAGCTCGGCCTCGAGATCGGCGAGGGTGATCCGGCGGGCTTCGTCGAGCTCGGACTCGAGGAAGGTCGGGTCGGCGGCGCACTCGAGCGTGCGGGCGAGGATGGTCGGCAGGTGGGCGGTGAGGCACTCGAATTGAAGGCCGAGGCTGTCGTGACCGGCGAAGCCGTCGATCACGGCGGCGAGGCCCTCGATCTCGCGGGCGAGGCCGTCGCCGTCGCGCCGCGAGGTGCCGCGGTTGAGCAGCATGCCGGTCAGCGAGGCGATGCCACCTTCGCGGGCCGACTCGAACCTCGAGCCGCCGGGCCAGACCAACCATCCACCGACGACGGGGACTTGGCTGTCTTGGCGAGCGACGACCCGCATGCCCGAGGCCAAGGTCGCGTGCCAGGTGCCGGCGGCGTCGCGTCGCGCTCGCTTGCTGGGCTTGCCGAGCTTGCTGGGCATGGCTCGCTTGCTGGCGCGCTTGGGCTTGGGCTCGCGCTCGAGCTCGGGCTGGCAGAGCGCGCGCAGCCGCAGGGCCAGCGCTCGCGCCCCGCGAGCATCGACGCGATCGCGGGGCAGCAGCAAGGTCAGCGCGAGCCGATCGCGGCGCAGGTGCTCGGCACAGGTCGCGCGGACCCGCTCGGGGTCGAGCGCGGCCAGCTCGCGAAAGTACTCGTCTTCGGCGCCCAGGTGGCCGCTCGCGGTCGCGTAGTAGCCGAGCGCGTGGGCCTGGCCTTGCACGGTCTCGCGCCGATAGACCAGCGAGCTCTGCAGCAAGGCGCGCGCGCGGGCCAGCTCTTCGGCTTCGAGCGGGACGCGGGCGAGCGCGTCGACCTCGGCGAGCAAGGCGACCAGCGCGGCCTCGGCCTGGGCCGCGTCGGCTTGGGCGCTGATCAGGAAGGCCCCACCCGAGACCCCGCCGAAATAGGACGCGTGGACGTCGGAGACCAAGCGAGCCCGCCGACGAATGCCGACGGCCAAGCGCGAGGACTCGCCCTGGCCGAGCGCGACCGCGGCGACGTCGAGCGCGACGCCGCGAGGATCGAGCACGGTGCCGCCGAGCCAGCCGAGGCGAAGATAGGCCTCTTGCACATCGGCTCGCTCGACTCGGATCTTCGCGGCGCTCGGCGGGCTCGGCTCGAGCTTGGCGGCGCCGCGCTCCGACGCGGGCAGGCCGGCCAGGCGGGCGCGGGCTTGGGTCTGCACGGCGGCGATGTCGACCGGGCCGGTGACGACCAAGAGCAGCCGCGCGCCGCGATATTGTCGGCGATGCCAGCCACGCAAGATCGCGGGGGTCAACGCGCCGACCTCGGCCTCGCTGCCCAGGACCGGACGACCGTAGGCGTGCTCGCCATGGAGATCGGTCATCAGCGACTGGAGGCTGCGCGAGCTCGGGTCGTCGTGGTACTGACGGATCTCTTCGATCACGACCTCGCGCTCGAGCGCGAGCTGCTCGGCCTCGTGATTGCCGACCAGCTCGCGATCGAGGGTCGCGTCGATCAACACGTCGATGATCTCGCTGACCACGTCGGCCGGCGCGGTCGCGTGAAATACGGTCTCGTCGTGCGAAGTGAACGCGTTGACGTCTCCGCCGAGCCGCTCGACCACACCCGCGAGATCGCGAGTTCGGCCCTGGCGATCGACGAAGGGCTTGAACGCCATGTGCTCGAGCAAGTGGGCGCAGCCGTGCTCCTTGGTCCCTTCGGCCGCCGCGCCGGCCCCGACCCACAGATGGACCGAGACCACGCCGCGATAACCCGGGCCCGGCAGCGCGGTCGGCTGAACCAGGATCCAGACGCCGTTGGGCAAGCGCAGCGAGATCGGCTCGCCCTTCGGGCCGGCCGACTCGGTCGCTCGTGCAGCAGATTGCCGATCTACGGAAGCGTGAACTGCCGTGCCCTTGGAACTGGCAGCGGAGCTGGAGCTGGAGCTGGTCAGGGTTCGAGGACGAGCCAAGTGCCAGCCAGGCTAACCGGGGAAGCGGTCGCTGCCAACGAGCGAAGCGGCGAACTGGCATGGCGAGCTCTGTCGAGGAACTCGCCGTAGGCCAAAGCACGGCCGCTCGTGGATGCGTCGAGTTCGGCGCGCTCGAGCTCGACCTCGACGCGATGGAGCGGCGATCCCGTGTGAGGCGACTCAGTCTCGCGCGAGGGTCTGTGGGGGTGGCTCCGATACCAGCCAGGCGGAGTGTACCGTGTTACCGTCGCGTCTCTCTCGTTGCAGTCACTGCTGTCGGCCGCTCGCGCCATCGCCACGCACCACGCCAATGTCCGATCGCCACGCCACGGCCGCGACCTCCCTCCCCTGCCCGCTCCCGCCCGAGGCCGACGATGACGCCGAGGCGCTCGTCGAATATCGCAAGAAGCCGGGCGACGAGCGCTTGTTTGCGCGCGCGCGTCGGAGCTTGCGCGAGCAGGGCGACTGGCGATCGATGGCCAAGCTCCTGGTCGAGCACGCGGCCGCGATCGCGGGCGACGCCGAGCGCCAGGTCAAGATCCCCGAGATCGCGATCCAAGCCTACGAGCTCTTCGCCGAGCGACTCCGCGATCTCCCGGCCGCCGCCCATGCGCTGGCCCGCGCGCTGCTGGTCCAACCCGACAACGATCGCGCCTATCAACGCCTCGCGCAGCTCTACGACGAGCTGCACTGGACGCCCGAGCTCGGCAACTTGTTGACCTGGCGGATGCAGTGGGCTCGGCAGAACCAACCCGCGGCGCTGGCCGGGCTGCATGTCGCCTACGCCGATCTCCAGCGCGTCCACTTTCATGCGATCGCCGACGCGGTCCAGCACTACGAAGAGGCGCTACGCCTCGACCCGACCTTGATCGCCGCCAACGCCCAGCTCGTCGAGCTGCACATGCGGGCTGGCGCCTGGCCGCGCGCGGCCGAGCTGATGCAGACCGAGCTGACCCAGCTCGAAGGTCTGGCGCAGCGCGGCCAAGCCAACCCCGAGACCACCCAGCGGATCGGCGATCTGCATGTCCAGCTGTCGAAGCTGGCCTCGGAGCAGCACGCCGATCTGCCCAGCGCCGCGCGCCATCTGCAAGCGGCGATCAAGACCACGCCGCAGTCGCTCGCGGCGCTCGAAGCGTTCGGCAAGCTCTACCTGGGCTCGGGCAAGGCGACCGAAGACGGCATGGCCAAGGCCTCGGGGATCTTCCTCAAGGCGGCGATGTTGGCCCGCGACGCCGGGGACCGGCGCAAGGCCGTCGATCTGCTCCGGCGCACGCTCGCGCTGCGTCCCGATCACTACGAGGCCGCCGAGGCGCTGGCCGAGCTGCTGGCCGACGCCAACCACTGGACCGAGCTCGACGATCACTATCGGACGATGCTGATGTACCTGACCGGCCCGCAGCGGCTGGCGGTGCTGCTGCGTCGGGCCCAGAACCTCGACCAGCGGCTGGCCCGGCGTGAAGAGGCGCGGATCTGCTACGAGGAAGCCGGCCAGTATCAAACCGCCGAGGGCGAGGCTTGGGTCGCGCTCGAGCGGCTCTATCGCGAGGCCGAGGACTGGCACGCCCTGGCCACGCTGCTCGAGTGGAAGGTCGAGCAGCTCGCCGAGGGCGTCGCGCTTCGCAGCCTGCTCGACACCGCCAACGTCTTTCACCACCAGCTCGACGACCACGAGCGCGCGGCCCTCTTCTACTTCAAGGTGCTCGAGCGCGAGCCCTTCGATCCCGACGCCTTCGAGGGCTACAAGGATCACTTCCGCCGCAAGCACGCGTGGTCGGCCTTGCGCGACCTGATCCTCTATCAGATCGATCAAGCGGCCGAGGCTCAGGCGCAGCGGCTGCCGAGCCCCTTGGACAACCCGCCCTTCTCGGCCGAGTTCGTCGAGCTCGCGGAGATCTGCGAGCGCCGGCTCGGCGACGTCGACGGGGCGCTCGATGCCTGGCATCGGATGAGCCAGGCCTATCCGCACGATCCCAACCCGCGCGAGCAGATCAGCCGGATCCAAAAGCGCACGCGCATGTGGGACAACATGGTCCGCGTGCAGGAGGCCGAGCTGGCCCGCGCGGCCGAGCCCAACAAGCGGCTCGAGATCCTCAAGCGCCTGGCCCAGATCTACCGCGACCGGCAGATCAACCCGCAACGCGCGATCGAGCTCTACCTCGAGATGGCCCAGCTCGCGCCGGGCGACCTCGCGACCTTGCGGGCCCTGACCGCGCTCTACGATCGCGCGGGCGATCACCACCAGGTCATCGAGCTGCTCAAGCAGCAGTACGAAGCGACCCGCAACGACACCGAGCAGGTCTCGCTGCTGCGTCGGATGGCCGAGCTCTGGCACCACGAGCTCGGCGGCCACGCCGAGGCGATCTGGGCCTGCGAAGAGATCTTGAGCCTGACCGGCAACGATCTCGAGGCGCTGCACCGACTCCAGATCCTCGCGGGCGAGGCCAACGATCTCGACCTGCTGATCGCGGCGCTCGAGCGCGAGCTCAAGGTCACCGGCAAGGCCAGCGGCAAGGCTCAGATCCTGCGTCGACTCGCGCGAGTGTCCGAGAGCCAGCTGATGGATCTCGATCGCGCCGGCCACTATTGGGCCAAGCTTCACGACCTCGAGCCCGACAACCTCGAGGTCGTCGACAAGGTCATCGGTGTCTACGAGCAAGGCTCGCGGCTCGAGGAGCTGGCCGAGCTGCTCGGCAAGGCCGCGGCCTCGAGCAAGACGCCGGTGATTCGGCAGCTCGACTACCTGCTCCGGCTCGGCACCGTCGCCCAGACCGGGCTCGGCGATCCCGAGCTGGCTCGCTCGGCCTTCGAGGGCGTGATCAAGATCCGCCCCGACCACCGCGGCGCGCTCGATGCCCTGGCCTCGCTCTATCGGCTCGACGACGACTGGGAGCACCTCGCCGACACGCTCGGGCGCCTGCGCGAGCTGGCCGACAACGACGAAGAGGCGTTCGTCTTCGCCTGGGAGCAGGCCCAGATCCTCTTGCACGAGGTCGACGAGCCGGCCACGGCGGCGCAGGTGCTCGGCTGGATCGCGACCAAGCTCAGGATCGGCGATCCCGACGTCAACCGCAGCCTGCTCGAGGCTTATCGGCACGCGCCGATGCGGACCGAGCTGATCGCCCACGCCGAGCTGCTCTTGCTCGGGACCCACGACCCCGACCAGCGCCAGCGCCTCCACACGACCATCGTCGAGACCTGGCAGGCGATGGACAACAAGCGCGCGGCCCTGGGCGCGGCGATCCGTCGGCTCGACGAGTTCCCCAACGACCCCAACGGCCACGCCCAGCTGGCCGAGCTGCAAGAAGAGGTCGGCGAGTTCGAAGCGGCCCTGCGCTCGCTCGCGCGCAAGCTCGAGCTCGTCAGCCGCGACCTCGACGAACAGATCCACACGCTGAGGCGGATGGCCGAGATCGCCGACCTCGGGCTCGGCGACCAGAACCGCG
The DNA here is from genome assembly GCA_035904925.1 of Nannocystaceae bacterium. Classification (GTDB taxonomy): domain Bacteria; phylum Myxococcota_A; class Polyangia; order Nannocystales; family Nannocystaceae; genus Plesiocystis. The sequence continues at coordinate 7,408 of JAMHUH010000853.1, forward strand.
CGCTCGAGCTCTTGCGTCGGGCCAGCGGGATCGATCCGCTCGACAAGGATCTGCGCGACCACCTCGAGCAATTCGCCGAGGCCCACGGGACCTGGAAGGAGCTGCTCGACATCGACGAGCTGCGGATCAACCGGCTCGGCGAGATGGGCGACATCACCGGCCAGCTCGACATCTGCACGACCGCGTCGAAGATCGCCGAGACCGCGCTGAACGACCCCGATCGCGCGTTCGCCTGGGCCCGGCGCGGCTACTTCATCGCCCGCGCGCAGCAGCTGGACTTCGAGCAGGGCCTCGGTCGGCTGCGCAAGCTGGCCGAGACCCACAAGCTCTGGGCCGCGCTGCTCGAGGTGACCGAGCGCGAGCTCGAGAAGCAGACCTTCGCCGACGAATTCGAGCTGGTCGATCGCCTGGTCGACGCGGCCGAGATCGCCGAGCACCGCCTGGGCGATCCCAAGCGCGCCGTCGGCTACTTGCAGCGAGCGCTGCGCGAGAGCCCCGACGACGACGAGATCGCTCGCAAGGTCCAGACCATCGCCGAGGGTCACGAGCTCTGGGACGCCTCGTTGTGGTTGGGCGAGCACCGGCTGAGCCAGGCCGACAGCCCGCTCGGCCGCTTCGACGCGTTCTGTGCGATCGCCCGGATTCACGAGCGCAAGCTCGGCGATCCCAAGGCCGCGTTCGCCAGCCTGCGCCGGGCCTGGAAAGAGCTGACGCCGCAAGACTCGGGGCTCGCCGAAGAGGCGCTCGACCTCGGCATCGCGCTGGCCGAGAAGCACCAGCTCTGGCGCGAGCTCGCCGACCATCACGCCTCGCTCGCGCGAGCCAAGGCCGACCAAGGCCAGCGGCTCGAGGCGATCGACGCCCTGGCCGAGGCCGCGCGGATCGTCGACGACAAGCTCGCCGATCCGCTCGCGGCGATGCGCGTGCTGCTGCGTGGTCTGGCCCTCGATCACGAGCGCGAGGTCGTGCTGCCCAAGCTGCGCGAGCTGGCCGAGCGGATCGACGAAGAGGCCCGGGTCGAGGGCGCCTACCAGGGCGTGCCGGTCGGCTCGCTGGTCGAGCTGCGCGCGCTCGGGGAGCTGATCGAGCAAGCCAAGCAGGACGACGACAAGCTCGGCCTCCTGCGCGAGCGAGCCAAGCTCCGTGAGGAGCGGCTCGACGACGGCATCGGTGCGCTCGGCGAGTGGCTGCGCGTGCTGGTCGTGCTCGGGGCGCGACCCGGCGGCGCGACCAGCAGCGAGCTGGCCAACGCCCGCGACGAGGCGGCCCGGCTCGCCGATCGCTACGATCTGTGGCAGCGCTACCTGCTGCTGCCCGCGTGGGATCTCGAGCACGCGCGCGCCAGCGATCGCCAGGCCGAGCTGCTGACCGAGCTCGCCGAGATCTACGAGCGCAAGCTGAGCCGGCCCGAGTACGCGTTCCGAGCCCGCATCGAGGCCTGGCGACGGCGCCCGAGCCTGCCGCCGCTGGTCGGCGCGCTCGAGCCCGAGCACGCCGACATGTGGCGCTTGGCCAAGCAGATCGGCAACTACCGCGGGCCCGCGCTGCCCAAGGATCCGGCGCTCGAGCCCAGCGTCCCGATGCCCGAGCTGCACGACCATCAGCTCTGGGCCAAGGCCAAGCTCGATCCCCAGTACCTCGCGCCGCCCGGGGCGACCGACTCGCGCGACGGCGTCGGCGTGGTCAGCCGCGACGACGCCGGCACGCCCGACGAGCTCACGGCCATCACCGTACAAGAGGTCTCGCGCATCGAGCTGGTCGACGACTCGATCGTCGAGGTCTCGCGCATCGAAGAGGTCTCGCGCATCGAGCTGGTCGACGACTCGATCGTCGACGTCGAAGAATTGGTCGAGGTCGACGAGCTCGACGACTTCGACGAGCTCGACGAGTTCGACAGCACCTCGACCCGCTCGCGCGCGGTCCGCAGCGAGATCGACGAGCTCGACGCGGCCGAGCTCGAGTCCGCGACCGTGAGCGGCGTGATCGGCCAGGCGCCGAAGTCGAGCGGTCCGGGCAGTCCAGGCGGGGCGAAGGTCGGACCGAGCACGCCTCGGCCCAAGCCCAAGTACGATCCCACCCTCGATCCCGGGACCGAGCGCTTCGGCAGCAAGACCATCCCGCTGCCCAAGCCGCCCGCGCCCGCGGCCGCACCCATCTCCAGCTTCGACCTCGGTCGCGGCCTGCCCGAGCTGCCGGTCTTGGCCGGCCCGGTCCTGCCCTCGCGGCCCAAGCTGGCCGGTGCGTGGGACGAGCTGGCCGAGGCCTACGCCGAGATCCCGACCGCGAACAAAGAGCAGAAGGTCGCCGTCCAGCTGGCCAACGCGCGACTCTGGGAAGAGGGCGCCGAGGTCGTCGAGCGAGCGTTCCTCTGTCACGAGCGCGCGCTCTTGTTGGTGCCCGAGCGACCCGAGAGCGTGCTCAGCCTCGAGGCGCTGGCCGATCGCCATCGCAGCGCGGGCGAGGACGAGACCAAGGTCGGCACGCCGGCCCGCTTGCTGCGAGCCTGGGACTACCTGCTCGGCGAGGCCGCGCTGCCCGAGCACGTCGTCGCGCTCAACCTGCGCATCGCCGGCTACCACGAGGCCGACAACGAGCTGCCGCAGGCCGAAGAGCGCTTCCGGGCCGTGCTCGCGGTCGATCCCAGCCACACGATCGCGCTGCGCGAGCTGCTCGACATCTACCGCAGGCTCGAGCGCAAGCGCGAGTACGTCGAGACCTTCGCCGATCTGCTCAACGCCGAGCGCCAGACCCTCAGCGATCCGGCTCGGATCGAGCGCACGCTCGAGCTCGCCCGACTCTACGAAGAGGGCGTCGAGGGGGTCGATCGCAGCGACGAGTCGCTCGAGCTGCTCCGCTTCTTGGTCCGCGACTTCCCCGAGCGACCCGAGGTCCACCAGCGCCTGATCGATCTGCTCTTGCGTCGGCGCGAGTGGCCGCAGGCGATCGACGCGATGCGGACCGCCAACGAGGAGCTCTACGACGCCGACACCCGGGCCGAGAATTTCCTGCGCATCGCCGAGGTCTACCGCAACGAGCTGGCCCTGCCCGATCGCGCGATCGATGCCTGGAACGAGTACCGGACCTTGCGGCCCGAGGATCCGCGCCCGCTCGCCGAGCTGCAGGAGCTCTACGTCGAGACCGCGCGCTGGGAGAAGCTCTTGCCGGTCCTCGACGCGCGCCTGGCCGCGCTCGAGCGCCGCGCCGACGCGCCGCGAGACGAGCGGATCAAGCTGCTGGTCGCCAAGGCCCGCGCGCTGCAAGAGGGGCTCGGCGACGTCGCCGGCGCGACCGAGACGCTCGAGCAGCTCGCCCGCGAGGTCCCGGACGACGACGAGGTCACGCTCGGGCTCAGCCGACTCTACCGACGCAGCGATCGCTACACCGAGGGGGTCGCGTTGCTGCGCGAGCGCCTCGCCAACCTGCATGGCCGGGTCGAGACCGAGGGCGAAGCCGTGCGTCCGCGGATCGTTCAGCTCGGCGCGACGCTGGCCGAGATCCTGACCGACGAAGGCCGCGAGCACGGGCCCGCGCTCGCGCTCGTCCGCGAGACGCTCGCGACCATCGTCGAGCCGGTCGCGAGCGAGCTCGCCGGCTTGCGCCGGGCCTTGCTCGAGCTGCAGACCAAGCTCGCCCGCACGCTGGCCGACTTCGCCCTGCTCGTCGACGGGCTCGAGGCGCTCGGCGATCCCGACGAGCTGCTCGAGGCCGCGTCGCTGGCCCAAAAGCGCCTCCAAGATCCCGAGCGGGCCGCCCGGCTCTTCGAGCGGGTGCTCGACCAAGCCAAGGCCGAGCCCAACCGCGGCTCGCAGCGGTGGGCCGGACGCCTGACCAAGTCGATCGAGGGGCTGGTCCGCCTCCGGATCGACGCCGGCGATCTCGGCGGCGCGACCACCTTGATGGATCGCCAGCTGGCCGAGCTCGAGGCGCCCAAGGGCGACTCGAGCGGCGCCAGCCAACGCCGGGACGTCCGCGCCCGCCTCCTGACCGAGATCGGTCGGATCACCTATCGGGCCACCGGCGACGTCGCGGCCGCGCGCGCCCGCTTCGACGCCGCGCTGGCCGAGAACCCCGATCACGCCGAGGCTCGGCTCGGCATCGGCGAGATCCTGGCCGACTCGGGCGCCTTGACCGAGGCCGAGCAGCAGCTCGAGAGCGCCGTCGAAGCGCTCGGGCTGGTCCGCGATCAGACCCACCTGGTCGAGGGCCTGGTCCTGCTCGCGCGCGTGCTCGAGGCGTCGGACCGCAACGGCGAGGCCTATCGCCGCTTGACCACCGCGCTGCGCCACGACCCCGACAACCTCGCGATTCGCCTCGCCGTGGTTCGCAACCGCTGCGCGGCCAAGCGCTGGCGCGACGCCCTGACCGCGGTCGATCAGCTCGAGCAGCGGGTCCAGACCCTGCGCGACGAAGGCCGCGTGCTCGGCCCGCGCGACGCCGAGCTGGCCGCCGAGATGGAGGCCGTCGCGGCCGAGTGCGAGCTCGAGGTCAAGCAGCCCGACAAGGCCTACGAGCGGCTCGAGCAGGCGCTCGCCCACGACCGCAACAACCGGCGCGCGCTGGTCTTGCTGGTCCCCTGGCTGCAAGAGCGCGGTCGCTTGCCCGAGGCGGCCGCCCACGCCGTGCACCTGGCCGAGACCCTCGACGAGCCCCACGCCGCCGGTGCAGCTTGGGTCGACGCCGGCATGATCTTCCACGAGGCCGCCGAAGATCAGGCCGAGGGCGAGGCGCAGTCGAGCGCGCGCGAGCGCGAGCTCCGACGCGAGGCCTTCGAATGCGTGCGCCGTGGCATCGCGTTGGTCGCCGACAGCCCCACGCCGGTGCTCGACGAGGTCCAGCTCGAGATCGCCTTCCGAGCCTCGGCCGACCACGACCGCGCGCTCGCGCTGCGCTGCCTCGAGCGTCTGCTGCTGCATCCGAGCGAGGCCGAGCACCAGCTCGACCTCTTGCTCGAGGGCGTCCGCGTGGCGCTGCCGAGCAAGGCCGAGCTGGCCGAGGGCTCCGCGAGCGAGTCGCTCGCGCTCGCGCAGACCTACGCCGAGCGAGCCAGCTCGCTCGACCCGCTCTCGGCCGCCGCCGTGGTCGCCCAAGCCCGCGTGCTCGAGGCCGCCGGTCGGACCTCCGAGCTGACCTCGCTGGTGTCCGAGTTCATCGCTCGGGTCGAGGCCCATCGCGCGAGCGAGTCGGGCAGCGGCCGCAGCCACGAGGCCTCCGCCGAGCAAGACCTCGCCGCTCAAGTCGGCCTGCTGATCCGGCTGGGCGAGATCCAGGCCGAGCGCTCGCCCTCGTTGGCCGTCGCCAACTTCGACAAGGCGGCGCGCTTGCAAGAGCGCATGCGTCGGCCCGAGCTGGGCGGATTCGGGCTCGAGCAACGCAAGCTGCTCGCCGATCTCTACGAGCGGCTCGCCGCCGCCAACGAGATCACCAGCAAGACCGCCGTGCTCGCCAACCATCGCGGGCTGCTGGCCCTCGATCCGCTCTACGCCCCTTCGCTGCGAGCGATCGCGGCCCAGCTGCGCAGCGAGGGCCAGCTCCAGCGAGCGCTCGCGCTCCATCGCGTGCTCGCGCTGGCCGAGCCCGACGACGCCGAAGCCCAAGCCTTCATCGCGGCCAACCCCGAGACGATCGAGGGTGACCCGCGCGAGGTCGACGTCGACGCGATCGTCGGCACGATGCCGAGCGCCGGGGGCGTCCCCGAGGTGCTCCTCGCCCTGTGGGACGCCGGCTTCTCGTTGATCGCCGAGGTCCTCGACAAGGTCGACTTCGACTCCGGCGCCCGGGTGTCGCCGGTCGGCGAGGGCCCGCTGGCCGGGGCCTGGCGCGACGTGCTGCGCTGGATGGGCCAGAGCAAGGTCGCGCTGATCGCCGATCCTCCGCTCGACGACCGCGACCTGGTCGACGATCAGCCAGCGCTGCAATTCGTCGAGCCGCGCTGCCAGCAGCCGGCCTTGCTGCTCGCCGGCCCGCTCGCCCGCGCGCCCGAGGCCAAGCCCGCCCAGCTCGCGTTCGCGCTGGCCCGCGGCCTCTACTTCACCCGACCCGAGACCGTGCTGGTCGCCGGGCTCGCGCGCGGCTCCTTCGCCGACGTGCTCTCGGCGGCGCTCGGCGCCTTCCATCCTCGCCATGGCAAGCGCAAGCAAGCCCGCGGTGAGCCCGACGCGGTCACCAAGCTCAGCCAAGAGCTGGCCCGCAAGCTGCCGATTCGGGTCGCCCGACAGATCGGCGGGGTGTTCAAGGAGCACGAGCACGAGAGCTTCGACAGCCGCGCGCTGCGGACTTGGGTCCGGCGCGCGGGCGACCGCGTCGGTCTGGTCGTGTGTGGCGATCTCGAGGCGGCGCTGCGCGTGCTGGCCGGGCCCGGGCTCGACGCGGCCGAGCTGCGCGCTCGCATCAGCAGCGACGCCGAGCTGCGCGAGCTGATCGCCTATGCGGTCAGCGGTGCCTATGCCGACGCTCGTCGCTCGCTCGGCTTCCGGGTCGCGGGCGACGAGGCGCCGAAGACCTCGATCCCCGCGCCCGCGATCGCGCTGAGCCGCAACGAGGGCGCGTCGATGGAGCTGCCGGCCGTGCCGGTCCGCCGTCGCGCGCCGCGGCCCGAGAGCAGCCGCCCGGTCTACGCGCCCGAGCCGACGCCGACCTTCAAGTCGCGCGAGCCGAGTCGGCCCGCGCTCGCGCCTGTCGACAAGCTTCGCAAGCTCGCGCCGGTCGAAGCGGCCCCGCGCGAGACCACCCTCATCACCTCGGCCGAGCCCCCGCGCGAGACCACCCTCATCACGCCCGCGACCGAGACCGAGCCGCGCGAGTCCACCCTCATCACCACGCTCGACGAGCTCGAGCCTCTCGATGAGCTCGATGAGCTCGACGAGCTCGATGAGCTCGGTGAGCTCGATGAGAGCGACGACCTCCTCGAGGGCGATGCGCTCGACGCCATCGAGCTCGAGTCCGTCGTCGCGCTCGAGCCCGTCGCCCTCGAGATCGAGTCCGTCGTCGCGCTCGAGCCCGTCGCCGAGCCCTCCGTCGTGGAGCTGGTCGCCGAGCCCATCGCCGAGCCCGCCGTCGTCGAGCCCGTCGCAGCCGAGCCCGTCGCCGAGCCCGTGGAGCCCATCGCCGAGCCCGTCGCAGCCGAGCCCGAGTCGACGCCGCTGGCTCGAGTGGTCCCCGAGTCGGCGATCCCCGAGTCGGCGGTCGAGACCCAGCCGCCCGAGCCCGACGCGGACGACCAGACCCACGACTTCGGCCGCGCCGACGAGCTGCGCGCCGATGAGCTGCGCGCCGACGAGCTCCTCGACGCCGAGGACGTGGAACTCGAGCTCGGTGCGGAGCTCGATGAGGGCGACTTCGAGGAGAGCGAGGGGCTCGAGGTCGACGACGACCTCGCGCTCGACGACGACCTCCCACTCGAAGACGACCTCCCACTCGAAGACGACGTCGACGAGGACACCGGCGCCAAGGCGAGCTCTCCGGCCGCCCGGCGTTCGAGCGCCGAGGACACGCAAAAGGACGCCGAAGACGACGAAGACGAGGGCGAGCTCGACGAGCTCGATCTCGACATCGGCGACGCCGAGCTCGACGACATCGACCTCGACGACGTCGATCTCTGACGGGTCAGCGCCTCGGCACGGACCCGAAGGCTCGATCATCGACGGCGCTCCATCAGGCTCAGGCCCGCGTCCAAGTCGATCCCCGGAGCCGACGATTCGTGCGGCAACGATCGCGGCGCAGGTCAGCGAGCGGATTGCAAAGTTACGTTGCTCGATTCCGCGAGGTGTTAGCGTGGCGCTCGAGTGAGCCCGCGATCCTCGTTTCGCTCGCGCGCCTGGACGGGGCTCTGGTTGCCCGTCTCGCTCGCGCTCTGGTTGTGCCCACGCGCGGCGCAGGCCAAGGGCATGAGCGACGAGACCTTCTACGAGATCGTCCTGCTGCTCTCGGTGATCAGCGTCGGCTACGTGATCACCCACATCGCGGTCGAGCGCTTGTCTCGTCGCTTCGCGCTCGCCGGTGGGATCGAGTACGTGGCCCTCGGCGTCGTGCTCGGGCCGCTCTCGCAGATCATCGATCCCGAGCTGGCCCACGATCTGCGGCCGCTGCTGCTGCTCGGCGCGGGAGCCCTGGGCATGCTCGCGGGGCTCGAGCTCGGACCTGTGCCCGACGCCCAGCGAGTCCGCGGTGGTTGGAGAGCGGCAATCTCGATCACCAGCTTCACGGCGCTCACGGTGATCGGCTTGCCGCTGGTGATCACGTGGGCGATCGGCGACGACCTCGAGTCGACCGGGGCCTGGACGGCGGCGCTGCTGCTGGTCGGAGTCGCGGCGCTCGGCAGCGACGGCGCGGCCATCCGCGCCGTCGCCAGCTCGCTCGGCGCTCGCGGTCCCGCGCCCGAGGCCGGCGTGGCCGTGGCGACCCGCGTCCGCGCGCTCGCGACCCTCGGCTTCGGCCTGCTCTACGCGCTGCTCGAGCAGCAGGGCGGCCTGACCTTTCGCGACCCGCTCGGCGTCGTCGAGGCGCTCGCCTTGCAGGTCGGCGCGGGCGTGGTCATCGGCCTCCTCTTCGGCGTGGTCGTCCACCGCAAGCTCGACGAGCGGACCTTGCTGACCCTCGTGGTCGGCATGGTGTTCTTGGCCGGCGGCTTCGCCTACGCGATCGGCGTCTCGGCGATCTTCGTCAACTTCGTCGCCGGCCTGACCTTCACGCGGACCAGCCCGCACGCGGGCGAGGCGACCGCGACGATGCGGACGATCAAGCAGCCCTTCGTGATCGCGCTCTACTTCTTCGCCGGGCTCGAGTGGGTCGTCGGCGCGACCTGGGTCTACGCCTTGATCGTGCCCTTCGTGCTGCTCCGCCAGCTCGGCCGCCGGCTCGGCGGGCTGATCGGCGGACGCTTGGCCGGCTGGAGCTCGGACCTCGGCCCGGCGACCTTCGCCCCGGGCGGGCTGGCGATCGCGTTCACGCTCAGCATCGGGCTGGTCTACCGCGACCTCCCGGGCATCGTCGACGTCTACGGCCCGCTGGTCACCGCGCTCGTGTTGCTCGAGCTCAGCTCGCTGCGAGCCCTGCGTCGCTGGCTGCTCGACGTCGCCGACATCACGCCGCAGCCCGCTCCCGACGCCCCTCCTCACGCTCCTTCTCCCCACCCTCCTCCCCACCCCCTCGCTCCCCCGCGCTGAGATCCCGTGCGTCAGCTGCTCGTCTTGTTCGTGCTGCTCCTGCTCATGCAGGCGGCGGTGCATTACGGCGCGCCGACCCACGAGCAAGCCTTCGATCCGCTGACGCTGGTCACGACCGGGTTCATCTTGATCGGCGCCTACACGATGGGCGAGCTGTTCCGGCGCATGCGCTTGCCCGCGCTGCTCGGCTACCTGACCGTCGGGATTCTGTTTGGGCCCAAGCTCGCCGCGCTCGTGCTCGGCGACGCCAGCCTGGCCCCGATCGGCGCTGGCGTCATCCCCGAGCTCGGGCTGATCAACGTGCTCGCGGTCGGGGTGATCGGGACCATGGGCGGCGGCGAGATCAAGCTGCCCGAGCTGCGCGAGAACTTCACCAAGCTCGCGGCCATCTGCGCGACGGTGTTCGCCTTGGTCCTGCCGCTGGTCGGCGGCCTGGTGCTCGCGCTGACCTTCGTGCTGCCCAGCGTGGTCCCCTTCTTGGCCGAGCTCCCGCTCGCGGGTCGGATCGCCGGCGCCCTGCTCTTCGGCGCGCTCGCGGTCGGGATGAGCCCGGCGGCCACGCTCGCGCTGCTGCAAGAGGTCCGCGCCCGCGGCCGCTTCACCTCGCTCGTGCTCGGCGTGGTCGTGCTCGGCGACCTCGTGCTGGTCGCGACCTTCTTGCTGGTCCTCGCCCTGGCCAAGCTGTTGATCTCGCCCGAGGGCCTGACCCTGCCGAGCCTGCTCGCCGAGCTGCCCCACATCGGGGCCGAGTTCGGCTGGGCGCTCGCGATCGGCCTGATCGTCGGCCTGATCAACATCCTCTATCTGCGCTTCGTCCGGCGCGAGATCCTGCTCTTCTCGCTCGCGCTGGTGTTCGTGACCTCGTTCGTGTGCGCCCGGCTCCACGCCGAGACCTTGCTCGCGTTCTTGATCGCCGGCTTCGTGGTCCAGAATTTCTCGCGCCACGGCCACACCTTGGTCGAGGCCTTCGAGCGGATCTCGCTGCCGGTCTTCGTCATCTACTTCACCTCGCAGGCGGCCGCGCTCGACCTCGTGGCCCTCGGCGCCTACCTGCCGCTGACCGCGATGCTGGTCGCGCTGCGAGTCGGCTTGTTCTGGTTCGGGGTCGGCTTCGGCGCGCGCAAGGCCGGGCTCGACGAGGGCGCGCGCGGCCACCTGCAGGTCTCGTTCTTCTCGCAAGGCGGCATCGATCTCGTGCTCGCGGCGATGGTCGCCGAGGCGATCCCCGGCTGGGGCGTCGAGGTCCAGACCGTCACGATCGCGACCATCTTGTTTTACGTGATCGGCGGCCCGCCCTTCCTCGCCCGCGCCCTCGATGCGATGGGCGAGTCCGAGGCCGCCCGCGAGCGCGGGGCCGAGGATCTCGAGTCGCGCGCTCGAGCGTCGGGCGGCGCCGAACCAACCCGGCCCGCCGAAGCGCCGCGCGAGCTCGTCGAACCCCAGAGCGACGATCCGGTCCTCGGCCCGCGCCTGCTCGAGCTGCACGCGATCACGCTGCGCCTCCACGCCGAGCTGATCGAGGGCCAGATCCTCGCGCGGGCTCGCCAGCGTCGCCACGTCGTCGAAGGTCTCGCGCATTCGATCGATCATGCGCTCGATCAGCTCGACCTCGCCCAGCTGCCGGAGTCCGCGGCCGAGCACGGCGCCGAGCTCGACGCCGCGATCGCAACGACCGGCCACGAGCACGCTCACGCCCAGCTCGAGCCCTTCGATGGCCACACGCTGGCCCGACTCTTTCACGAGCTCGACCTCGCCCAGCGCTTCGGCGAGAGCCACCGGATCGCCCGCGGCCCCGAGCTCTTCGAGCCTCGCGGCGGCCGGCTGGTCCAGGCGATCCGACTCGCCCGAAGGATGCGTCGCGCGATCGCGGGCCCCGGGTTTCGGACCGTCCCGATCGGTCGACTCTGGCGCTACCACGTCACGCTCGAGCTGCCCGTGATGCTGTGGACCAGCTCGCGGCCGGCCGAGGCGAGCGTCTGGCACGCGCTGCTCGATCACTATCGAATCACCCGCGCCCAGCTCGACGCGCTCCACCAGGGTCGCTGGGCCGAGCTCGCGCAGCCGACCGCGCACGACCACGAGCACGAACACGAGCACGCGCACGAGCACGAGCACGCCGACGCGCCCGAACCCGAGCTCGCTCCGACCGAAGCGATCACGCTCGAGCGCTGGCTCGAGCTCGCCCGAGCCGAAGCGAGCGCCCGCAGCCTCGCGATCCGCGAGCGCCTCGCCGCGCTCGACGACGAGCTCGAGCGCGGGCTCTCTTGTGGTCTGGCCCGCGCGTGGTCGGAGTTCCTCGACTCGGTCGAGCTCGCCGGCACGCTCGAGCGCCCGGCTTGGCGCACGCGCCCCTCGAGCCGCCACGACGTCGCCCGAGCCGCGAGCGCCGAGCTGCTCGAGCGCGGCGCTCTCGATCGCGAGCGCGCGGCCGGTCGCTTCGATGCCCTGCTCGCGCTGGCCAACGCCCAACAAGTCGCGCGGGTGATCCGGCAGGCCGCGACCGAGTTCGAGCAGCGCTTCGCCGGCGCGCTCGACGAGCTGCTCGAGGGCTTCGCGGGCGCGCTCGAGCACGCCCGCGCCCTGTCCGAGTCGAGCGCCGATGCCCGCCACGCCGCTCGAGCGCTCGGTCAGCGCCTGGCTCGGACGGACCTCGACGTCGAGCGTCTACGCCGACAGATCGCGACCCTGACGATCCTCGAGCCGCCCGCGCTTCGCCACGCGCTCGGCCAGACGCCCGAGCTGCTCTCGCCGAGCCTCGAGATCACGTCAGGCCAGAGCGAGCTCGGTGACGCCCGACGCACGCCGATTCGGCTGCGCGCGTGGCTGAGCCAGACCTTGGTCCGCGACTTCGGAGTCACCCGCTCGGCCGCCCAGAGCGAGCTGGGCCAAGGCCTGGGCAACCTCCGCCAGGCGCTCGCCCAGATCGTCCAGGTCCTCGACTACCACCTCGGCGAGGCCCAGCTCGACTCGCTCGATCAGGGCCTCGGCGAGCGGATCAGCGGCCTGCTCGAGCGCGCGCGCGATCAAGTCGAGGAGCTCGGCAAGATCGCTCGAGTCCATGTCGACGAGAGCATCGGCAGCGCCGAAGCGGCCAGCCTCGAAGCGATCGTCGGGCTGCGCTGGGACGAGATCCGCCGCCGACTCCGACGCCTCGACGAGCGTCCGCGCGCGGCCCTGCTCGAGGGCCTGCGCGCGCGCGGACGCTCGAGCTTCGGCCGGCTTCGCGCGCTCGGCCATGGCTTCGTCGACGAGCTCGCGGCCCTCTTCGCCGCGCGTCCGACCGCCGGCGCGTTGGCGGCCTGGCAGCGCGCGCTCTTGGGGCCTCGCTCGTCGATGCCCGAGCCCTACCAGCGGCTCTTCACCTCGGTCCCGGCCGAGAGCGTCGGCCTCCTGATCGCCCGACCCGAGCTCGCGATCCTCCACGATCACGTCGAGCGCTGGTTGGCCGGTCGCGGTGGACCGATCTTGGTCGTCGGCGAGCGGGGCTCCGGCAAGCGGACGCTGGTCCGCCAGCTGCTCGCCTCGCTCGGCGAGCGGGTCGATCTGCATTGGCTGCGGCTCTCGCCCGCGCTCGAGCGCGAGGCCGACGTCGCGCGCGAGCTCGGGCAATGGTTCGGGCTCGCGCTCGAGGGCGCGTCGACGGTCGAATTTGGCGAGCTCGGTCAGCGCGTCCAGGCCCTGCTGCCTGGCAGCTGGCGGCGCGCCGAGGCTTGGATCGACGAAGTCGACGGCGTGCCTGGCAACGCGGGACCGATCAGCGCGCGCCGCCGCTTGATCGTGGTCGAGAACACCGAGCGGTTGTTTCGGCGCAGCCACGAGGGCTTGGTCCGGGTCCGCCGCTTCCTCGAGCTGGTCGCGGCGACCCGCGATCAAGTCCAGTGGGTCGTGCTGATGGCCGAGCCGGCCTTGCCCTTGCTCGACGCCGCGCTCGAGCTGCGCGCCCGCTTCCCGATCCAGCTGCAGGTCCCGCCGATGCGGGCCCCCGAGCTCGCCCGCGTGCTCGACAACCGCCACCGACTCTCGGGCTATGACCTGCGGCTCGAGCCTGGCGCGCCGAGCCTCGCCGGGTGGCTGCGCGGGCCCGGCACGGCCTGGCGACTCTGGCGAGAGCACGACGACGCCACCTTCGAACGGCTCGCCCAGCTCAGCGGCGGCAACGTTCGTCAGGCGCTGCGTCTGTGGCTGGCCGCCGCCCACATCGATCCCGACGACGCCTCGCGGGTCGTGGTCGGGCCGCTCGCCTCCGACGCCTGCCCGCTGATCGACGCGCTGCCGCTCTCGAGCCGGGTGCTGCTGGCCGCGTTGCTCTTGCATGGACCGCTCGCTCGCGCCGACCTCGTCACGCTGCACGGCCAAGACTCGCTCGATCTCGACGCCGAGCTGGCCCGGCTCGCCCACTTGGGCTTGGTCATGCTCGACGCGAGCGCCCACGATCTGGGCCTGGTCGTCAGCGTCGAGACCCGCCTGGTTCAACCACTCACCACGGAGCTGCGCGCGTGCAACCTGCTCTGATCGACACCGCCACGCTCGCCACGCAGTGGGTCGGCAGCGAGTTCGCGCCGCGCTGGAGCGTGATCGCGTTGGTGCTCGGGGCCGCGCTCGCGCTCGGCATGTTGAGCGTCCGCGCGGGCGCGGTCCCGACCCTGCGTCGCGGCCAACGCTGGTTTCACGCCGCCAGCGTGCTCGCGTGGACCTGCGGCGGCTGGCTGCTCGGCCTGCGCCTGCTCGAAGCCCCGAGCTTGGCCGAGACCAGCGTCCGCGCCCTGCTCGTGCTGCTCGTGGTCGTGGTCGCGCTGCCGATCCTGCGCGATCTCTACTCGGGCCTCGCGCTCGCGCTCGAGGGCCGGCATCGGATCGGCGACGACATCCGCATCGACCCCCACGAGGGTCGGATCATCGGCTTCGGCCTGCGCAGCGTGATCCTCCGCGACCGCGACGGGACCGAGACCAGCATCCCGCATCGCCGCTTCGCCGCCCGCGAGATCGTCCGGCTCAACCTCGCCCGCCGCGACGCGCCCTGCCAGTTCGAGGTCGCGCTCGCGCCCGGGCTCGACCTCGACGTCAGCAGCCGACGCCTGCTCGAAGCCGCGATGCTCTCGCCCTACGCCGCGCCCGGTCGCCGACCCGAGGTCTTCGCGGTCGCGGACGCCCGCGGCGGCATGCACTTGCGGGTTCACGCCTACGTGTTCGACCGCGCCTACGAGGCCCGCTACCGCGGCGACGTGCTCGCCCGCGCCGATCTGCTCGCGAGTACCTCGAGCGAGTCGGCGCGCTGATCGAGCTCAGGCCGAGGGGTCGACGACCGTGCTTCGCCAATGCTCGATCACGCTGCGCTCGAGCTCGCTGGGCGCTTGGTTGAAGGCCCGCTTGATCTGCACGACCCGCTTGCGGGCCAGCTCGATCTCGATCGTCGCGCAGCGGCGCCCTTCCTGCATCAAGCTGAAGATCGCGCTGCGCCACGCCCAGCACGCCAGGTCGTAGTTCCGCACGCAGTGCGCCATCGCCAGCGACTCGGCCATCAGCGCCACGCTGCTGTGCAGCTCGCGGATCGACCACTCGAACCCGCCGAGCTCGCCCACCCAGTCCCAGCCATGGTGGTGCCAATGCAGCCCTCGATGCCAGTACCTCGAGGAATCAGCATAGGTCGCCGCCTCGCGCCGCGCACTCGCGACGGTCCGGCCCCGCCATTCGAAGCGACCGCCCTCG
>JAMHUH010000854.1:0-2498 GCA_035904925.1 Nannocystaceae bacterium
TGCAGGCCTCGCGGACCCGCTCGGCCGTGGTCGAAGTCGCGCTGGCCGACTACTTGGCCGACGCGGGCTGGCAGGCCCGCGTCGCGCCGGCCGACCTGTTGACCTGGTCGCGCACGCAGGTCGGCCGCGATGCGATCGAGCTGCCGAGCAGGTAGGATGCCGTCGATGCGTCGACGCTTCGTACTCGCACTGCTCGGGGTCGCTGGTCTCGCGTGCTCGGCCTATCGCGGCGACGAGCCCTCGCAGCAACCCAAGGACCCGAACGCACACGCCGAGAAGGCCGAGAAGGCCGAGAAGGCCGACGCGACCGACCAGGCCGCGGTCGAGCTGCCGAGCTCCATGGCCAATCAAGTCGTGACCATTAGCGCCGCGCAGGCGCGAGCCAAAGGCTTGCCGCCGCTCGGCTTCTCGCTCGACTTCACCGGCACCGCGTTCACGGTCTCGCCCTTCGTCGAGGGCAGCTACCTGTTCGCCAGCGGCCCGCCCGGTGGACCCTTGAACCTGCGGATCTCGCCGGTCGCCCGCAACGCCGCGTTCGCGGGCGTCGTCGGGGGCAGCCAAGACCTCGACGCCAAGCTGGTGCCCGAGCAGGTCGAGCTGCTCGGCCTCACCCGCCAGGCGGTCGCGTGGATCAGCGGGTCGAGCATGGCCCGGACCTCGTGGTGTGCGGTCATCGTCGCGCCCGCGAGCGGCGACGATGCGCTCTTGCTCGAGGCGGGCGTCGGCTACTCGGGCGACGCGATCAGCTGCGCGACGGCGCTCGGTCACGAGGAGCTGGCGAAGGTGATCGCCAGCCTCGAGTTCACCAAGTAGGCGTCAGTTCGCAGTGATCGTGAGCGGCCGGGCGCTGAGCGTGACGCTCTGGGCCGCGATCGGATGCGCTTGCTGGTTGCTGTCGACGCGGACGATCGTGTCGATGCCCTCGAGTCGCTCGAGGCTCTCGGGCAGCTCGGTCATGACCCAGGTGGTCGAGAAATCGTTGAGCACATGGACGACGCTGGGTCGCGTGCTGATCAGCTCGCCCTTGGCGTGGAACTCGAGCTGCTGGGGCGTGCCGCCGAAGGGGCTGGCTTGGGTCGGCAGCGAGCCGCGGACGGTCCACCAAAATTCGCTGCCGTCGCTGGCGAGCGAGCCGATCAAGATCAGCTTTTGATCCTCGCCGCCGACGCTCATGCCTTCCCAGCTGGTCAGCGTGCGGATCCGATAGAAGTTGCGATCCCACGACCAGGTCGAGACCCAGCTCGGGCCGCAGTAGGTCATGTAGTCGTAGAAGCTCTCGGGCGAGTAGAGCTGGAAGCTCAGGATGCCGAAGCCCCACTGGCCGATCACGCCATTCTGGTAGGGGTAGCTCGGGTCGGGGCTGGCCGCCTCGGCGAAGGGGCAAAACACGTGGGCGAGGCCCTGCGTGTGGCCGAGCTCGTGGACGACCGTGTTGGCTGCGCCGCCCGGGTTGTTGCCCAGGGCCGTGACCGACACGCGCTGGGCTCCCTCGCCCTTGCCGTCGCCCGGGACCGAGGCGATGCCGGCGACCCCCGCGACGCCGCCGTTGGGGACCGGAAAGAGGCCCGCCCAATACTCGTTGGGGAACGCCTGCTCGTTCTCTCGCAGCGCGCTCATCGGGCCCATCACTGCGCCGAGGCTGTTCATCTCGTACTCCCAGGTCATCGGCTCGTGGACCGACCAGATCAGCTCGTGCGTCGGGTTCGTCTCGTAGATCGCGTCGGTCAGCAGCTTGATGGTCGCCTCCGAGGTGTCGGTGATCCGATCGATGCTGCCGAACTTGTGGTGGAAGGGGACGAACACGACCTTGAGCTGGAGCGGCTCGGGCTGGATGCCGAGGTCGCCCGGCTCGCGCGGCGTCTGCCAGGTGCCCTCGAGCAAGCCCGCGCCGACGGCCAGATCGCGGCTGGCCTCGTCGACCTCCTCGAGCGTGACCTGGAACTGCGTGCCGGCCTCGACGTCGCCGTCTTCGGCGACCAAGCCGAAGTAGAACCCGCCGGTCAGCGTGTTGGGCACGCTGTCGGCCGCGACCATTCGAGTGTCGGCGAAGGTCTTGGTCGTGCCGTCGGAGCGGGTGATCTTCAGCTGGGCCTGGATCTCGCGCGGGACCCAGCCGGGATCGACGGTGAAGTGGACGCGGATCAGCGTGTTGCGGTTGCTGATCAGCGGCCCGAGCCGCGCGGCCGCGTCGACCCACTCGCCCTCGCTGCCGATGAACACGGCCGTGCCTTGGTTGGCCTCGACCGCGCTGATCTGAATGCCGAGCGCCGGGATCTCGCTGAGCTCCTCGCCAGTCTCGCCGGTGCCGTCGGACGTCGCCGCGCCATCCGTGCTCTCGCTGTCGCCGTCGCCATCACCCGCATCGTCGACGCCCGCATCGTCGGAGGTGCACGCCCCGAGCACGAGGGCCGCGGCACACAGAGCATGGAAGGTGAGGAGCCGCGGTTTCGGCAGGAACATCAGGGCGAGGATAGGAGAAAAGCTCGGTCTTTGGCGAG
>JAMHUH010000855.1:0-23116 GCA_035904925.1 Nannocystaceae bacterium
CGTCGCCCAGTGGTTGGGCGTCGAAGTCGGGCAGCTCGGCCAGCTGCTGGCCACCGCGCTCGAGGTCGCCGCGAAGCTGGCGCTCGGCCGCGGGCAAGCAGGCGCTCGCGAGCAGGGCGAGCGCGCCCGCGAGCGAGCGCCGAGCGAGGACCATCGAAGCGGGCGCGCGTGGTTCCACGCTCTCGCAATCAGCAAGAATCGCGGGGCTCGCAATACGCGGGGCTCCATGGGGAGCCCCGCGTACGCGTTCGACTTGCGGCTTCGACTCGCGCGCGGGCGGGATCGACTCAGCGCATGCGCAGATCGAACTCGACCTCGACCGCCGCGCGGCCTTTCGGAAGGCCTTTCCAGGTCATCGCGCGCAGGACCGTCTCGACGCAGGCGTCCCCGGCCTCGCTGCCGATCGTCCCGCTCAGGATCTCGATCTTCACCAGCTTGCCGCCCGCGTCGAAGCTCAGCCGCAGGGCGATCGAATGCCGGCCTTCGACGCCGACCTTCTGCACGTAGCAAGCCTCGAACTCGTCGGCTTTGCGCTCGAGCGAGCGGCGAAGCGCGAGCGCGCGGCTGCCCTCGCTGGTCGCCAAGCTGGCGAGGCGGAACTTGGCGCGCGAGCTCGAGTCGCCCGCACCGCCGCCCGACATGCCGCCCGCCAACACGTACTCCTGCACGAGCCCGAGGCCGTCACCGGGCGCGAGGTCGACGACCGCCGTGAAGTCGCGGCTGGCGGTGGACCCGACGGGGAGCTTCTTGGCCTCCTCCACGCTGAGGCTCAGCCCGGCGCTCGTCGCCCCGACCATGACGCTGCCAGCACGCAAGGGATCGACGTCCTCGGGCACCTCGACCGGCTGGCGGATCGTCAAGGGATCGCCATCGCCAACCACGCGGCTGCGATCGACCGCGACCACGCTGTTGTAGGCGGTGACCAGGTGCTGCTCGAGCCCGATCGCGGTGTCGCTGCGCTCGAGCTCGTCGGGCGCGAGCGCGCCGTCCCACGCGGCCGCGGTCAAGCTGGCGATCTGCTCGCGAGCGAAGAGCGTGGCGAGGATCCGATCGTCGAGCTCGCTCGACATCACCATGACCGGGATCGCCACCGCCATGCCCGTGTCGGCGTTCTTGGCCCTGAGCGTGACGTCGCCGCTCGGCGAGCCCGCGTAGCGACCGAGCAGCACGACGCTGTGGCTGGCGAACAAGTCGGGCAATTCGCTCGGGTAGAGGTTGGCGACCTTCAGCCCGCCCCAGTCGATCGTCATGGTCTCGAGCACCGGGTGATCGACGAGGCGCTGCCAGGCTTCGACGACCTCGCGCGGGTCCTCGCGGTTGCCGACGTAGAGGTCCACGCCCTCGCCCGCGCTCGAGATCCCGGCGATCAGCTCGCGGTTGGGCGCGGCACCGATCCCGACCCCGAACACGCGCGAGCGCAGGCCCTGATCTTCGGCTCGGCGGACCAGCCCGCGCGCGTTGCTGAAGATCTCGGTCTCGTTGCCGATGAAGCCGTCGGTCAAGAAGAACACGTAGCGGTTGCGACCCTCGCTCAGCGCGGGCGCGAGCGCGGCCTCGACCGCGCCGGCCATCATGGTCCCGCCGCCCGCTTGGAGCCCGTCGATGAAGCGCTCGGCCAGCACGAGGTTGGTCTCGTTGGCCGGCCGCGACGTGGCGAAGGCCTGCTGGGTCCCGCTCTCGAACCCGATCACGTTGAAGGTGTCGACCGGCCGGAGCCCGCGAAGCCCCTCGCGCAGGGTCTGCTTGGCCAAGGCCAGCGGCACGCCCCACATCGAGCCCGAGCGATCGACCACGAAGATCAGCTCGCGCTGGCCGACGAGCTGGTCGAGGTCGAGCGCGGGCGGCTGAATGATCAGCGCGAAGTGGCCCTTGCCCTTGGCGTCCTTGGGCCCGAGCAAGAGTCGCGCCTGGGTCGTGTCGCCCGCGGCCGACCAGCGGATCACGAAGTCGCGGTTGGGGATGGTCTCGGCGTCGGCCAGCTTGGCGCTGAAGCCATTGGCCGTCGATTGGCCGGTGACGGTGTGCGTACGCGAGTCCCAGCCGACGATCTTCGAGCCGATCGCGACGTCGAGCGAGAGCGAGACGTCATGGCCGGCGCGCACGCCCTCGCCCAAGACCGGGACCAAGATCCTCGCCTCGTCGGCGACGCCGCCCGGCGGACAAAAGCGCGGGCCCACGACCATCGGGAACACGAACTCGTAGGTGCCCGCGTCCTGGCTGAGCGTCTGCAAGTAGCTGATCTCGACCACGATGGTCTCGCCCGGCGGGATGTTGGCGAGCGATTGGGTGAAGATGTTGGGTCGCTCTTGCTCGAGCAGCGCGCTGGTGTGGCCCTCGGCGCGGGCTCGCTCGTAGGTGTCGCGGGCCTGCGCGCGGGCCTGGACCTCGCCCTCGATCACCCGCTCGCCGACGACCATCCGCATGGCGTCGACGGCCGCGTTCTCGGGCAGCGGAAAGGTATAGGTGACCTCGATCGCCTCGCGCTGATCGTTGCGGAATTCCTGCGCGACCCGGACCTGGGCGACGTGGCCACGGACGCGCGCGTCGACGTCGGTGTGCTTCAAGGGCAGGTTGCTCGGCTTGCCCTCGGCGTCGAGGATGATCAGCTGCGGCAGCTCGCCGGGCGAGGTGTAAGCGAGCATCGTGTCGGGCAAGGGCTCGCCCTCGGGCTCCGTCGCGGTCGCGATCAGGGCCTCGGGCACGACATCCACATGCGCCTGGGCCTCGATGAGGGCCGGTGGATCGGGCGCTTGGACGACGCCCGCACGGCAGCCCAGCACCAACCCGAACAACACCGCGACCTTGCCGAGTGAACGCGCCATGGCGTCCGAACCCGCGAGCACGGCCGAGCTTTCAGGTGCGGGGTACGGAGCTATCCGAGCAGCACGCTCAAGAGCGCCTCTTGCATCGCCCGCGCGCTCGCAAAGCGATCGCCCGGGTGCTTGGCGCAGGCCTTCAGCACCACGGCCTCGAGCCCAGCCGCGCGCTCGGGCGCGACCTCTTCGTCCATCAGCGGGATGAGATCCGGGAGCGGCCGCTCGCGCGCGGCATGCAAGAGCGCGCCGAGATCACCGGCCTCGACCAGCTCGGGCCAAGGGTGACGATTGGCCAGCGCCTCGAACAAGCTCATGCCGGCCGCGTAGACGTCGGCGCGACCGTCGACCTCGCGGCCGAACGCGGTCTGCTCGGGCGCGATGTAGCGAGGATCGCCGACCAAGCGCTGCTCGTGGCTGGGCTTGCTGCGCTCGAGCGCGACCCCGAAGTCGAGCAGCTTGCTGGTCACGAAGCGCGTGTTCGGATCGCGGGTCACGAACATGTTCTCGGGCTTGACGTCGCGATGGACCACGCCGCAGTCGTGGCTGTACTGAAGGGCCGCGAGGATCTGCCGGAACACGTCGGCGATCAGCCGCATCGGGATTCGCGTGCCCCGGCTGCGCGCGCGGGTGACCAGCGTGGCGAGGTCGCGGCCGGGCAAGAATTCCATCACGAACCAAGAGATGCCCTGGCCGGGCACGCCGACCAGATCGAAGACGCGGGCGATCGCCGGATGGCAAAAGCGCGCGCCCCAGACCGCCTCCATGCGAAAGCGATCCTGCTCCGAGACCGGCACGTCGGGCTTCATGACCTTGAGCGCGACCGAGCGCTCGAGCACCGGATCCCAGGCCTTGTAGACCAGGCCCATGCCGCCCTCGCCGATGCAGCTCTCGATCCGATACTGCTTGGTGTGCGCGAGCATGGTCCCGCCGAGCAGACGATCGTCGTCGGGATCGATCAGCCAGCTCGGGGTCACGCTCTTGCGCGCGGGCTGGCCCAGCCGGGCGAGCGAAGCTTGGGCGGAGGGGCGCAGCAGCGAAGCGGGGATCAGCGGGTCCACGCCGACCAAGCTAATGAGGCGCTGGCGAAGCTCCGAAAAATCGACAAAAGCGAGCGCGCGGGCTATTGGGGTCGGGCTGGCGCAGAGTCGGTCGCGAAGTTCCAGCGCTCGGGCAGCGGCGCGTCGCAGACCTCGCACGCATACCAGCCGTCCTTGATCACGTTGCGCTCGCCACAGGCCGTGCAGCGGCGAAACTCGTAGGCCGAGGTCCAGCTTTCTGGCGCCGCGAGCTCGGCCCGCGCGAGCGCGACCGCGACCACGGGCCAGGACGCGGGCTCCGGGCAGAACCCGGTCGAGAGGTTGCTGATGGCCTCGAGCTCGAGCGCCGCGCCGACCCAGCGCAGCGTCAGCTCGCCAGCCGAGCCGACCGGCTCGCCGCCGCTGCACGCGACGTGCTCGGAGTGGCGATCCGCGAGCCGAAGCTGCCCCGCGGTGGTGACCACGAAGGTGCAGGTGATCGATCCGCGCGTGACCCCTTGCTCGCGCAGCCACGCGAGCAAGGCCGCCTGCGAGTCGATCCGCGCCCCGCTCGGCTGGCCTTTCGACCGCTCTCGCACCGCGTCGGGCCCGATGTAGCGATATTCGGTCACCCGCCGACACTCGCTCGGCCCGTGATCTCGTGCAATCCGTTTCGCGCTCGCGCCTTCGCGGATCATCGCGCCTCGCGAACCAAGCTCGGCCGATCGCGAGAACGCGGTAGGTCACAGGGCTTGCAGGAGCCCCCCTACCCGGGTGAGCATGGCGATCGACCACGGAGCCGACCCTTGAGCGCAGCACCCGAGAACACCCCCACCGGCCATCCACCTGGCCTCTATGTCCTGTTCTTCGCCGAGATGTGGGAGCGTTTTTGCTACTACGGCATGCGCACCCTCTTGGTCCTCTACTTGACCAAGGAGCTGCTCTTCAAGGACGAGCCCGCGTTCGGGATCTACGGCGCCTACACGGCGCTGGTCTACGCCGCCCCCGTGATCGGCGGCAAGATGGCCGACAACGTGCTCGGCTACCGCCGCGCGGTGATCATGGGTGGTGTGTTGATGGCGATCGGCGAGTTCTTGCTGGTCGGCAACGGGATGACCGCGAACAACACCCTGCTCTTCGTCGGCATGGGTCTGATCATCGTCGGCAACGGCTACTTCAAGGCCAACATCTCGTCGATCGTCGGCAAGCTCTACGCCCCGGGTGACGCCCGCCGCGACTCCGGCTTCACGATCTTCTACATGGGCATCAACATCGGCGCGCTGCTCGCGACCACGGTCTGCGGCTACGTCGGCGAGACCTTCGGCTACGTCTACGGCTTCGGGCTGGCCGGCGTCGGCATGTTGATCGGCATCACCGTGTTCATGCTCGGCCAAGGCAAGATGCAAGGGCTGGGCGACGCGCCCGACGAGGCCAAGCTGCACGCGCCTTGGCAGGGCCCGCTCTCGCGCTGGCACATCACCATCCTCGCCTCGCTCGGGGTCGTGCCGATCCTCTACTGGCTGCTGCAGAACGAGGGCATCGTCAACTGGCTGCTCGGCGCCACGATGATCGCCGTCTGCGTCAGCCTCCTGACCGGCGCGATCGAGGCCGGCAAGAAGGAGCCGGCCGAGCAGCGCACGGTCCAGCGCGACCGGATCATCGCGCTCTTCATCTTGATGGTGTTCAACATCCTGTTCTGGGCGCTCTTCGAGCAGGCCGGCACCTCGCTGACCTTGTTCGCCGACCGAGCGGTCGACCGTCAGATCGACCTGCTCGCGTGGGAGCTGCCGACCAGCAACACCCAGGCCTTCAACCCGGCCTTCATCATCATCTTCGGCAGCGTGTTCTCGTGGATGTGGGTCAAGCTCGACAAGGCCAACCTCAACCCCAACATCCCGATGAAGTTCGCGCTCGGCACCATCCAGCTCGGCGCCGGCTTCTTGCTCTTGCTGGTCGGGGCCTCGATGGCCACCGACTACAAGGTCGCGCTGATCTTCTTGGTCGGGATGTACCTGCTGCACACGACCGGTGAGCTCTTCGTCTCGCCGATCGGCCTGTCGATGGTAACCAAGCTGGCGCCGGCCCACCTGACCGGCACGGTCATGGGCGCCTGGTTCCTCAGCTTCGCCTTCGCCAACAAGCTCGGCGCCGGACTGGCCACGCTGACCGGCGGCGAGGCCGACGAGGCCACCGCCGCCGCGATGACCGGGCAGGAGGTGCTGAGCACCTATATCGGCACCTACCAACTCTTCGGCTTCGTCATCGTCGGCGTCGGCGTGTTCTTGGTCCTGATCTCGGGCTGGCTCAACAAGATGATGCACGGGGTCAAGTAGCGGTCTCGTAGACGCGGTGGGTCAGCGTCAGCCCCAGCGACGCCCCCGCCGCGGCGCAGCGAACGTAGTC
The DNA here is from genome assembly GCA_035904925.1 of Nannocystaceae bacterium. Lineage (GTDB taxonomy): Bacteria > Myxococcota_A > Polyangia > Nannocystales > Nannocystaceae > Plesiocystis. Next base: position 6,236 of record JAMHUH010000855.1, read on the forward strand.
CCAGCCGTTCGGGGTCGTGATCGCCGACCCAGCCGCGTTGACGGCCACGCTGCTCGGATCCCACTCGATCAGCTCGAGGTCGTCGAGGAAGAGCTGGCCCTCGCCGCTGCTCGGGGCGCTCTCACGATAGAAGATCTCGACGGTGTCGGCGTTGGCCGGCGCCGTCAGGTTGATCGTGAAGCGCTGCCAGTCCCAGGTCCCGCCGACCTTGGTCGTGTAGGTGGTGTTGGTGATCGTCGAGCCGCCGCTGGTGACCCAGCGGACCGAGACCTCGAACTTGCCCGCGTTCGCGCCCTTCGAGAACCCGGTCACGCTGACCTTGCGTCCGCCGACGACCGGCACCCGAGCGGTGGTCACCAAGCTGGTCTTGCTGGTGTTGGTCGAGACCCGCAAGAGCACCGCCGCGACCTGACCGGCGTGGACGACCTTGCGCTGGACATAGCGGGCGCTGCTCAGCGACCAGCGATCACCCTCGGCGGCGAGATCGTCGACGTCGCGATCTTCGAAGTCGCCATGGAGGATCCGATCGCGGCCGAGTTCGCAGGTCGCGGCCGCGCTGCTGGCCAGCTTGGCCAGCGCGTCGGTGTCGGAGTAAGGCGCGAGTTCGACCAGGCCGGTCGAGCCGCCGCTGAGCGGGACGTTGCGCGCGTCGAGCAGATTGCTGGTCAGGACCTCGGCCTCGCTGGCCGCGACGACCAGCTTGCCGCCCTCGGCGAACACGACCGCCCGCTCGAGGCCGCCCGCGAGCTCTTCGGCGGTGCCGAGCTGGGCGATGTATCGGCCGAGCTCGGCCACGCCGACGCCGGTCAGGAGGCGCGGGCTGTAGCCGTCGAGCTGGATCGGCAAGAGCCGCAGCTGGGCGACCTCGACCCCGCCCGCGCCCTGCTCGAGATCGACGACCACGATGTACGAGGAGAAGGTCTCGTAGAAGTCCTGGTCGAACACGAAGTTGCCGAGCGAGCCGAGCACGAAGCGCGGACCCTGACCGCCGTCGTAGATCGAGACCCCGTGCACGACATGCGGGTGGTGAGCGATGACCAGGCCCGCGCCGCGATCGATCGCGGCCTCGAAGTCGGCGCGCATGCCCGAGGTCTGGGTGAAGGCGTACTCGGTCCCGCCGTGGAACTGCGGGATCGCGAAGCGACCCGCCGCGTTGGCGGCGTCGATGAACTGGTTGATCCGGCTCTCGGTCGACCACAGCGCGCCCGGCTTGGTCGGATCCGCGGCGGTCAAGTAGAGGTTGGGCGAGCCGTAGCTGGTCCCGACCAGATCGCCGAAGCCCTGCATGGCGAGGTCGATGTCGCCGACGCTGATCGCCCACGAACTGGTCCGCGCGTCGCCGTCGTCGAGCCCCGCGCCGACCCAGGGCATGCCGAGCGCGTCGAGGTTGGTCAGCGTGTCGGCGGTGCCCGTGGCGAGGTAGTCGAAGATGTGGTTGTTGCCGAGCGTGACCATGTCGACGCCGACCTGCTCGAGCGCCGCGGCGCTCTCGGGGTAGGCGTTGAACACGTAGCTCTTGCTCGGATGCGGCGTCGCGAGGTTGGCGGTGACCGGGGTCTCGAGGTTGATGCTGGTCAGGTCGTCGGCGAGCAAGACCGGCTCGACGAAGCGAAAGAGCGCGGCGCTGTCGGAGGTCAGCGAGCCGAGGTGCAGGAGGTCGCTGGGCTCACCGAGCACGCCGTCGGCGTCGGCGTCGAGCATCCGCCGGCCGAACATCACGTCACCGGTGAAGCTCAGCCGCGCGCGATCGAATTGCCGGGCGCGCAGGACCACGTCGCCGAGATCGACCAAGTCTTCGTCGAGCGGGCGCTGAAGCTCGACCGCCACGATCTCCGAATAGAAGCCCGGCGCCGTGATCTCGACCAAGACGTTCGCGCGAGCCAGCCCCGGCACTTCGAAGCCGCCGCCGGTCCACGTGCTGGCCCCCTCGCCGGCGTTGTCGAGGCTCTGACCCCAGGCGAGCACCGAGAGCTGGGCGCCAACGATCGCCAGCCCCTGCTCGTCGACGACGCGACCGACGAGGTCGATCGGCGTGGCCATGTAGTTGGCCTCCCACGCCTGGGCTTGCGCATCGAACAAATAGGCCCGGCCGATCGCGGGCGCGAGCGCGACTGCGAGGCCGATGAAGGAAGCGATCGAGAGACGACGTGCGAAGATGGAGGGCATCGTCGGCACCATGCCACGTCGGCAAATTTCGCAAACCTGGCCCGAGGGTGAGTCGCGGGTTCGCCCGGGTGAATCCACGAGAGCGCGAGCCCGCGCGTCGATGGCCAAAGTCGAGCCCACGAGTCGAGCGCAATTCACGAGCATCGAGCACACGGCGCTTCGATGTACTCTGCCCGAGTGCGCGAGGGCTCTGTTGGCAGCGGCCTGCTCGACGAGCAGGGCCGAATCCTCGACTGCGACGCGGCCTTCGCGAGTTGCTTCGAGCCGCGGCCCTGCCGGGGTGAGCCGCTGCGTCGCTGGGTGGCCGATCTGCCCGAGTCGATCGTCGGTGAATTGGTCGTCCGCCACCCGAGCAGGGCGACGATCGTGGAGCTGCGCTTCGTTCCGGTCGATCCCGCGCTGCGCCCTCTCGCCCACCAGGTCGTGGCGATCCCGATCTGTGCCGACAACGAAGCGCTGCGGCGCGAGCTGAGCGTCGCGCACCAGACCTTGCGTTCGTTGGTCGACGCCGCACCGATCACGATCGTCACCACCGACCTGGCCATGAACGTGTCGATGTGGAACCAGGCGGGCGAGCGAATGTTCGGTTGGTCCGAAGCCGAGCTGCTCGGCAAGCCCTACCCGCTGGTGCCCGAGCGGGACCAGGTCACGTTCGATCGCTTGCTCGCCCAGGTCCACGGCGGCGAGGGCTTCACCGGCGTCGAGGCCGAGCGGCTGCGCAAGGACGGCTCGATGATCCCCGTCCGGATGCACACCGCCCCCCGCCGCGACGCCGAAGGTGTGGTCATCGGTGGCCTCGCGATCCTCGAGGACCTCAGCCACACCCGCGCGCTCGAGCGGCAAAAGATGGAGGCGATCGGCCGGCTCGCGGGTGGCGTCGCGCACGACTTCAACAACCTCCTGGCGGTGATCCTCGGGATGACCGAGCTGCTCGGCGACGACCCCGAGCTCCACGCGGGCGCGCGCGAACAGATCGAGGAGATCCGGCGCGCGAGCGAGTCGGCCCGGCGGATCACCGCCCAGCTCCTGACCTTCGGCCGGCGCGAAGTCGTGATGCCGCGCGTCGTCGAGGTTCACGAGGCGATTCGATCCACGACCCCGCTGCTACGCCGACTCGTCGGCGAGACCATCACGCTCGAGATCGAACTCGACGCTGCGCCGGCCGAGGTCCGGATCGACACCGCGCAGCTCGAGCAGATCCTGCTCAACCTCGCGATCAACGCCCGCGACGCGATGCCGAGCGGTGGCGCGCTGCGGATCACCTCCCGCCGAACCTCGTCGGGCGATCGGGTCGAGCTCGAGATCGCCGACTCCGGCACGGGCATCCCGCCCGAGGTCCTCCCGCACGTGTTCGAGCCCTTCTACACGACCAAGCCCTTCGGCCAGGGCACCGGGCTGGGCTTGGCCACGGTGTTCGGCATCGTCCGAGCGAGCGGCGGCACGATCGAGATCGAGACCGCGCTCGGCCAGGGCACTCGCTTTCGCGTCTCGCTGCCTCTGACCCTTCCGTCGCCGCCCGCCCTCGATCCGAGCGCGAGCGTCCGCGCCTCGTCGGCGAGCTTGGCCCGCGGTGACGAGCGGCTGCTGGTCGTCGACGACGATCCTGGCGTCCGCCGCTCGATCTCGAAGTTGCTCGCCTCGCTCGGCTATTCGATCGCGAGCGCGGCCGATGGCGCCGACGCGCTCGCGCAGGTCGAAGCGCTCGATCCGAGCGCCTTCGACCTGGTCCTGACCGATCTCGACATGCCGAACATGACCGGCACCGAGCTCGCGGCGCAGCTGCGTGAAGGCGCCCCCACCCTGCCGATCATCTTCATGTCGGGCAACCTCGGGTCGGCGGCGCTGCGCGCCGAGATTGCTGCGGGCCAAGCCACGTTTTTGCAAAAGCCCATCACCTTGGCGGTGCTGGCGAAGTGCATACGGCAAGCTCTGGACAGCGCGGCCCGATCGCCACGTCCTGCGTGAGCGACCTGGCAACGCCCGCTCGACGAACTCGTCCTCGTTCGCGCTACCCTGAGCGAACTTGAGTGAGACCGGAAATGCCCATGCGGCGACCGGACGCCTCGGCACCTGTTTGCTCGACGCGCGAGGTCGGATCCTCGAGTGCGACGACGAGTTCGGCCGGCTGCTCGGTGGCCGACCTTCGCCCGACTCGCCGCTGCGCGACTGGGTGCCCGAGCTGCGCCTCGACCACGAGCTGGTCCTGCGTCGCAGCGAGGGCTCGACGACGATCGAGCTGCGCTGCCGGCCGGCCTCGGCCCGGGTCTTGCCGGTCGCGCATGTCGTCACGCTTCGCTCGCTGAGCGGCGCCGAACAGCGAGCAGGCAACCTCGCGCGCGAGCTCGAGGTCGCCCGCCACACCTTGCGGGCGCTGCTCGATGCCTGCCCGGTCGCGATCCTGATCATGGACCTCGACAAGCGCGTGACCATGTGGAACCACGCGGGCGAGCTGATGTTTGGCTGGACCGACGCCGAGCTGCTCGGTCGCCGCTATCCCTTGGTCTCGAGCGCCGACTTCCCGACCTTCGAGGCGCTCTTTCGCCGGGTGATCGGGGGCGAGGGCTTCACCGGGGTCGAGTCCGAGCGCCTCCACAAGGACGGCTCGACGATCCCGGTCCGGATGCACACCGCCCCGATGCGCGACCCCGAGGGCCGGATCACCGGCGCGATGGCCTTGCTCGAAGATCTTCGTGAGCATCGCAAGCTCGAAGCGCAGGTCCGCCACAGCCAGAAGATGGAGGCGATCGGTCGGCTCGCGGGTGGCGTCGCCCACGACTTCAACAACCTGCTCGCGGTCATGCTCGGCATGACCGAGCTGCTCGGCATGGCGCCCGAGCTCGGCGAAGAGTCGCGCGAGCATGTCGAAGAGATCCGTCGCTGCGCCGAGTCGGCTCGGCAGATCACCGCGCAGCTGCTGGCGATCGGTCGCCGCGAGGTCGTCCAAGCCCGCGTCCACGATCTCCACGAGACCCTGCGCAGCGACCTGCAGCTGATCCGGCGGCTGATCGGCGACACGGTCGAGCTCGAGGTCGAGCTCGAGCCTGGCCCGGCGTGGGTCCGCATCGATCCCGCGCAGTTCGACCAGATCCTGCTCAATCTGGCCGTCAACGCTCGCGACGCGATGCCGGGGGGCGGGCGCCTGCGCGTGTCCACCCGGCGTTTTCCGGCCAGCCCCGACGATCCGGACGAGCCCGACATGGTCGAGCTCGAGCTGCTCGACTCGGGCACCGGCATCGCGCCCGAGGTCCTGCCCCACGTGTTCGAGCCCTTCTACACGACCAAGCCGCTCGGCAAGGGCACCGGCCTCGGCTTGGCCACCGTCTACGGGATCCTCCAGGCCGTGGGCGGCTCGATCGAGGTCGACAGCCAACCTGACCAAGGCGCCTGCTTTCGGATCAGCTTGCCGCTGGTCGCCCAAGACATCCCGCGAGCGATCACGCCCAAGCGCTCGCGCTCGACCATGCCGCGCGGCGACGAGCGGCTCTTGCTGGTCGACGACGAGCCGAGCGTGCGCCGCTCGACCAGCAAGCTGCTCAGCTCGCTCGGCTACGCGGTCGAGACCGCCGGCAGCGGCGAGGAGGCGCTCGCCCTGCTCGCGCAGACCCGCGTCGACCTCTTGGTGACCGACCTGGCGATGCCGCAGATGACCGGCATCGACTTGGCCGAGCGAGTCCGCGAGCGCACGCCCGAGCTGCCGATCGTGTTCATGTCGGGCAACCTCGACTCGGACGAATTGCGCAGCCAGATCGCCGAAGGTCAGGCCGTGTTCCTGCAAAAACCAGTTACCCTGATGACCCTGGCCACTTGCGTCCGGCAGGTGCTGGACACGGCCACAGCGCGAGGAGTCGAGAACAATGCGAGTGTCCAGCAGTGAAGGTGTGAAGATCGCGGTCCGAGTGTTCGAGGGCCAAGGCCCGAGCGTGGTGTTGGTCCACGGCTGGATGATGTCGGGTCACGTCTGGGATCCGCTCGTCGAGCATCTGCAGGCCCGCGACGTCCGCGTGGTGGTCCCCGATCTGCGTGGTTGTGGCGACTCCGAGCGGCCGCAGAGCCCCTACTCGCTCGACAGCTTCGCCGACGACGTCAGCGCGGTCCTGCGCGAGCACGGTGGCGATCGAGCGCTGCTCGTGGGTCACAGCATGGGCGGACAGATCGCCCAGCTGGTCGCCGCGCGCCCGGGCAACCATCTCGCTGGGCTCGCGCTGCTCAACACCGTCCCGCTCGCCGGCTTGCCGCTGCCCGACGACGCCGCGGGCCTCTTCCGCGCCGCGCCGGGCTCCCGCGAGGTCCAAGGGACGATCCTCGATCTCGCTTGTGTCGCGCTGACGCCCGAGGAGCGCGGCCGCCTCCTCGACGTCGGCGCGACGGTCGACGACCGCTGCGTCGCCGAGGCGCTCGAAGCCTGGATGGCGGGCGCCGACGCGAGCGAGCTCGACAAGATCCGCGCGCCGACCTTGGCGCTCGCGACCGACGACCCCTTCTTGCCGCCCGCGTTCTTGCAGCAGGCCGTGGTCGACAAGATCGCCCGAGCCAAGCTCGCCTACCTCCCCGGCGCCGGGCACTACCCTGCGGCAGAGCGACCGGCCGAGACGGCGGCGATCTTGCTGGCCTTCCGCGCCGGGCTCTGAGCTGGCCTTGGCGCCGGGCTCTGAGCCCTCAGGCCTGGCGCTCGACCAAGAAGCGGATGAAGTCGTTGCGCGACTTCACCCCCAGCTTGCCAAACCCGGCCGCGAGCAGCTGCCGGACCCGCGAGTAGGACACGTCCATCGACTCCGCGATCTGCCGATCGCGGCGGCCCTCGCCGACCAAGGTGAGCGCCTCGGTCTGGCGATCGGTCAGGCCGAACTCGCGCGAGAGCGCCAGCACCTGTTCGCGCGGTGATCGGGTGCTGGCCGGCTCGAGCTCGTCGAGGTCGTCGACGAGCGCCGCGGCCACGACCGCGCCCGGCGAGGCGACGTGATCACCGGCGGCCAGCCACGCCCGCATCTCGCGGCTGCGCTCGATCGCCTTGGCGACCTCGCTCGAGAGCCGGCGCGCCGAGACGGGCTTGCGCAAGAACCCGACCACACCGACCGCCGCGGCTCGCCGCGCCCACTCGACCTCGTCGTGGCCAGTCAGGATCAGCGACGCGCAAGGGTGGCTGCGCGTGCGCAGGAACTCGACCAGCTCGAGCCCGTTGCCGTCGGGGAGATCGAGATCGAGGATCGCGAGGTCGAAGTGCTCGCCCTCGTCGCGAGCCGAAGCCGCCGCGCTGCCGAGATCGGACCTGCTGACGACCGTACATCCGATCTGCTCGAGGCAGTCGGTCAGCGCGTCCCCGACGGCGCGCTCGTCCTCGACGAGCAACACGCGGGGCTGGCTCTGGGGCTCGGTCTCCATGTCGTTCGCACCATACCAAGGTCGACCCGAGATTCGCAGCGACGCCGATCCGCGAAGGCCCCTCCGATCGGCGGGCCACTGTCCCAAGGACCCTTTGGCTGGGTTTCGAGCGCGTGGTAGCGCAGGGCGATGTTGGAAGCTCGTCACGTCGCGTTCGCGCTCACGACGGTTTGCCCGGCCTGTGGCAGCCCGATCCCGCTCGGGCCAATGCAGCCGAGCGCCGCTTGTGGGGCCTGTCGAGCCGAGGTCGAGCTGCCCGACAAGCTCTGGATCGCCTTGGTTCGGCTCGCGGAAGACCTCGACGAGCGGCTCGCCGACCGCGATCACCCGATCGAGGGCGAGCGAAGCTGGGCGGGGCTCCCGGTCGCCTATGCGATCTGGCGGCAAGCCCCGAGCTGCGAGCGTTGCGGTGGCGAGCTCGAGCACGCGAGCGTGATCGAAGGCGCACCGCATAGCTCGGCCTGTCCGGGCTGCGGCGAACCTGCGATCGACTTCCCCGTTCCCGGCACGATCGCCAGCGCGATCCGTGTGGCCAAGCAGGTGTTCGTCTGCGATCCCGAGCGCTTCGTCGCGAGCCCGACTCGGCGGACCTGGACGCTGCGCCTGCGCGGACTGACACCCGCGCAGCGACGACGATCGATCGAGGCCACGCGAACGCGCGAGCTCGAATCGGGAGTGCGCGAGCGCGTCACGATCGAGGACAGCGAGGATCCTTCGATCGCGGATGCATCGAACGCGCCCCGCTCGGGCAAGGGGGCGAAAGCGATCCTTCGACCCGCGCTGGTCGCCGCGGCGCTCGTGCTCGCGCTCGCGCTCGCGCTCGCAATCGGGCTGTAGCGTGGCTGCGCTCGCGGTAGCATGTCGGCGTGGGCCAAGAAGACTTCGATGCACGGATGCACCGGCTCGCCCAGCGGATCAGCGAGACCACCCGTCGCGCGAGCGAGCCGCTCACGCGACCGCGTCCGCCGAGCAGCCCGAGCCTCGACCCCGACCCCGAGCTGCTCGCTCGCGCCGAGGCGGCCGAGTCCAGCGCGAGCTTGCAAGCCCAGCGCTGCGCGATGCTCGAAGATCAGATCGAGCGGCTGCAATCGACGATCGCCGAGCTGCGTCGCGCACCGGCAGCGGTCGCGCCCGCCCACGACATCCAAGATCGTTTTCAGGCCGCGCTGCTCGAGATCGATCGACTCATGGCCGAGCGCGACGCGCTGCGTCGCTCCGCCGCCGAGTGGCGCGACAAGGCCCGCGAGCGCGGGCGCGAGGCCGAGGACTTCGGCCAACGTCTGACCCGAGCCGAGGCCGAGCTCTCGCGCTTGCGCGAGCGCGACGCAGAGCGCCAGCGTCGGCTCGACGACCTCGAGCGACTCTCGGCCGAGCAGCGACGCGAGCTCGAGCTCGCCGAGCGCCGCAACGCGCACTTGCGGCGGCACATGAACCAGTGAGCTCAGTGAGCCCAGTGAAGCGGCCCAACGGCCGCCTCACGCGGGCCGGGCTAGCCAGTCTTCGGCTTCTTCGACGTCCTCGAAGGCCCGGACCTCGAGCTTGCGGGCCAGCGCGCGCATGTTGGTGCCGATCCGTTCCATGTTGCCGAGCCCGACCACGCCGACCCGTTCGAAGGATCGAGCCGAGTCGATCCAATGGCGAAAGATGGCCTCGACCTCGTCGCCGAGCTCCGGCGTGTCGCGACGATCGACCAACACCCGGCGCACGCCCGAACGAGCGATCGCCTGATCGATCGCCATGAGCAACGCGCGAGCTCGGCGAGGATCACAACCAGCCAAGCCGCGCACACGGACGCAACCTCGAACGACCTCGATCTGATCGACGCCCGGCGCCATGCATCGAGATTAGCCCGATTCAGCCCTGTAGTGGATAATTCCAGGCATTCTGAACCAAGCGATGCCAGCGCGAACACGCGCTCGAGCGCCCCAAAATGCCACGCCTCGCTCGAGCAGACGCGTGGCTATCGCGGTTCACGGGGGTACGCAAACGAGCAGGCCACAGGTGAGGCCGTCGCAGCAGTCGTTGAGCAAGAAGTTGCACGCGCCCAGCAGCGGCACGCAGGTGTCGATCGTGCAGCCCGAGGTGTTGTAGATGCACGAGGCCAGGTTGCAGGACAGCGTGCCGCCGTCGAAGCCGAGGCCGACGCAAGTCTGGCCGTTGAGGTTGCCGCCGTCGCAGGTCTCGTTGCCGTCGAGCACCCCGTTGCCGCAGGTCGGCGCGACCTGGCAATTGCCCTCGAACACCTGCGAGCAGTCGGCCGCGCAATTGAGCGTGCCGCCGGCGTAGCCGAGATCGGTGCAGGTCAAGCCGCCGAAGTTGGTCCCGTCGCAGGCCTCGGTCGCGGCCAGCTGACCGTCGCCGCAGGTCGAGCAGGCGTTGGTGAACAAGGTGCAGTCGTCGGCGCAGATCAGGGTGCCGTTGTCGTGGCCGAAGTCGAGGCAGGTCAGCCCGCCGACGTCGTTGCCGTCGCACTCCTCGCCAGCTTGCTTGATGCCGTCGCCGCAGACCCCCGCGCCCGTGTCGCTGGTCGAGCTGCTCGTATCACCCGCGCTGGTCGAGCTCGAGCTGCCGCTGCTGCTCTCGCTCTCGCCGGTGTCGGCTTCGTCCATGCTGGACTGATCGCTCCCGACCGAGCTCGAGGTGTAGATCGGGTTGTCGCGATCGCCGACGCCCGAAGCACAACCCGCGAGCACCACCGCGCAAGTCAAGTACCAAGGCCTCATGCCGGGATCGTGCAGCAACTCGTGCACGCGAATCAACGCTTCGTCGCAGCGGCGATCGTGAGAACTACCCGCACCGGCTCGGGCAGCTCGGCCAAGAAGACCGCGCTTCACCGCAGCATTCGTTCGGCGCGCTCGCGAGGGATCGCGGCCCGCTCGGCCAGCTCGAAGAAGACCGCGCGCTCGCGGGTCCCGTCGCTGCTCGCGTCGACCAGCACCGCGATCTCCTGCAACACCGTCTCGCGGGCGTCTTCGCCGAGCCCCCCGAGCCGACGCCCGAGCTCGGCCAGGTCCGGCGGCGCGTAGAGCAACGCCGCCAGCTCGACCCTTCGCGCGACCGAGACCGGCATCCGCTCGAGCAGCGAGTCGAATTGCGCCGCCTCGGCGCTGTCCATCCGACCGTCGAGGTTGGCCAGCGCGGCCGCGAACGCGACCACCAGCTCGGCCCGCTCGCCGGCCTCCCGCGTCCAGGTCTTGCGCAGCTCGCTGGCGTGCTCGGTCGAGACGCCGAGCTTGTCGGCCAGCCGGTCATGAACCTCGGCCTCGACCTCGGTCCCGCTGCCGTCGGCCAGCGCCATCTGCCAGGCCCGCTCGAGCAGCTCCTCGGCGAAGAAGGGCAGCGGCGGGTCCAGCTCGGCGAAGCGCTTCTCGAGCGCGCGGCGATCCCCGAGCATGTCGAGCCAAGGTTGGAGGCCCTCGTCGTCGACGCTCGCGTCGATCAAGCGGAGGATCTGCTCCCACTCCCCAAACTCCAACATGTCGTCGGCGTGGGCGATCAAGCCGCACGCGACGAGCGTCCACTCCTGCTCGGGTGTGAGCGCGGCCGCCATCGCCCGCGATGATACGCCAGTCGGCGGAGGCTAGTCGACGATCTCGATCAGGGCAGGTCCGAGGGCCAAGGGCTCGGCGCTCTCGCCCATCCACAGCGGCGCGGGCAGCAGCGCGAGGGTCCTCAGCAAGGGGTCCCCGAATTGTAGCGCCCGTGCGCTGCGCGGATCGAGTGCCAGCGCGAGGTCGGGCTCGCTGCCCGAGCCGCGGCCCGAGAGCGAGATCGGCAGCCGCAGCCCCCACAGCCGCTCGAGCCGAGTCAGCAACGAGGGGGTCGGCGGGTAGTGGCGCAGCGGCGGGATCCCGACCATCTCGGCCATTCGCGCCGCGCGATCGCTGGCCTCGATCATCCCGCCGTAGCGGTCGACCAACCCCACCTCGATCGCTCGAACGCCGCTCCAGATCCGACCCCGGGCGACCGCGTCGGCGGCCTCGGGGGTCATCGCGCGGGCTCGCGCCACCCGCTCGATGAAGCGGTCGTAGCTGGCCTGCAGCCCGGCGAGCACCGCCTCGCGCTCGCTCTCGGCGTAGGGCTTCCACCACGATCGCAAGCTGGCCTTGTCGCCGATCGCCAGGATCGACACGTCGACGCCGAAGTGATCGAGCACCCCGGACAGGTCGATCTTGGGCTGAAACACCCCGATCCCGCCGACCGTGCTGGTCGCGTCGGCATAGATGTACGAGCCGGCCGTCGCGACCAGGTAGCCGCCCGAGGTCCCGACCCGCCCGATCGAGATCACCACCGGCTTGACCTCGCGCAACAGATCGAGCTCGCGGGCGATCCGAATCGAGGCCGCGACCGAGCCACCGCGCGAGTCGATGCGCACGACCACGGCCTTGACCGAATTGGTCTCGCGCAGCTCGGCGATGGTTCGAACCAGCGTGGTCGCGCCGGCGAGCTCGGTCCCGAGCAAGGGGATCCGCAGCGACTCGCCCTCGACGATCGTGCCCTCGACATGCAGCACGGCGACATGGGCCGGCTCGCCCCATTGACCGTCGCGGACCGGAGCGCGCGGCGGCGCTTCGATCCGCACCCGCCGACCGAGCCAATCTTCGAGCTCGCGATCGAGCTCGTCGGGCCAGGCCAGCGCGTCGACCAAGCCATGGCTGCGGGCCGCGTCCGGCTGCCAGGGCGCCTGATCGACCCAAGTCGAGACCAGCGCGGGATCCTGGCCTTGGTCGCGCGCGATCGAACGGACGACGTGGTTCCAGGTGTCGGTCAGCAGCACCTCGGTCGCGCGCTCGACCGGCTCGCTCGGGCCCATGCGCATGAACTGCTCGGGCGTGCCCTTGTACTCGGCGATGCGCACGAACTCGGCCTTGGCCCCGAAGCGCTCGAGCAAGTCGGCCCAGTAAAAAGTCTGGGTCGAGAGCCCGACGATCTCCAAGCTGCGCTGCGGGTGGGCGATGATCCGATCGGCCATCGCGGCCACGAAGTAGTGCCGCAGCGAGCCGCCCTCGAGATAGACGGCGACCTTGCCCCCGGCCTTTTGCAGCCGGCGCAGGCCCTCGCGCAGCTCCTCGAGCTGGGCGAAGCCAAAGCCCGTGCCTGCCGTCTCGACCAGCACGACCGCGCCGCCGCGACGGACCAGCTCGTCGAGCGTGGCGAGCAGCTCGGCGAGCTCGGCGTCGCTCGACTTGCCGGCCAACGAGAGCCGAGTGACCTTGCGAACTCGCAGCGCGAGGCTGGGCTCGTAGCGCTGCTGCGAAAAGCGCAGGCGCACGCCCAGCCCCTGGACCGGAGCCGAGAACTCGCGCGCGCCCGAGCCGAGGTTTCCGGCCAGCGCGGCGCCGAAGTGGGCCGTGTCGAACTCGATCCCCGCGCTCAAGCGCAGCGCGCTGAGGGGCGCGACCTCGGAGCTCGAGAAATAAGTCAGGCGCTCGGCCTCGGCGAACATCCGAAACCCGCGACCACCGACCATCAGACGCCCGCGTGGCTGGGCGCGATGCGGCGTCGTGACCTCGGCCGGCCCGCCGCCGAAGCGCGTGCGGACCCCGAAGGCCATCTCCCAGCGACGATCGCCGAGCGGGCGCAGGGCCAGCTCGGGATCGAGGACCACCGGGCTCGCGACCGGCGCGGCCGGATCTCCGAGCCGCGGCGCGTTGAGGTTGCGACCCACGAGCGCGAGCGTGAAGAAGCGATTGGCCCGCCAGGCGATCGCCAGCTCGACTTGGTTGGCGCCGTGGGCCAAGTCGTTCTGGGGCGAGAACAAGCGCGAGTAGTTGACCCCGATGCTCAGCCCCGGTGCCCAGCGCATCAAGGGCAACGAGAGCGCCAGCGTGAACTTGCCGTAGGGATCGTCGGGCTGGCTCGGGTTGTTGCTCGGGTTGATCTGCGTGCGCCACATGTACTGCAGGCCCGCGCCGAGCGAGAGGATCTGCCAGGGCAAAGGCACGGCCACGAACGCGCCCACGCCGTTGCCTCGCCGGCCCGAGGCCGCCGACGACCACGAGAGATCGAGGACCGCGTCGAAGCCAGCCAAGTAGCCGAGGTTGGCCGGGTTCTGAACCACGCCGCTCGCGTCGGCGTCGCCGGCCACGACCGAGTAGGGCCGATCGGGCTCGCGCAGGATCGAGCGAGCCTCACCCTCGTTGCCGGCCGCGGCCGGGCGAGCGAGGATCAGACAGAGCAGCGCGACGACCAGCAGCGCGATCGGGACTCGCGAAGGCTCGCGGCGGGGCATCGAGCCAGAGATACCACGTCCGAGCAGCCCGCCGCGCCACGCGTCGAGGTCAGCGAGGCGCTGGCGTCGACGATCACGGGCAGCCCGTCCGCCGATCGAAAGGCACGACGCTCATTCGACCCAGGCCACGGTCACACCTTCGCCGCCTTCTTGGACCAGCCCGCCGCGAACCTTGCGAACGTTGTGAAGCCGGCCCAGCGCCTCGCGCACCGCGTTTCGCAAGGCGCCGCTGCCGTGGCCATGACGGATCACGACCACGTCTTGGTCGCGCTCGAGCGCCTGCGCGACGAAGTGCACGACCCGATCCTGGGCGTCTTCGTAGCGCTCGCCTCGAACGTCGCAGACGTTGTCGACGCTGGTCGAGACTGGCGCGGGCGTCTCGCCGAAGTGGGCCGCGGCCTGCTGCACGACGCTGGCCGAGAAGTCGAGGATCGCCGCCGCCTTGCCGCGCTTGACCTTCTTGGGCTTGGCCTCGAGCTCGGCCAGCGCGAGCTCCTCGGGCTTGACCGTCATGCGCGAGAGCGGCAGCTGAACGGTCAGCTTCTTGCCCGCGATCGCGACGATCGTGCCGACCTGACCGAGCGCGACGACCTTGACTCGCGCGCCCACTTTGAGCGCCTCGACCGGGGCGAGCTCGACGTCGGCGAGCCGCTCGCGCTCGTCCGCGGCCCGCTGCTCGGCCAGGACCTGCTTGGCCTCGCCGGCGATCTTGTCGCGCGTCGGCAGCTCGTCGACCCGCTCGGGCGTGGCCCGGCGCAGCTCCTTGCGCTTGTCGGCCAGCTCGCGCTCGAGCGCGCGCAGCTGATCGACGGCGGCGGCGTAGGCCTTGGCCTTGCGCGAGCGGACGCCCTCGAGCGCTCGCGCCTCGCGATCGCGGACCTCGCGATCGCGCGCGACCAAGCGCTGCTTGTCTCGCTCGAGCCGCTCGCGCGTGCGGACCAGGGTCTGCCGCTCGGCGTCGATCTCTCGCAGCAGCTGATCGACCTTCAAGCCCTGGTCGCCGAGCAGGCCCTCGGCCTCGACCAAGATCGACTCGGCGAGGCCGAGCCGGCGAGCGACCGCGATCGCGCTCGAGCTGCCGGGCACGCCGAGGGTCAGGCGAAAGGTCGGGCGCATCCGCTGGATGTCGAACCCGACCGCGCCGTTGTGAAAGCGGCCGGCCCCACGCAGCTCGCCGCCGCGGGTCGCGAGCAGCTTGAGCCGATCGTAGTGGGTCGTGACCACGACCGTCGCCCCGGCCTCGACCAGGTGGAGCAAGATCGCCTCGGCCAAGGCCGCGCCCTGCTCGGGGTCGGTGCCGACCGCGATCTCGTCGAGCAGGACCAGCGTGCTCGCGCCATCGTTGGCCGCGAAGCCGACCGCGTCGCGGACGTGGGCGATGTGGGCCGAGAAGGTCGAGAGGTTGGCGGTGATCGACTGGTCGTCGCCGACGTCGGTGATGATGTGGCGAAAGAGCGGGAGGCGAGCGCGGCCGCGACAGGGCACCCGCAGCCCCGCTGCGGCCATCAACGCGCACAAGCCCAGGGTCTTGAGCGCGACCGTCTTGCCGCCCGCGTTGGGCCCGCTGATGACCAAGCCGTGGCCGCGCTCGAGCACGATGTCGTTGGGCACGACCTCGACCCCGTCGAGCAGCATCAAAGGGTGCCTGGCGCTGCGCAGCTCGATCGCCGCGTCGACGCCGAGCTCGGGGCTGACCCCATGCAGGCGATCCGAGAGCTCGAGCCGGGCCGCGATCCGATCGATCTCCAGCGTCGCCGCCTGCATCGCGAGCAGCGACTCGGCCTGCTCGGCGACCTTGGCCGAGAGCTCGCGCCGGACCTTTCGCTCCTCTTCGATCGCCTCCGACTCGGCCTCGCGCAGGGCGTTGTTGTCCTCGACCAGCGCCGCGGGCTCGACGAAGAAGGTCTGGCCGCTGCCGCTCGATCCATGAATGATCGTGCCCGGCCCGCGAACTTGGCCGAGCGCGTCGCTGCGGATCGGCAGCACCACTCGGCCCTCGCGCTCGGTCCAGAAGCGATCGCGCAGGCTCGGCCCGAGCTCGGCCGATCGAACCATGCGCTCGGCCTTGGCCAACAAGCCCTGCTTGCAGCTGCGCACCTGCTTGCGCGCTTGGGCCAACGCGGGGCTGGCCCGATCGGCGATCCGCGGCGCTTCGCCCTCGCGATCGATCGAGCGATCGAGCGTGGCCAGCAGCTCGGGCAAGCTCGGGACCACCTCGTCGTCGTCGCGATCGGCTCGCAGCCGCGCCGACAGGGCCGCGAGCCCGCGGGTCTGCTCGGGCCCAGGCTTGTCTCGACCTTCGTGGGCGCGGGCCAGCAAGCGAGCGAGCGCGCCCGCGACTCGACACAGCTCCGCGACGCCGATCAGCTCGACCACGGCCAGCGGCGTCCCACGCCGCAGCGCGACCAAGCTCGGGCCGAGATCTTCGAGCTCGCGCAGCCCCTTTCGCACCCCCTCGGGTCGGCCCTCGCGGCTCTCTTCGAGCCAGAGCAGCTCGAGGCCATCGAGCTCGTGAAGCCGCGCCTGGGCCACGTCTGCGTCGTCTTCGGGGCGAATTCCCGGCAGCCGCCCCAACGCCGCGGCCACGCTGGGCGAGCGCTCGGCCAACGAGGCTTCGTCCTCGCCACGCTGCACCGCCGCGATCGCCTCGAGCTCGTCCTCGAGCGAGCGACGAGCGAGATCGCTGCGCAGCCCCTCGGCCAGCACGCTGCACAGATCCAGCCAGCCGAGGTGGCGCAGCGCGTCGCCGCGGCCATCGGCCAACCACCGGGCCAGCACGCCATCGGAGCGAGACGAGTGCGCGAGTCTGCGGGCCATGAGTCGCGCTCATCCTATCAGGCGCTGCAATCTGCACTAGCAAAACTGACACAGCTCGGCGTACCATCGTCGAGCCCTACTGGACGCCCATGAATTCCGTCGTCTTGTTCGTCTCGCTGATGGCCTTCTACGTGGTGTTGTCGGGTCAAATCACCAGCGTGTTCCTGATGAGCGCAGGCCTGGTCTCTTGCGCAGGGATCACGCTGCTGTGTCGGCGCCTCGGCATCGTCGACGACGAAGGTATGCCCTACCAGTACTGGGGTCGGACGCTGGTCTACCTGCCCTAT
>JAMHUH010000856.1:0-6549 GCA_035904925.1 Nannocystaceae bacterium
TCCGGAGCCCCGCGAGTGACCCGGCCTCGCTTCATGGGCACGACCGGCGGGGTCGTCTGCGAGACCCGGCACTTCCCGATCGTGTTGATGCGCTTCGAAGGCGCGCTCGATCTCGACGCGCTCCAGCGCTACGACGCGTGGCAAGAGCAACACGTCGAGACGCTCGTGGCTGGCGATCATCGCGTGGTCTGGGTCGCGGACGTTCGGGCCGCCCAGGTCCCCCCGCCCGACGTGCGCCGGTGGATGGCCGAGCGCTGGCGGCATAACGCCGAGCGCTACCGGGCCCACGTGATCGGGGAGTACGTCGTCGCCGACAGCTCGGTGCTGCGCGGCGTGTTCGCGCTCTTTCGCCTGATCAACCCGCGCTTGCAGGTCGAGATCTTCGTCGGCTTCGAACCGGCGATGCGCCGGGCTCGGGCAATCTTGCTCGACGCGGGCATCGAAGTCGCGGCGCTGAGCGACGAGCAGCTCGCGACGCTCTTCGATTGATCGCGTCTCGACCCCGAGCATCGACCCCCACGAGGCGGTGGCGATCGTCGCGACGCCGCGTGCCTGACCCGTGGTATTTGCCGCCCGCGCCGTCTATCCTGCGGGTCGTGTCGACCCCGGCCCTCTTCCCGGTCTCGCGGGAGCTGATGTGCGACGGCGAGACGCCGGTCGGCACCTTCGCGCATCTGCGGCGGGTGTTCGCGGGCCGGCACTGCTTCTTGCTCGAGTCGGTCGTCGGTGGCGATCGCTGGGCTCGCTACAGCATGATCGGTGTCGGGCATCGGCTGAGCGTGACCGGCCGCTGGATCGAGGGCGCGCTGCGGGTTCGCTTCGGGCCCGGCCCGGGCTTCTCGGCGATCGACGAGATCGGCCAGCGCGGCAGCTTCGGCGACGGCAGCGGGGCCGCGTTGATCCAGCGTCTGCTCGAGCGCTACCGGGCCGCGCCCGCGCCCGACTTGCCGCGTTTTTGGGGTGGTCTGGTCGGCGTCTGGGGCCACGACATGGTCCGCGACCTCGAGCGGGTGCCCTTGCCCGAGCGGATGCAGGACGCCCTCGACTTGCCGGCCTTCGAATTGCTGGTCACCGACACGATGGTGATCTTCGACAACCTCTCGCAGAAGCTCCGGGTGGTCGCGACCGCGTGCCCACGCGAGGACGGTGGCGAGGCCGAGTCGCAGCGGCGCGCCAACGAGCGCATCGACGGGTTGATCGCCGCGCTGCGC
Source organism: Nannocystaceae bacterium (assembly GCA_035904925.1). Lineage (GTDB taxonomy): Bacteria > Myxococcota_A > Polyangia > Nannocystales > Nannocystaceae > Plesiocystis. Next base: position 1,212 of record JAMHUH010000856.1, read on the forward strand.
GAGGGCAAGCAAGACCTCCCGCCGCTCTTTCTCGACGAGAACACCCCGGTCGCCGAGCCCGAGCTCGCGCCGGCGTGGGTCCGTGAAGGCGGAGCGAGCAGCTACCGTGAGCAGGTCGGCGAGGCCAAGCAGCACATCGCCGCGGGCGACGTGTTTCAGCTGGTGCTCAGCCAGCGCTTCGATCAAGCCCGTGACGAGCTCGATCCGCTCGACGTCTATCGGATGCTGCGGGTCACCAACCCCGCGCCCTACATGTTCTTGCTCGAGCTGCCCTCGGCGACCTTGGCCGGCGCCTCGCCCGAGGTCCTGGTTCGGGTCGGGATCAACCGCGAGGTCACGGTCCGCCCGCTCGCCGGCACCCGGCCGCGCGGGGCGACGCCCGAGCAGGACCTCGAGCTCGAGGCCGAGCTGCTCGCCGATCCCAAGGAGCGAGCCGAGCACCTCATGCTCATCGATCTCGGCCGCAACGACGTCGGCCGCATCGCCGGGCCGGGCTCCGTCAGCGTGGTCGACTCGTTCGAGGTCGAGCGCTACAGCAAGGTCATGCACATCGTCAGCGAGGTGACGGGCAAGCTCGGGGTTGGGCTGACGGCGCTCGACGCCCTGCGCTCGACCTTCCCCGCCGGCACGCTCTCGGGCGCGCCCAAGGTCCGCGCGCTCGAGCTGATCGACGAGCTCGAGCCAGCCCCGCGCGGCTGGTACGGCGGCGCGGTCGGTTACCTCGGCTTCGACGGCGGCGCCGACTTTGCCATCTGCATCCGCTCGGTCGTGTTCACGCGCGACTCGCTGCGGGTCCAGGCCGGGGCCGGCATCGTCTACGACTCCGATCCCGCGGCCGAAGACGAAGAGTGTCGACGCAAGGCCAGCGCGGTGCTCCGGGCGATCGCAATGGCCCGCGCGGGCCGAGGGAATTCATGAAGGGCGAGATGTTGCATCCCAGCGGTCGCCGCTACCTGCCGCCGGCCGACCGCGCTCGGACGGGCATGCGGGTGGTGGTGATCGACAACTACGACTCGTTCACCTTCAACCTCGTGCAGTACCTGCTCGAGCTCGAGGCGATCGTCGACGTCTATCGCAACGACGTGGTCACGGCCAAGCAGGTCTTCGCCGATCGGCCGAGCCACCTCTTGCTCTCGCCCGGGCCGGGCACCCCGGCCGACAGCGGCGTCTGCCAAGACCTGTGCCGAATGGTCTGCGAGCCCGACCGCCCGCCGCTGCCGACCCTGGGCGTCTGCCTCGGCCATCAGACCCTCTGCGAGGTGCTCGGCGCGACCGTGCGCCGGGCCGATCGGATCATGCACGGCAAGCTCTCGCCGATCCTGCACGAGGGCGTGGGCGTGCTCGCCGGCCTGCCTTCGCCCTTCGACGCGACCCGCTATCACAGCCTGGTCGTCGAAGAGTCGACGCTGCCGCCCGAGCTGATCGCCGACGCCCGCACGCCCGAGGGCGAGCTGATGGGCGTGCATCATCGCGACCGGCCGGTGTTCGGCCTGCAATTTCATCCCGAGTCGATCCTGACCCAACACGGCCACGACATGCTCGAGAACTTCCTGCGAGTCGGTCGGTGAGTGGACGCAGCCCGATCGCCGCCCTGATCGCCGCGCTCGAGCCCGAGGTCCGCGAGCGGCTGAGCGCGATCGATCCCGCCCACGACTGGTTCCACGTCCAACGCGTCCGCGCGCTCGCACGCAAGCTGCTCGAGCACGAGCCGGGCGAGCCCGAGCGGGTCGACCTGCTCGCGCTGCTCCACGACGTCTGCGACCGCAAGCTCGGCGCGCGGGCGATGAGCGGGGTCGAGCTGCGCGGGCGCTTCGAGGCGCTCGAGGTCGACGAAGCCACGATCGCGGGCGTGTTCGCGGACCTCGAGAAGTTCGGCTTTCCGGGCGCGGGCAGCCGCGAGCAGCCGCTCAGCCGCGAGGGCGAGCTCGTCCGCGACGCCGACCGGCTCGACGCGCTCGGGGCGATCGGCGTCGCACGGACCTTCGCCTATGCGGGCAGCATCGGCCAGGCGCTCCATGATCCCGAGCTGCCGCCGCGCGTCCACGCCAACACGGCCGAGTACCGCAGCGGCAAGACCACCGCGATCAACCACTTCGAAGAGAAGCTGATCCACTTGCCCGAGCGGATGCACAGCGCGACGGCCAAGGCGCTCGCGCGCGAGCGGGTCGGCGTGCTCTTGGACTTCCGCGCCCGCTTCTTGGCCGAGTGGTCGCTCGGCGAGTGAGCGGCGCGGATGTCATTCGTCGGGGCGCGAATCGGAGCGCGAATTGATGGTCGGGGCGGTCGGCAGCAGCTCGCCCGTCGGCAGGAGCTCGAGCGGCGGCTTGGTCCCGCTGGCCCGCGCGTGTTGGTAGCGAGCGCACTTCGAGAACTCGTCGAGGCAGTAGCGTTCGAGACAAATTCGCAGCTGGTGCTCGGACCGTAGCCGAGGAAAGAGCTCGCAGCGGCCGACGTTCGGGCACTTCCAGTCGGGATCCATGGGCCGAGCGTGACATACGCGGGCTCGCGTGCCAGTACATCCCTCGCAGCGGTCGAAGCGCGAGGCCTAATCCCGCGCTTCGAGACTTGCCCAATTCCTGGCCGAAGACGAAGAGTTCGGGGTCGAATGAACCCCGGTCCCGAAGCGCCCGAGCGCGCGAGCTCGCCCCACGATCTCGAGCGCGCGAGCTCGCCCACGCGCGAGCGCGAGCGCGACCCGAACAGCTTGCTCTCGACCGCGGATGGCTCGCTCGCGGACGGAGCCGACCAGACCGAGCGGCACGGGTTCGAGAGCCTGCGTCGCAAGGACATGGTCGCGGCCGCGCTCTTCGACGAGCCACTCACGCCGCTCGACATCGGCCGCTACACGATCGTTCGCGAGCTCGGCGCGGGCGGGATGGGCATCGTCTACCTCGCCTACGACGAGCAGCTCGATCGTCGCGTGGCGATCAAGCTGCTGCGCTCGGGCACCGACGATCGGGCCTCGCATCGGCTCCAGCGCGAGGCCCAGGCGATGGCTCGGCTCTCGCATCCCAACGTCGTCACGGTCCACGAGGTCAGCACGCATCGCGGCCAGGTCTTCGTCGCGATGGAGTACGTCCAGGGCCAGGATCTTCGCCGCTGGTTGGGCGCTCAGCCGCGCTCGCGTGCGGCGATCCTGGCCGCGTTCGTGCAAGCCGGCGAGGGGCTGGTCGCGGCCCACGAGGTCGGGATCGTGCATCGCGACTTCAAGCCCGACAACGTCCTGGTCGGCGACGACGGCCGGCTGCGGGTCGCCGACTTCGGGCTCGCCCACGCGCTCGGCAGCGAGGCGCCGACCGAGCCGCGCAGCCCGGCGCCGCCGAGTCGGCTCGACGCGACCCTGACTCAGACCGGCGCGTTGATCGGTACGCCCGCCTACATGGCGCCCGAGCAGTTCCTCGGCCGTGAGACCGACGCGCGCAGCGATCAATTCAGCTTTTGCGTCGCGCTGTGGGAGGCGCTCGAAGGCCGGCGACCCTTCGCGGGCAAGAGCGTGGCCGAGCTGTCCTACGCGGTCACCAGCGGCGTCCTCGTCGAGCGCGAGCGCAGCGAGGTCCCGACCTGGCTGCGGACGATCTTGCTGCGCGGCCTGGCCCGCGATCCGAGCGAGCGCTGGCCGACGATGCGAAGCTTGCTCGACGCGCTCCAGCGCGACCCGACCCGGCGGCGGCGTGCGGCGTGGATCGGCGCGAGCTTGCTCGGGCTGGGGCTCGCGCTCGTGGTCGGGGCCTCTTTGGTGCGCGCCTCGATCCAGCGCTCGACCATCGCGGCGTGCGAGCGCGAGGGCGCGGCGATCCGCGACGACTGGAACGCCGCGCTCGCGGCTGGGCTCGACCAGCGCTTCGCCGCGACCGGCAGCCCGCTCGCGGCCTCGACCTGGCTGCGCACGCGCGCGACGATGGCCGCCTACGCCGAAGCCTGGTCGAGCCTGCGCACGCAGTCCTGCATCGAGGCGCAGGTCGATCACAGCCGTCCGCCGCTCGCCCACGAGCGGATCGCCGAGTGCCTCGACGAGCGCCGCGCGACCTTCGATGGCCTGCTCGAGGCCTGGGCCGAGCCCGACTCCGAGATCGTGGCGCGGGCGATCAAGGCCGCGGCTGGGCTGCCACCCGCGTCGGCGTGCACCCAAGCTCCGCTCTTGGCCGAGCGCGCGCGCCCACCCCAGCCGCTGGTCGATCAGGTCGCGGCCGCCCGCGCCCAGCTCGAGGGCGCGCGCGCGTTCGAGCTGGCGGGTCGCTACCCGCAAGCCTTGGCCCGCGCCCAGCAGGTCTTCGACGCGGCCCGCGAGCTCGACTGGCTGCCGCTCGAGGCCGAGGCCGAGCTGATGGTCGGCAAGCTCGAGGCCAGGCTCGGTCACTACGACGCCGCGGTCGAGGCCTACCGCGGCGCCTTTCAGTCGGCCGCGGGCGGCGGCGACGACTTGGTCATGCTCTTCGCCGCGACCAACCTCGGCGCGGACCTGGCCTATTACCTCGCGCAGCCGCGAGAGGCTCGCTATTGGGGCGAGCTCGGTCAGCTGCTCGTCGCTCGGCTCGACTTGGCCGGCACGATCCACGAGGCCTCGCTGCTCAACAGTCTGGGCGTGGCCAGCTTCGTCGAGGGCGACCTCGTCCACGCGCTCGAGTTCTACACGCGCTCGTTGGCGATCAAGCAGGCGGTGTTGGGCCCCGAGCACCTCGACGTCGCGGCTTCGCTCAACAACATCGGCGTGGTCGAGATCGACATGGGCGACGACGCGGCCGCGCTCGACCACTTCCGTCGGGCGCTGGCGATTCAGATCGCGGTGCTCGGGCCGGACCACCTCGACGTCGCGGCCTCGCAGATCAACATCGGGATCGTGCTCGAGCGGCAAGCCTCGCTCGACGAAGCGCTCGAGGTCCTGCACGAGGCGCTGGCGATCCAGACCGCCGCGCTCGGCCCCGACCACCCCGACCTCGCGACCACGCTGACCAACCTCGGCAATGTCCAAGCCGATCGCGGCGAGCTCGACGACGCCTTGGTCAGCCAGCGTCGCGCGCTCGCGCTCGAGCGCGCGAGCTTGGGTCCCGATCACCCGGACCTCGCGATCACGCTCAACAACCTGGCCGACGTGCTGGTCGAGCAGGGCCACGAGGCCGAGGCGCTCGAGCCCTACCGCCGCGCGCTGGCGATCCAAGAGGCCGCGCTCGGCAGCGATCACCCTGCGCTCGGCTACTCGCTGACGGGCCTCGGTCGGGTCGAGCTGAGCCTGGGCGAGCTCGACTCGGCCCGCAGCCACCTCGAGCGGGCCCTGGTCCTGCGCGAGGGCGGCGATCCGGACGACTTGGCGTCGACGCGCGCGCTCTTGGACCAGGTAGAC
>JAMHUH010000857.1:0-8728 GCA_035904925.1 Nannocystaceae bacterium
CGCTGGACCGCGCGCGGGGCCAACCTCGCCTGTCACGAGGCCTTCCTTCGCGCCGAGCTCTCGGCCTGCGAGGGCCTGCTCGAGCCGGCGATCGAGCAATTCGAGCGCGCACGCGAGCTCGCCACGCAGCAGCGCAACCCGATGCTCGAGGCGCTGACGAGCGAGCGGCTCGCGGCCATGTTGATCGAGCGCAAGCGCGAGCGGCTCGCGCTCGGTGCCTTGCTCGACGCGCGTGATCGCTATCAGCACTGGGGCGCCTTCGCCAAGGTCGCCCAGCTCGAGCAGCGCTGGCCGGAGCTCGGTCGGCGCGCGCGGACCAGCGATCGGGCTGGCGCCTCGATCGCCCGTGGGACGCTCAGCGCGAGCTCGAGCTCGAGCGGCGGCACGATCTCGACCAGCTCGAGCAGCTCGAGCAGCTCGACCAGCGACTCGACGACCAGCAAGGCGATCGACTCCGCGACCTTGCTCAAGGCCTCGCAGATGTTGACCGAGGACATTCGGCTCGACGACGTCGTCCTGCGCGTCATGGACATCGCGCTCGAGAACGCGGGGGCCCAGCGCGGCGTGCTCTTGCTGGCCGACAAGAACCAGCTGCGGATCGCGGCCGAGGCCACCACCGACGAGGGCAGCCAGAGCTGGCTCACCCAGGCCAAGCCGCTGAGCCAAGCCGGCGACCAAGTCGCGAGCGCGATCATTCGCTGGGTCGAGCGAACCGGGGAGCCCGTGGTCCTCGCCGACGCCAGCAGCGATCCTCGCTTCAGCGCCGATCCCTACCTGCGCGAGCGCGACGGCTTGTCGGTCTTGTGCCTGCCCTTCGTCAAGCGCGGGCGCCTGGTCGGCCTCCTCTACCTCGAGAACCAGCTCAGCGCGGGCTCGTTCTTGCCCGAGCGGCTCGAGCTGCTCCGACTCCTGACCGCGCAGACCGCCAGCGCGCTGGAGAACGCCCAGCTCTACGACGACCTGCGGACCAGCGAGAGCCGCTGGCGCTCGCTGGTCGAGCAGCTGCCCGACTACGTGCTCTTGATCAACCGCAGCGGCCAGATCGAGTACGTCAACCTGAGCGCGACCTCGAGCGCCAACGTGAGCGCGAGCTTCGATCCCTCGACCCTCGCGGTCGGCGAGCATCAACAGCGGGTGTTCGCGGCGATGGCTCGCGTGTTCGGCCAAGGCAGCCGCGAGCAATTCGAGATCCAGGCCAAGACCCCAGCCGGCGACTCGCGCTGGTACTCGGTCCGGATCGCACCGATCGCGATCGACGAGACGATCGACCGCGCGATCGTGGTCGCGACCGACATCACGGATCGCAAGCAGGCCGAGATCGAGCGCGAGCAGCTCGAGAGCCAGGTCCGCCAGCAGCAGCGGCTCGAGTCGATCGGCACGCTCGCCAGCGGCGTCGCCCACGAGATCAACAACCCGATCCAGGGGATCATGAACTACGCCGAACTGATCGCGGGCGCGCCAGGGGCCAGCGAGATGATCCGCGAGTTCGCCGGCGAGATCGAGGTCGAGACCGAGCGGGTGACCACGATCGTCCGCAACCTCCTGGCCTTCTCGCGCCAGGAGCACGATGAATCGAGTGAAGCGGTCTCGGTCCACGAGATCGTCGAAGGCACGCTCTCGCTGATCCGGACCGTGTTGCGCAAGGATCAAATCAGCCTCCAAGTCGAGGTCCCCGAAGATCTGCCCGAGCTGGGCTGTCGTCGCCAACAGATCCAACAGGTGATCATGAACTTGGTCACCAACGCCCGCGACGCGCTCAACAGCCGCTGGCCGGGCTACCACGCCGACAAGCTGGTCAGCATCCGGGCCGCGACCTTCGAGCGCGACGCCAGCCTCTGGATCCGCCTGAGCGTCGAGGACCGCGGTGGCGGGGTCCCGCTCGAGGTCCTGCCCCAGATCTTCGATCCTTTCTTCACGACCAAAGGTCGCGATCGCGGGACCGGCCTCGGGCTCGCGCTCAGCCATGGGATCGTCACCGAGCACGGCGGCAAGCTGATCATCGACAATCAGCCCGGCGTCGGGGCCTGCTTCTCGATCGAGCTGCCTGCGAATTCGAGTCCGCCCGCCTGAGCGCTTCGGGTAGACTCGGCCACGCAATCGTGGCTCCACCACCCAGCGACGGACCGCCCCTGCTCCCGCAGCTCCAGCGCGAGCCCGATCTGATCGGCTCGGTGCTCGCCGATCGCTACCGAGTCGACGAGGTGATCGGCGACGGTGGCATGGGTCGGGTCTACGGCGGCACCCATGTCACCTTGCGCAAGCCGGTCGCGATCAAGGTGCTCAAGCACGAGCTGAGCAGCGACCCGACCCTGGTCGAACGCTTCTTGCGCGAGGCTCGAGCGGCCTCGATGATCGGCCACGAGAACGTGGTCGACATCGTCGACTTCGGCCAGGTCCCCGGCGGCTCGGTCTTCTTCGTGATGGAGAAGCTGGTCGGCTACGACCTCGGCGAGCTGCTCGACGCCCAGGGTCGGCTCGTCTGGATCCGCACCCGCAACATCGCCTTGCAGGTCGCCCGCGCCCTGCATGCCGCCCACGCGGTCGGGGTCATCCACCGCGACATGAAGCCGGGCAACGTGTTCTTGATCCAGCGCCGGGGCGACGACGAATACGTCAAGGTGCTCGACTTCGGCATCGCCAAGGTCGACGACCCGGACAGCAACGTGCTGACCCGGGCCGGCTCGGTGTTCGGGACCGCGGCCTACATGGCGCCCGAGCAAGCGGCGGGCTCGAGCGTCGACGGCCGGACCGACATCTACGCGCTCGCTTGCGTGATGTTCGAGATGCTGACCGGGCGCCTCCCTTTCCCCGGCACCAACTTCGTCAAGATCCTCAGCCAGCACATCAAAGAGGCCCCGCCGCGGCCCCGCGAGGTCGAGCCCAACGCCGACGTCAGCGACGAGGTCGAGGCCTTGCTGATGCGCGCGCTGGCCAAGCGACCCGAGGACCGCTTCCCCGACATGGGCGCCTTCGCTCGAGCGATCGCCTCCGCCAACGGCGAGACCCCGACCCTGCCGCCGCGCGAGCGTCCGCAACCAGCCGACCTCTACATCCCGCTGCCGAGCATGGACCAGCACGCGGCCGAGGCCGCGCTGCCGCCCGACATCCGCACGCTCCAGCACGAGATCAACCCCGAGCCGGCGCCGGCCGAGCAGCGCCCGGTGACGATGCCGAGCGCCGACCGGACGGTGATGCTGGCCAACATCGACGTGTCGAGCCTCGCCGCGGGCGTCGACGATCACCTGATCGCCGCGCTCGCCTTCCTCTACGTGACCTTCGCCCACTCGACCGATGGCCAGCTGACCAGCGACGAGATGCGGGCGCTCGCCGATCGCCTCCACCACTGGGCCCCGCACGCGACCTACGAGCAGCTCGGCGAGATGCTGCGCTACACGGTCGGCAACTACGGCCAGTTTCCGCCCGCCGATCGGCTCGCCCACGCCCAGCACTACGCCGACTGGATCGCCGGCCGCGGCACGCCGGCCCAGCGCCAGCAGGTGCTCGCCGACCTCCAGGCGATCGCGATCGCCGACGGCCAGGTCTCGGCCCACGAAGAGAGCTTCATCGCCGACATCGCCGCGCGACTCGGGATCCCGATCGGGCCGAGCGCAGACGAGCGGCTCTACGCGCTCGGCTTCCTCTACCTGACCTTCGGCGGCACGACCTCGACCTCGACCGTCGGCCCCGAAGAGCTGCGCACGCTCGGCAACAACCTGCGCAAGTGGGCGCCCTCGCACACGCCCGAGCGCCTGGCCGAGGTGCTCAAGCGCGTGGTCTCGGACTACCGAAAGCTGCCCGGCGCCGGGGCCAAGCTGGCCCACGCGCGCGCCTGGGCCGACTCGCTCAAGCAGCACTCCGGGCCCGAGCAGCTGCGCCAGATCCTCGCCGACCTGTGGGCGATCGCCGGAGCCGACGGCTACGTGTCGGACGACGAGCAGCGCTTCATCATGGACACGGCCCAGCGCTTCGGGCTCGCGTGAGCGGGGCTCCGAAGCGCGCCAATCAGATCAGCGGCCAGTACGAGGCGAACTTGTCGAAGCCGCTCTCGTTGTGGCACTCCGAACAGATCGGATCGCCGATCGCGTCGCTGGTCGTGTTGCCCTCGAAGCGCTCGTACCAATACCAAGTCTCGTCGCCGCCGCCCTCGGCGATCTTGACCATCACCGACCAGCCGAGCACCACGTCACCCGCACCGTAGAGCTCCTTGACCGCGGCCGCGCCGACCGAGTGCGGGAGCTGGTTGGCGTCGAGCGACTCGGCCAGGCAGGGATGGACGAAGGTCCGAACGTCGCCGAAGTGCGGCCCGGTGCTCGGGTGCGGACCCGACTCGGCCTGCCACTGCAAGTAGTTGCCGCCCTCGAGCCAGTCGAGCAGCAGCGCCGCTTCGATCGGGACCTCGGGGCCCATGCACACGATCGGCTCGCCGGTGGTCGAGCTGGTGTCCGTCGTGCTCGTGTCCGTCGTGCTCGTGTCCGTCGTGCTCGTGTCCGTCGTGCTCGCGTCCGTCGTGTCCGTCGTGCTCGTGTCCGTGCTCGTCGTGTCCGTGCTCGTGTCCGTGCTCGAGTTCGTCGTGCTCGTGCCCGTGTCCGTCGTGCTCGTGCTCGTGCTCGTGTCCGTCGTGCTCGTGCTCGTGCTCGTGCTCGTGTCGGTCGCCGTCTCGCCGCCGACCTCGTCGCCGCTCGTCGATCCGCGGCAACCCAGGAGGGCGACGCACCCCGACACCATCCACGCGAACCTCGACATGGGTGCAGCGTAGACGATCCCACCCGCGCCACGCCCCGCGAAGAGCCCCGCGAAGGGCCCGTCTTCGAGCGAGGCGCGCGGGCGCGAGGCTGCCGGATCAGCGAGCACGAGCGCGAGCGGCCCAACCGCCTGGCGTGCCCTCGCGCCTCCACGCGCCCGCGCACTGGCGAACCAGGCCGATCTGCGAGGATACTGAACACTCAGCCAGCCCACCGGCTTCGATGCGTCCCTACGTCCCACTCACGGTCAAGACCAACTTCTCGTTCCTCGAGGGTGCGAGTCACCCCGACGAGCTCGTCGAGCAGGCGGCCTCGCTCGGGCTACCGGCGATCGGCCTGTGTGATCGCAACGGAGTCCATGGCGTGGTTCGGGCTCATGTCGCGGCCAAGCGCGTCGGTCTGCGCGTGCTCTTCGGCGCCGAGCTGACGATCGGCGAGCACGGCTGGCTGCTGCGCGAGACCAAGTCCAAGTCCAAGTCCAAGACCAAGTCCGAGACCTCGGGCCGGGCCGAGCCGGCGCTGCCGATCCTGCCGCCGACGCCGACGGGCCGGATCAGCGTGCTGGCCGAGACCCGCGCGGGCTGGGCTCGGCTGTGTCGACTCCTCTCGATCGCCCACGGTCGCGGGCCCAAGGGCCAAGCCCGGCTGAGCCTGGCCGAGCTGGCCGGCAGCGCGGGGACGGGGGTCTACGGCGAGTCGGCCAACGCCCCTGGGCTTCCGGGCTTCGCGTTCACCTCGGCAAACGAGGCCGACGAGCGCCCGGGCGCCGGCATGATCGCGCTGGTCCGCGATCCCGATCACCTCGTCGCGATGGTCGAAGGCTGGGGCGTCGATCGGGTCTACGCGCTGGTCAGCCGCCATCATCGCGCCGAGGACCTCGCCCACGAAGATCGGCTCGCCCGGGTCGCCGCGCGCCTCGGCGTGCCCTTGGTCGCTGGCAACGAGGTCCTCTATCACAGCGCCGCGCGGCGACCTCTGCAAGACGTGATGGCCTGCATCCGCGCGGGCACGACCCTCAGCGAGGCCGGGCAGATCATTCGCAGCAACGCCGAGCACGGGCTCGAGTCGATCGTCGCGATGCGCGATCGCTTCGCCGACGCGCCGATCATGCTCGACCGCACGCTCGAGCTGGCCGAGCGCTGTCGCTTCAGCCTCGACGAGATTCGCTACGTCTACCCGGGCGAGTCGCTGCCCAATGGCGTCAGCGAGCCCGAGCACCTGCGCGCCCTGACCCTCGCCGGCGCGGCCGCTCGCTACCCGAGCGGGATCCCCCAGGCCGTCGCCGAGCAGCTCGAGCGCGAGCTCGAGCTGATCGGCGAGCTCGAGTACGGCGGCTACTTCCTGACCATGAAGGAGATCGTCGAGTACTGCCGCGGCCAGGGCATCTTGTGTCAGGGCCGCGGCAGCGCGGCCAACAGCGTGGTCTGTTACTGCCTGGGCATCACGGCGATCGATCCCGTCCGCATGGACCTGCTCTTCGAACGCTTCTTGAGCCGCGAGCGGGCCGAGCCGCCCGACATCGATCTCGACATCGAGCACGAGCGACGCGAGCAGGTCATCCAATGGGTCTACGATCGCTGGGGTCGGCGGCACGCGGCGATGGTCGCCAACGTGATCCGCTACCGCCCGCGCTCGGCCGTGCGCGAGGTCGGCAAGGTGCTCGGCCTGCCCCAGGTCGCGCTCGATCGCCTGTCGAAGCTGCTCGGCTACTGGGGCGAGAACTTCGGGCCCGAGACCCTGCGCGCCGCCGGCCTCGATCCCGAGCTGGCCGCACATCGCCACCTCGTGCGCCTGGCCAGCGAGCTGCTCGACTTCCCTCGCCACCTCTCGGTCCACCCCGGCGGGTTCTTGCTCGGCAGCGATCCGGTCGACTCGATGGTCCCGATCGAGCCCGCCAGCATGGCCGATCGCACGGTCATCCAGTGGGACAAGCACGACGTCGAGGACCTCGGCCTCTTCAAGGTCGACCTGCTCGCGCTCGGCTCGCTCAGCGCGATCCGACGCTGCCTCGGGCTCCTGCGCGAGCACGATCGGATCGAGCTCGACATGGCGACGATCCCCGCCGACGACCCGCCGACCTTCGATCTGCTCTGCCGCGGCGACACGGTCGGCGTGTTCCAGGTCGAGAGCCGGGCGCAGATGGCCATGCTCCCGCGCCTGCGTCCGCGAACTTTCTACGACCTCGTCGTCGAGGTCGCGATCGTCCGACCCGGGCCGATCCAGGGCGACATGGTCCATCCTTATCTGCGTCGCCGCCAAGGGCTCGAGCCGGTCGAGTTCCCCCACCCCGCGCTCGCGCGCGTGCTGGCCAAGACCTGCGGCGTACCGATCTTTCAAGAACAGGTCATGAAGCTGGCGATCGCGGTCGCCGACTACAGCCCGGGCGAGGCCGATCAGCTGCGCCGCGACATGGCGGCCTGGCGCAGCGCCGGCAAGATCGAGCAGCACCGCGAGCGCCTGATCACCCGAATGATCGCCAACGGGATCAGCCGCGAATTCGCCGAGCGGGTCTACTCGCAGATCCAAGGCTTCGGCGAGTATGGGTTCCCCGAGAGCCACGCGGCCTCGTTCGCGCTGATCGCCTGGGTCACCGCCTGGCTGCGCACCCATCACCTGCCCGCGTTCACCTGCGCGCTGCTCGACGCGCAACCGATGGGCTTTTACTCGCCCGCGACCCTGGTCGAGGACGCCCGCCGCCACGGCGTCGAGGTCCGGCCGATCGACGTGCTCCACAGCGAATGGAACTGCACCCTCGAGCCGCGCGCGATCGAAGGTGGCGCAGGCGGACCGGCCCCCGAAGATCGCTGGGCGCTACGGATGGGCCTACGCTGGATCAAGGGCCTGCAAGCGCGCGACGTCGCGGCGCTGCTCGAGGCCCGAGCCGCGCGCAAGACCCAAGCCCGCGGCCGCTGGCGCGACCTCGACGAGCTGACCCGCGAGACCGGCCTGGCCCGCAAGCCCCTGCTCTTGCTCGCCGAAGCCGGCGCGCTCGAGGGCTTCGATCGCGCCGCTCGGGCGATCGGCGATCGCAGCAGCACCCGTCGCGACGCCGCGTGGGCGGCCCGGGGCGCGCTGACTCGTGCAGGCGACTCGCTGCCGCTGCGCGGCGAGGCCAGCGAGCAGCAGCCCAACTTCGGCCGGCTCGATCGCGACGAAGCCATGCTCTGGGACTATCGAACCAGCCTGCACAGCACCCGCGGTCACCCGCTCGAGACCTTGCGCCCTGCCCTCGACGAGCTCGGCTATCCCTCCGCGGATCGGCTCGGCTCCACACCCGAAGGCCGGCGACTTCGCTATGTCGGCTTGGTAATCTGTCGACAGCGACCCGGCACCGCTAGCGGGGTCACCTTCTGCACCCTCGAAGACGAGACTGGGTTCGTGAACCTGGTCATCTGGGCGCAGGTGTTCGAACGCTTCTCGCTGCTGGCTCGCACCGCCATGCTGCTCGGCGTCACCGGCCGAGTTCAGATCGCCGAAGGGGTCGTGCACTTGATCGCCGACGAGCTCTGGGAGCCCGACCTCGCGCTCGACACCGAGGGCACCCGAAGTCGGGACTTCCACTGAGTGGTCCCCGCACCCCCGGCCCGACCCGCAAGCCTGATCACAGTTCACAAAACTTTTCTCGCAATCTTCAACGATGTGTCACATGCTCGTAACGAATAGGACTTGACGACCGTGCGAAGCCATCTCCGACATTTTCCTGATCTCCTCTGCCTCGCCTTCGCCGCACTGGGCACCGTGGCAATCTGCGAGATCAACGCACGCACCTCGCCGAGCACGCTCGCCCAGGCCGAGACGGCCAACCACGAGCAGGCCATGGACGGCTTGATCGACGCCGACTCGGCGGCCGAGGTCGGCTCGTGGTGGCTCGATAGCCAAGCTCTTCGGCAGCAAGAAGCCCCGGCCCGAGCCCAAGGTCGTGCCGGACACCCTGATCCCCCTGCCCCGCACCGAGCCCCTGGTCATCAAGGGCAACTACGCCTCGG
>JAMHUH010000858.1:0-6798 GCA_035904925.1 Nannocystaceae bacterium
CAACACCCAGCTGCGCTCGCGGGTCGAGCTGCGCGGCGAGGCTTCGATCCCGATCGCGATCCCCGAAGATCGCCTCGCCGAGCTGCCCGAGCTGCGCGGCCCCGCGATCGTCGCGATCGCCGACGCGCGCGAGTTCGACGCGCGACTCGGCATGCTCGTGATGATCGGCCTGTGGTTGATCGCGTTTTGGGTCTGGGTCGGGACCGGCAGCCTCGGCCTCGCGCTCGCGGTCGCCTTGGTCGCGCTGGCGGGCGAGTGCGGGCTCCTGCTCGCGCTCGAGCTGCTCGATCAGGCGATCGGCCCTCACTTGCTGCCCGTGATCTTGCTGGTCGGCGCGGCCACGGGCGTGGCTGCGGGTCGCTCGTGCCGGGCAGTCGCGCTCGATCGGCCCATGGTCGCGCATGGGCTGCTGCTCGCCGGGCTCTGCCAGGTCGTCGTCGGGCTCGCGCTGCTGACTTCGACCCCGCCGCTGTGGCGCGAGCTCGGCCTCGCGCTCGCGCTCGGCTGCATGCTCGCGGCCGGGCTCGGCATGTTCGCGGGCCCAGGCATCGCCCGGCTCATGACCCGATCGAACCCGCCAACTCAAGCACCACGAGAAGAGCCGACATGAGCATGACCCGACGCGAATGGTTGCTCGCGAGCTCGAGCCTCGCCGCAGCTGGGTTGGTTTGGGCGCGCGCGAGCTCGGCCGCGCCAGCCGAGCCGGAGCTGACGGCCGATCAACGCCGGCTCGCCAATCGGCTCGAGCTGTGGAGCGGCTACGCCAAGCGGACCAAGAACTTGGTCGCGCGCTACAACTCGGAGCGGATCTCGTCGCTCTTGCAGCAGCCGCTGGTCAACTCGGGCCAGCTCGCGTTCGTCGCTCCGGCGACCTTGGTCTTGCGCGACGATGGAGCGACCGGCTCGACCACGCGGATCGCTCCGGGTCTGGTCGAGGTGCGGCCCAACGACCCCTCGCTGCCGCGCCGCGCGATGCTCGACGCCAGCGGCTCGACCCCGCCCGCGCTCCAGTGGCTAGCCGACCGAATGATCGCCTGTTTTGCCCCGGGTGAGGGCGAAGCGCTGATCGCCGAGGTCCGCAGCGAGGTCCCGCGCGGACAATCGCCCCGGCTGGTGATCCTTCCGCGCCGTGGCTCGCCGGCGCGGGTGCTCTTGCGCAGCCTGACGCTGACCCTCGATCCGGTCGGCGGCTCGGTCCAGCGGCTCGTGATCGCCGAGGCCGATGGCGGCGAGTATCGCTTGTCGCTGGTCGAGCCGCAGCAAAACGTGGAGCCCGAGGCGCTCGCGCGCGTGCTCGACGACCCCGCCTGAATGGTCGCACCCTCCCCTCGGATGGTTGCGCGGATGGAGGCTCGGATGGTTCGCGGATGGAGGCTCGGATGGTTCGCGAAGCTCGACCGAGTGCGTGTATCCTGGCCGCCTCTCCTTGATTGAGTCGACCATGCCCACCGCTCGCGTACTCATCCTGATCTGCTCCACATCGCTCTTGCTCGGCTCGCTCGGCTGCTTCAACCCCTCGGGCGATCCGGTCGCCGACGAGGTCGGGAGCGAGTCCGAGAGCGGCTCCGACACCACGACCGACGCGAGCAGCGACACCGGCTCGACGACCGACACGACCGAGACCACCGAGACCAGCACGACCACCGACACCGGCGCATGCACGGCGCTCGGCTGCGACTGCGACGGCAGCGAGGGCAGCTGCGATCCCGAGCTCGTCTGCCTCGGGGGCAGCTGCGCCGAGCCGGTGTGTGGCAACGGCACGCGCGAGGGGCTCGAGCAATGCGACGACGGCAACGCGGCCGACGGCGACGGCTGCGACACCGACTGCACCTTCACCGAGGTGCTCTACGTCGACTCCTCGTATCAAAACGTGTGCGTGCTGATCGAGGGCGGGCGGGTCCGTTGTTGGGGCGCCAACAACCTCGGCCAGCTCGGCTATGGCCACACCGACGACATCGGCGACAACGAGACCCCGGCCGACGTCGGCGACGTGATGCTGCCCGAGCCCGGCGTCGCGCTGACCATGGGCGACTCGCACTCGTGCGTGCTCTTGGCCGACGACGCGGTCCGCTGCTGGGGTCAGGGCTCGTGCGGCAAGCTCGGCTACGGCAACACCAACAACATCGGCGACGACGAATTCCCGAGCTCGATCATCGACGTCCCGATCGGCGGCGCGGCGCTCGAGGTCGACGCGGGCGGCTCGCAGACCTGCGCCCGCTTGGCCGACGGCAAGCTGCGCTGCTGGGGCTGTGGGAGCGGTGGCCAGCTCGGCTACGCCAACACCACCGACATCGGCGACAACGAGCCGCCGGCCAACGCGGGCGACGTGCCCGTCGGTGGCGCGGTGATCGCCCAAGCCACGGGGATCGGCCACACCTGCGCGATCCTGGCCAACGGTGCGATCCGCTGCTGGGGGAACAACTTCAGCGGTCAGCTCGGCTACGCCAACACCAACCAGATCGGCGACAACGAGACGCCGGCCTCCGCGGGCAACGTCGCGGCGATCCCGATGGGCCTGCCGCCAACGACCAAGGCGACCGCGCTCGCGCTCGGGTTCATGAGCTGCGCGCTCTTCGAAACCGGCGACGTGATCTGCTGGGGCGGCAACTCGAGCGGCGAGCTCGGCCAGGGCAACACCAACCCGATCGGTGACAACGAGGTGCCGGCCACGCTCCCGTCGATCGACCTCGGCGGCAAGGCGCTCGCGATCTCGTCCGGCGACAACTTCGTCTGTGCCCTCTTGGAGTCGAAAGAAGCGATCTGTTGGGGCAACAACAGCTCGGGCCAGCTCGGCTACGGCAACACCACGAACATCGGCGATGACGAGACGCCCGCTTCGGTCGGGCCGCTCGACCTCGGCGGTCCGGTCAAGCAGGTCGACGCTGGCGGGACCCAGGCCTGCGCGATCATGGAGAACAACGACGTGTTCTGCTGGGGCTCCAACTTCGACGGCCAGCTCGGCTACGGCAACACCACGACCATCGGCGACGACGAGCCCCCGACCGCGGCGGGTCCCGTACAAATCTTCTGAGCCGGTTGCTCTCGGGCCGCGGCCTTTGGATCAGCGACCCGACCCTGGCGCCGAGGCCGGGCGTGCTCGCCGTGTGGTAGCGAGCACTTCGCGAATTCGCGATCTGTTTGAATCGTCAGCCATTGCCGATCAGGTATGCATCGATTCATCCCCTGCACTCGCGGTACACTGCCGACCTCCGCGGAGTCGCCGATTCCGACCCTTGCCATGCCTTCGCAGTCTCGTCCCTGGCTCTCCTCGGTCGCGCGCTCGCTCCTCGCCGCGCTGCCCGTGTCGCTCCTTCCTCTGATCGGAGGCTCCGCGCTGATCGGAGGCTCCGCGCTGATCGGAGGCTGCGCGGGCGGAGAGGTGGTCGACGACGACGAGATGGGAGCCACTGGCGAGTCCGACTCCACGAGCGGCGTGACCGATGGCGATGGCGACGGCGATCCGGCCACGAGCATGGACAACAGCAGCACGGATTCGCCCGCGTGCAGCGAGGTCGGCTGCGACTGCGATGGCGGACCCGAGAGCTGCAACCAGGGGCTGGCTTGCGTCGGAGGCACCTGCACCAGCCCGACCTGCGGCAACGGGATCGCCGAGCTGCCGGCCGAGCAGTGCGACGACGCCAACGACTTCGAAGGCGACGGCTGCGACAACGACTGCAGCTTCACCGCGCTGCTCGACGTCGAGGCCGGTCGCCACCACACCTGCGCGCTGATCGAGGGCGGCCGAGTCCGCTGTTGGGGCAACAACGGCTCGGGCCAGCTCGGCTACGGCAACATCAACAACATCGGCGACAACGAGCCCGCCTCGGCGCCCGGTGACGTGGTCCTCGGCGAGAACGCGCTGGCCATCGATCTCGGCGGCGGCCATGCCTGCGCGCTGCTCGAGAGCGGCGCGGTCCGTTGTTGGGGCGCCGGCGGCTCGGCCGAGCTCGGCTACGGCAACCTCAACAACGTCGGCGACGACGAGTTCCCCTTCTCGGTCAGCCCGATCTCGATCAACGCCGAGGTCCTCGACATGCTCGCGGGCGGTCGCCACACCTGCGCCCGGGTCGGGGCCGGCAACGTCCGCTGCTGGGGGACCAACGACTACGGTCAGCTCGGCTACGGCAACACCACCCAGCTCTCGGCCCCGCTGACCATCGACCTCAACCTCGGCGCGCTCGCGACCTTCGTCCGCTCGGGCGAAGACCACAGCTGCGCGGTGCTCGAGGACGGCGCGCTGCGTTGCTGGGGCCGCAACGACAAGGGCCAGCTCGGCTACGGCAACACCCAGAACATCGGCGACACCGAGACGCCCGGCTCGGTCGTGCCGGTGCCCCTGCTGCCGCAAGGCATCCCGGCCGGGACCCCGGTGATCGACGTCGCGATCGGCCACTCGCACACCTGCGTGGTCTTCGACACCGGCAGCGCGCTGTGCTGGGGCGACAACTTCTACGGCCAGCTCGGCCAGGGCAACACCACCACCGTCGGCGACGACGAGACCCTGGCCACGCTCTTCCCGATCGATCTGGGCGGCGACGCCACGCAGATCGTCGCGGGCCGCCACCACACCTGCGCGCTGCTCGACGACGGCGACGTCAAGTGCTGGGGCCGCAACCTCTACGGTCAGCTCGGCACCGGCGGCATCGCCCACATCGGCGACGACGAGGTCCCGGCCGACGTGCCCGCGATCGAGCTCGGGGGTCCGGCCGAGGCGATCACCGCCGGCGACTACCACACCTGCGCCTTGCTCGACGCGCACGAGATCCTCTGTTGGGGCTTCAACGACTATGGCCAGCTCGGCTACGGCGACACCTTGCTGCGCGGCGACGACGAGTCACCGCTCAGCGCCGGCCCCGTGCCCGTCCTGTGACGCCTGACGCCTGACGCCTCACGTTGCCCTTCGCCCGCGTTTTCGCTTCTCTCGACTTCACTCGATCATGGCCAAGCTCCTTCTACGTTCCAGCTCGTGCTTGTTGCTCGTCCTCGCGAGCTGCAAGGGCGGCGGCGAGGGCGACACCTTCGGCGAGACGATGGGCACCGACTCGGGGACCGCGACCGAGTCCGGCGATGGCGACGGTGACCCGACGACCTCGTCCACGACCAACTCCGACGACCCCGACACCGGCGCGTGCAGCCAGGCCGGCTGCGCTTGCATGGACGTGCCCGGAGCCTGCGATCCCGGGCTCAGCTGCATCGCTGGCACCTGCACCCAGACCGTCTGTGGCGACGGCGTGGTCGAGGGCATCGAGGAGTGCGAGGACGACAACGACATCGACGGTGACGGCTGCGACGTCGACTGCAGCTACACCCGGATCCTCGAGGTCGACGCGGGCGAGCAGCACACCTGCGTGTTGATCGAGGGCGGGCGGATCCGCTGCTGGGGTCGCGGCGAGTTCGGCCAGCTCGGCCACGGCAACCCCAACAACATCGGCGACGACGAGTACCCGAGCGACGTCGACGACCTCGCGCTGCCCGGGCCCGCGACCTCGATCGATCTGGGCGGCCAGCACACCTGCGCGCTGCTGCAAGACGGCGGCCTGCGCTGCTGGGGCCTCAACGACCGCGGCCAGCTCGGCTACGGCAACCTCGCCAACCTCGGCGACGACGAGTCCCTGGCTGGGCTGGCCGGGATCGGCGTGCCGCCGGTCGTCGCCGTCCAAGCCGGAGCGCGACACACCTGCGCGCGGATCGGCGGCGGTGCGGTCCGCTGTTGGGGCAAGAACGACGCGGGCGAGCTCGGCTACGCGAGCACGATCGACACGCCCGAGGCCTTGCTGCCAGGCGGCGACGTCAACCTCGGCGGCTCGGCCTCGCTGCTCGAGCTCGGCTGGTACCACGCCTGCACGCGCTTCATCGACGGCGGCATGCGCTGCTGGGGCTGGGGCGACTCGGGCCGACTCGGCTACGCGGCGCTCGACACGATCGGCGACGACGAGGTCCCCGCGGCGGTCGGCTTCGTCTCGGCGGTGCCCGCGGGCCTGGCCGCCAACACCGAGATCGCCGGCCTCGCGCTGGGCGGCAACCACAGCTGCGCGCTCTTGCAGGGCGGTGCCGTGCTCTGCTGGGGCGCCAACGCGTCCGGCCAGCTCGGCCAGGGCGACGTCAACATCGTCGGCGACGACGAGGTCCCGGCCTCGCGACCCCCGATCGATCTCGGCGGCCCGGCCACGCAGGTCACCGCCGGCGGCAGCCACACCTGCGCCTTGCTCGAAGGCGGCAGCGTGCGCTGTTGGGGCGACAACTCGGTCGGCCAGCTCGGCTACGGCAACACCAACAACGTCGGCGACGACGAGCTGCCCGAGCCGGTCGGCCCGGTCGACCTCGGCGGCCCGGCCAAGCAGATCGCCGCGGGCAACAACCACACCTGTGCGATCCTGACCAACAACGACGTCGTGTGCTGGGGTCAGAACACGTACAGCCAATTGGGGCTGGGCAGCTCGGTCACGATCGGCGACACGGAGACGCCCGCCGACGCGGGGCCGGTCTCGATTTTCTGATCTGCGCGCAGCTTCGAGTCGACGACGATGGTCAGCAAGAAGACGCCCAAAAAGGCCGCCGCGAAAAAGCCCGCCGCGAAGAAGCCCGCCGCCGCGAAAAAGCCCGCTGCCGCGAAAAAGCCGGCCACCCCAATCGACGCGTCCGCGCAGATCGACGAGAAGATCGCGGAGCTCGGTGATTGGCGGGGCGAGCTCATCGCCGACATTCGTGCGATCATCCACGATGTCGACCCCGAGGTGATCGAAGAGTGGAAGTGGATGGGCACGCCGACCTGGTCGCACGCGGGCATCTACGCGATAA
>JAMHUH010000859.1:0-10238 GCA_035904925.1 Nannocystaceae bacterium
GGCGCCATCCAAGAGCAGGCGCAGCTGATCGATGACGGCGGTGACGGCCGCGGGATCGCCCGGGCCGTTGGACAAGAGCACGCCGTCGGGCGACTCGGCGAGGATCGCCTCGGCCGTGGTCGAGGCCGGCACGACCGTGATCGCGACCCCGCGATCACGAAGCTTGCGCAGGATGTTGCGCTTGATCCCGAAGTCCCACGCGACCACGTGCAGCTCGGGCTTGGCGTCGCGGGCTTGGACATCGTGGTGGTTGCCGTCGGCGCCCCAGCGCCAGCTCGGTTGAGCCCACGCGTAGCGAGTCGAGGTCGTGACGCCGTCGACCAGGTTGCGGCCTTCCATCGAGGGCGCGCTGCGAGCCAGCTCGAGCAGCGCGGCGACGTCGTCGGTCTCGTTGCTGACGACGCCCATGGTCGCGCCCTCGATCCGCAGGTGGCGGGTCAGCGCGCGGGTGTCGATGTCGCTGAGCCCGACCACGTTGCGGCCGACCATCCACTCGTGCAGCGAGCTGGTCGCGCGCCAGTTGGAGACCACGGGCGAGAGCGAGCGAATCAAGAGCCCGAGCGCGGCGGGGCGCTCGGCTTCGTCGTCGTCGGGGTTGCAGCCGACGTTGCCGACCTCGACCGCGGTCAGGCAGACCAGCTGGCCAGCGTAGGAGGGATCGCTGACGATCTCCTGGTAGCCGAACATCGAGGTGTTGAAGACGACCTCGCCGACGGCGGTGCCGCGGGCACCGAAGCCACGGCCACGAAACACTCGCCCGTCCGCGAGCACCAGGAGGCCGGAGTCGAGGCCCGTGGGGCCCAAGTTCGAGTCTCGGTCGCGGGGATCCTGCATCGGGGCGGCCGATACCACAGGTTCCGACCGGCCCGCCACGCTCCGTGGAGCCGGCTCGGCGAGGCTGATAGGATCCGCCGCGATGGCCTCGATCGAACCGCCCGCGCGACCCACGGCCGCGGTCTTGCTGATCGGCAACGAGCTGCTCTCGGGCAAGATTCGTGACGAGAACGGCTGGTACCTCAGCCAAGTGTGTCGGCGTCGCGGGCTCGCGCTGCGCGAGGTCGCGACCGTGCCGGACGAGCTCGAGGCGATCGGCGACGCGCTGATCCGCCTGCTCCGCGCGACGCCGCTGGTGTTCACCTCGGGCGGCGTCGGCCCGACCCACGACGACGTGACCATGAAGGCGATTGCGCTGGCGACCGGGCGCCCGATCGTCCGCGATCCGCAGATGGAGGCGATCTTGCGCGAGCACTACCGCGAGCGCTTCGGCGAGCACGCGCTGCGCATGGCCGACGTGCCGAGCGGCACCGAGCTGCGGGCGCTGCCGGGCTGGCCGGTGATGCGGCTCGACCTCGGCGCGGGCGAGCCGCTGGGCGCGGGTCGGGGCGCGCTCGATCATGCCGGGCGCATCTACATTCTTCCGGGCATCCCGGGCCTGCTGCGGGCCAAGATCGAGGCCCTCGAAAAGTTGCCGGACGAACTCCCGAGCCCGCGCGAGTGGGTCCTGGTCGAGCTCTTCACCCGGCTCGAGGAGAGCTCGCTCGCGGGCTCGCTCGACGCCGTCGTCGCCGAATTCCCGGACGTCGAGATCGGCTCCTATCCTCGCTGGGAGCCGGACGAGAAGGGTCGGCTGCAGGTCGAGGTCAAGATCACCTTCGAGGCTGGCGAGGGTGCGCGCGCGAGGGCTGCCCACGATGCCCTCGCCGCGCGCCTCGACCCCGCGCTGCTCATCACGTCCCGACCATGAAAACCATCCACAACTCACACGCGATCCAAGTCGAACCTCTCGATCCCGAGTTCCAGACATGAAGGTGATCGAGGGATCGCGTGCTAGGGTTGCGGCCATGCGCGCGACGGCCTCGCTCGCCCTCCACACCACCTTCGTCCTTGCGGCCGCGCTCGCGCTCGGGGCCTGCCTACCCAAGGATCATCCCGATCCCGACTGGCTCAAGCCGCCCGCGAGCTACGACCCGGTCGAGACCGAGGGCTTGACCTTGAACAAGAAGGGCGTCGACAAGCTCACCCTCGAAGAGGGCGACGCGCGCGACGCCTTCATCGAGAGCTTGAAGGCCAAAGGCAAGTTCAAGGGCCAGGCGAACTGCAAGAGCGGCGCCGGCACGGGCACTCAAGCCCACTCGAAGTATGGTGAGTTCGAGCTGACCTGCACCGCAGGCGTGATCTTGTTCGAGATCAAGCTCGACTACCACCTGTTCACGTCGCGCGACACGGGCAAGCCGCTCAGCGCGAACTCTTACGTCGAGTTCGGCGGCACCCTCGTCGAGTTCGACTACCGCGACGACACGACGCCGCGCCAGCTGCTCGCCAAGGTCGAAGTCGGCGACGACATTCGCCGAATCGAGAAGTGACCCTCCACGCGGCGCGAGCCCCCACCATCGCGCCCACCTCCTCGGCCCACCTCCGGGCCCCCCCTCGAGCCCCTCACGGATCCACACTTGGGATTCAACACCGTTGGTTCACCGATGCTCTGGGTCGCCTTCCTCGCGGGCGTCCTCGTCATGTTGGCGCTCGACCTGGGCGTGTTTCACAAGGACACGCACCGGGTCACCGTGCGCGAGGCCCTGACCTGGTCGGTCGTCTGGGTCTCGCTCTCGCTCGCCTTCAACGCCTTCATTTGGTGGAAGTTCGGGCGCGATCCAGCGCTGCAGTGGTTCTCGGCCTACGTGGTCGAGAAGTCGCTGAGCGTCGACAACATCTTCGTCTTCATCGTCATCTTCCGCTACATGAAGGTGGAGCGTGACCACCTCCATCGAGTGCTCTTCGCCGGGATCCTCGGCGCGCTCGTGCTTCGTGCAGCATTCATCTTGGTCGGGCTCGGCCTGATCGAGCTCTTCACCTGGACGCTCTACCTCTTTGGCGGCTTCTTGGTCTTCACGGGCATCAAGCTGCTCTTCGCCAAAGAGGACGAGGCTGGCAGCGAGGCCGGTGACTCGTGGGTCAAGCGCAAGGCCGAGCAGTGGCTGCGGGTCACTCGCGACTTCGTGGGCCCGCGCTTCTTCGTCAAGCAGGCCGACAATCGCTGGTACGTGACCACGCTCTTCGTCACCTTGCTGATGGTCGAGACCGCCGACGTGATCTTCGCGCTCGACTCGATCCCGGCCATCTTCGGCATCTCGCGCGACCCCTTCATCGTGTTCACCTCGAACGTCTGCGCGGTCCTGGGCCTGCGCGCGATGTTCTTCTTGCTCGAGAACGTCATCGACCGCTTCCACTACCTGCCCTACGGCCTGGGCTTGGTGCTCGCGTTCATCGGCGTGAAGATGATGGTCGCCGAGGGTCTGGGTGGCATGGGGCTCTACTGGGCAGGTGTTCCGCAGAGCCCCTGGCTCGACCCCTTCGAGTTCCCGACCTCGATCTCGCTCGGCGTGGTCGGCATCGTGTTGGTGGTCTCGGTCTTGGCCAGCTTGCTGCTTCCGCCAAAGCGCGACTGATCGAATCTGCGCGTCGATGGCGTGACGCGCCGGCCGTGGAGAGCGTATGCTCGCCCCGTGGCCGATCTCGACCGCTACCTGCGGTTTCTCCAACGGGAAGACGTGGCCGAGCTGGTCTTGCAGACGGGCAAGGTCGCGGCCTTGCGGCTGACCGATGGCCGTCTGCATCCGCTGACCAAGCAGAGCCTGATCGCGGGCCACGTCGTCGCCTTGCTCGACGGCGTCGGGCTTCGCTCGCTGCTGCCGAGCCGCGACACGGCCGGTGAGGATCACGAGATCGAGATCGAGGGGCTGAGCTATCGCTGTCGAATCGCGCGGCACGGCGATCAGCTGCAGGTGCGGATCACGAGCTCGGCGGTGGAGGTCGAGGCACCCGCGCTCGAGCTCGATCTGGATGGGCCGATTCAGCCCGCCGCGGCGCCGCAGGTCATGGCCAGGCCGAGCCAGCCCCCGCCGATGGCCAAGCCCGTCGCGCAGAGTCAGCCCTCGGTGTCGGTCCAGCCGGCCGCTTCGGTCCAAGCGCGAACGCCCGCGCCAGCCCAACAGCCCGGCTCGAGCCAGTTCTTGGGCCGCAAGCCCGTGATGACCTGGACGCGCGGATCGGCCGAGCAGCGGATCCACGCGCTGCTTCGCGAGGCTCGCGAGTCGGGCTGCTCCGACGTCCACCTCGTCGGCGGCATGCCGGCTCGACTCCGCCGGCTCGGCGAGCTGCTGCCGATCGGCGATCCGCTGCCCGAGGCGGGCGCCAAGCAGATGCTCGAGTGCCTGCTCGCCCAAGCCGGCCCGCGTCCGCATCAGCAGCTCGAGCAGCTCGGCTACGCCGACTTCGCGCTCGAGCTCGAGAACATCGGCCGGCTGCGCATCAACTTCGCCCAGGGTCGAACAGGCCTCAAGGGCTGCTTTCGACTCGTGGTCGAGCGGCCACCGACGTTGACCGAGCTCGGCCTGCCGGTCGAGCTCGGCAAGGTCGCCTCCTACCATCAAGGCCTGGCGATCGTCTCGGGCCCGAGCGGCCAAGGCAAGACCACGACGATGGCGGCGCTGGTCGATCTGGTCAACGCCAGCAAGCCGCACCACATCATCACCGTCGAGGATCCGATCGAGGTCGTCCACCCGGTCAAGCGGGCGGTGATCAGCCAGCGCCAGGTCGGCCTCCACACCGAGTCCTTCCATCGCGCGCTCAAAGGTGCGCTGCGCGAGGATCCGGACGTGATCGTGATCGGCGAGCTGCGCGACCGCGAGACGGTCGAGATGGCCCTGCAAGCGGCCGAGACCGGCCACCTCGTGATCGCCAGCATCAGCACGCCCTCGGGCGCCAAGACCATCGATCGCCTGATCGACATGTTCCCGCCCGAAGATCAGCAGCAGGTCCGCGCGACCATGGCCGGCGCGCTCAAGATCGTGGTCTCGCAGCGGCTGGTCCCCTCGGCCGACCGCACCCGACTCGTCGCCGCCGCCGAGCTGATCACCGGCTCGATCCCGCTGTGGACCTTGATCCGCGACAACAAGCTGTTCCAGCTGCCGAGCCTGCTCCAGCGCGGCCGCAACTACGGGATGATCCGGATCGAGGACTCGCTCGACGAGCTGCTCGCGGCCGGGATCGTCGACATCGAGACCGCTCGGGCCCACGCCGACGAGCCCAAGCTGATCGGTCGCTCGATCGGTCAATCGCAGACCATCTCGACCCCTGCCCCGCTGCCGCAGAGTCCGGGCGCGGGCGCGATCGGGGCGGTTCGCAACCTGTTCGGCCGCAAGACCGACAAACCGGAGGGTGGCTGACATGGCGATGCTCGATCGCTACTTCGAAGTGATGCTCGAGCGCGGGGCCTCGGACCTGCACCTCTCGGTCGGCTATCCGCCGATGCTCCGGCTCAAGGGCGACTTGGTCGCCCACAGCGAGGCCCCGCTCGACGAGCACCGAATGACCGCCCTGCTCGACGAGCTGCTCGACGAGCGCCAGCGCGAGCAATTCAACCGCGAGCGCGACCTCGACTTCGCCTACGCGCTCGGCGACAAGGCCCGCTTTCGCTGCAACTACCTGTGGAAGCACACCGGCCCTGGGGCGGTGTTTCGGACCATCCCCTCGAAGATCCTCTCGGTCGATCAGCTCGGGCTGCCGCCGATCGTGACCGAGCTGGCCAAGCGGCGCAGCGGGTTGATCCTCGTGACCGGCCCGACCGGCAGCGGCAAGAGCACCACGCTCGCCGCGATGCTCCACTACATCAACCATCATCGCTCGGGCCACATCCTGACCATCGAGGATCCGGTCGAGTTCGTGCATCAGCAGGCCCAGTGCCTGATCACCCACCGCGAGGTCGGCGAGGACTCGCCGAGCTTCGCCGACGCGATTCGCTCGGCCGGGCGCGAGAACGCCGACGTGATCTTGGTCGGCGAGCTCCGTGGACCCGAGACCATGCGCCTGGCCCTGCAGCTGGCCAGCTACGGCGTGCAGATCTTCGCCACCGTCCACACCAACTCGGCGGCCGCGACGATCGATCGCTTCATCAACGTGTTCCCGGCCGGCCAGCAGCCGGCGATCCGCGGCATGTTGGCCGAGTCGCTCGCGGGCATCGTCGCCCAGCAGCTGCTCAAGCGGGCCGACGGCAGCGGTCGAGTCGCGGCCCACGAGGTGTTGATCGGCACGGTCGCGGTCTCGACCTGCATCCGCGAGAACCGAACCTCGATGATCGACAGCGTGATCCAAGCCGGCGGCCGCGATGGCATGCAGGGCATGGACGCGACGCTCGACAAGCTGGTCCGCGAGGGCGCGATTCGGGCCGACGACGCGCTCGAGAAGGCGATCGACAAGCACGGGTTCGCCAAGCTGCCCCACGTGCGAAGCCAGCTCGAGCTGCCGGTCGAGTGAGCCCTTGCGCTCTTGGCCCGAACTTTTGATCATCGAGCGTGCCGCGCAAACTCGCCCCGCTCGTCCTCGCGCTCCCGCTGCTCGCCTGCCCCTCGGACAAGCCCACCGAGGTCGCGAGCAACCCTCCGCTCGTTCAACCGACGCCGAACCCCGAGCCCCTGCCCACCCACCTCGTCGGCTCGATCGCGCTGCCCGGCGCGCAGACGATCGACTTCGCGATCAGCTTGACCGCCGACGCCGAGGGCAAGCTCGCCTCGGCCAAGCTGTGGATCCCGATGCAGGGCGTCGCGGGCGTCGACTTCGATGAAGTCGAGCACGAGGGCGCACCGGTCAGGCTGAAGTGGAAGGCCGTCGATGCCCAGTGGATGCTCGAGTTCGGGGCCGAGCCGACCTGTGCGTTCAGCCAACGCGGGATCGGGCTCGAGTGCGACGTCCAGCCGGTCGCCGAGGAGGAGTTCGCCGAGCTGCTCGCGCCCAAGCGGCCGCAGACGCCCACGCCGCCCTTCCCCTACGCGGTCGAGCAAGTCAGCTTCACCAACCCGGCCGCGCCCGACGTCACGCTCGCCGGCACGCTGACGATCCCCGAGGGCCCGGGTCCGCATCCGGTGGTCGTGCTGATCTCGGGCTCGGGTCCGCAGGATCGCGACGAGACCATCTTCGCCCACAAGCCCTTCGCGGTGCTCGCCGATCATCTCTCGCGCAAAGGCGTCGCGGTGCTTCGCTACGACGATCGCGGGGTCGCGGCCTCGACCGGCGACTTCGCCCAAGCGACCTCGCGCGAGTTCGCCAGCGACGCCTGGTCGGCGGTCGAATTCCTGCGCACGCGCTCGGACATCGACGCCAAGCGGATCGGGCTGATCGGCCATAGCGAAGGCGGGATCGTCGGGCCGGCGGTCGCGGCCGAGCACCCCAAGCAGATCGCGTTCGTGGTCATGCTGGCCGGCACCGGCGTGCCCGGCCACGAGATCATCCGCGAGCAGCTCGGCCTGATCATGAAGGCGAGCGGAGCCGACGACGAGGCGATCGCCCGCGAGCGAGGCTTCTCCGAGCGCATGTACGTCGCCCTGCTCGCGAGCGAGCCCGGTCAGGCTCGAGCCGCGCTCGAGCCGGTCCTCAAAGACTGGTACGAGGGGCTCGATCCGGCCGAGAAGCAGGGCATCGGCGACTTCGAGCAGGCGGTCGACGATCGCGTGAAGCCGCTCGACACCCCGTGGATGCGCTACTTCCTCGCCTACGACCCCGCGCCGACCTTGAAGAAGTTGAAGATGCCGGTGCTGGCGATCAACGGCGATCTCGATCTCCAGGTCGCGCCCGATCAGAACATGCCGGCGATCCAAAAGGCGTTGGCCAAGAACGAGCAGGCCGAGTTCGTCCGCTTGCCGGGGCTCAACCACCT
Organism: Nannocystaceae bacterium; assembly: GCA_035904925.1. Lineage (GTDB taxonomy): Bacteria > Myxococcota_A > Polyangia > Nannocystales > Nannocystaceae > Plesiocystis. The sequence goes on from JAMHUH010000859.1 coordinate 7,709, forward strand.
GTTCCAGCCGGCCACGACCGGCTCGCCCAACGAATACGGCAGCATCGAGACCACGCTGGATCCGGCCATGCTCGAGGTCGTGTCCAAGTGGGTGCGCAAGCAGGCCAAGCTCGAGTGACGTGATATCCTCGGCTCGGCATGCACGTCGATCGATCTCGCTTCTTGCTGCTCACGGCTTCGCTCGCGGCTTCGGCCTGCAACACGAAGGCTCCGGCGACCACGCCCGACACCGGCAACGTCGAGCCCGCCGAGGGCGGCGCGAGCGAGGCTGTGATCGCCGACGCGAGCGGCCAGTCGACGACGGGCTCGGGCTCGGGCGTGTGGCTGGAGATCGAACCGGGCACCGAAGACGCCAAGCAGACTTGGGGCGACGCGAACTGCGACAACTCGGTCGGCACGCCCAAGAGCTGCGCGGCTCTCTCGGCGCCCGGGCCCAACTGCGAGAGCTTCACCGAGACCAAGCTCTTTTGCGACGCCTTCCCCAAGTTCATGCAGCCGCGCGCGGCCGAGGCCGCGGTCGACTGCATGCTGGCGATGAGCGGGACCGAGGCGATCTGTGATTGGACCGCCTGGCAGACCTGCTCGAACGTGGGCATGCAAGCCACCTGTGTCGACCCAGGCAGCCGCGCGAGCTGCCAGTCGATGAGCTCGAACTGCGGCGGGAGCCTCGACGTCTTCCAATGTCAGCAAGCCTTCGCGGCCGTCAAGCCGCGCGAGATCAACCGCGTCGCCAGCTGCATTCAGGAGTTCTGCGAGGTCTCCTTTTGCGTGGTCGACATGGCCCAGATCTTCTGAGCCTTGGCGATGTCCGGCTATCCGCCTCCGCCCGCGTGGGCTCGTGGCCTGCGCTCGATCGGCGTGACCGGGACCAACGGCAAGACCTCGACGACGACCTACGTCGCGGCCGCGCTGGCCGAGCTCGAGCAGCCGGTCGCCTGGGTGACCACCGTCGGAGCGGGCGTCGGCGACCCCCGCCACGATCCCGATCGTCCGCCGCCGGACGACCACGGCCAGTTCTTGGCGCTGATGGACGAGCTGCGGGTTCGCGGCGGCCATTGGGCGGCGATCGAAGCGACCTCGGCCTCGCTCGGGCTCGGCTTTGCCCGCGCCTGGCCCTGCACGATCGCGGTGTTCACCAACCTCGGTCACGACCACATTCGAACCCACGGGAGCGCCGAGCACTACCTCGCCAGCAAGGCGCAGTTGTTCGTGAACCTGCCCCCGGGCGGCACGGCCGTGCTCAACGCAGGCGATCCCAACGCCGCGCTGATCGCCGAGATCGTCCCCGACCACGCCTCGATCCTGTGGTTCGCCGGGCCCGAGCGCGCGCTCGATCGGGCGGTCGATCTCCGGGTCCTTCGCGCCGATCCCGACTGGTCGGGCCTCGAGGTCGAGTTCGAGCTCGCGCCCACGATCGCTGGCCGGCCGGGCCCCAACACGCTCCGCCTCCACAACCCGGCCGCGATCCAAGCCGAGAACTTCGCCGCCGCGCTCTTGGCCGCGATCGCGGCTGGCATGCCCGCCTCGCTCGCCGCCGAGGCGATCGCTCGCTGTCCGGCCCCGCCTGGTCGCTTCGAGGCGATGCACGTGCAGGGCGAAGCGGGTCCGCGGGTCGTCGTCGACTATGCCCACGACGCCGACGCCCTGCGATCCTTGCTGGGCGACGCTCGTCGCCTGAGCACCGGGGCGCTCGTGCTGGTGTTTGGAGCCGGAGGCGGCACGGATGCGGGTAAACGCCTGCCCATGGGCATCGCAGCCGGCTTGGCAGATCGCGTGTGGCTGACCTCGGACAACCCCCGCGACGAAGATCCAGCGGTGATCGCCCAAGCGCTGCGAGCCGGCATTCCGACCGACTTGCCTTGTAGGGTCGAGCTCGATCGAGCCCGCGCGATCACCCAGGCGATCGCCCAAGCAGGCCCCGAAGATCTCGTGGTCATCAGCGGGAAAGGCCACGAGAGCGTCCAAATCATCGGTTCTCGACCCCAACCATGTTCGGATCGCGAGATCGCCGAGCGCTGCCTGGCGGCACGCGAGTCGATCCCCGAGTCGACCTGATCGTGATCATGAAGATTGCCGATCGGAGATCGATGCAAGTCGTCGAGCACTCGGGCAAGATTCCGCCAGGAGGATCCGAACCCATGGCCAAGACGAAAGCCACGAAGAGTGCCCCGGCACCCGAGCCCAAGATCAGCGACAAGCCCAAGAAGGCCGAAGCTGGTTCCACCAAGAAGACGGCGAAGAAAGCTGCACCGGCGAAGTTGGAGACGCCGGCTGCTGCTGCGAAGCCCAGCAAGAAGGCTGCCGCGAAGACCGAGGTCGCTGCGCCTGCGCCCGCGCCCGCGGCCAAGAAGGCTGCGAAGAAGGCCGCCGCCAAGGCTGAAGTCGCTGCGCCTGCGCCCGCGCCCGCTGCCAAGAAGCCCGGCAAGAAGGCTGCTGCGAAGAAGGCCGAAGTCGCCGCGCCTGCGCCCGCGCCTGCGCCTGCTGCCAAGAAGCCCGGCAAGAAGGCTGCTGCGAAGAAGGCCGAAGTCGC
>JAMHUH010000860.1:0-1888 GCA_035904925.1 Nannocystaceae bacterium
AGGCCGGAGTCAGCGGCGTGCCGACCTTCGTGGTCGGCCAGCGCGGGGTCGTCGGCGCGCAGTCGGTCGAGGTGCTTCGCTCGCTGCTCGAGCAGAACGCGTGACCCGAGCTCAGCTCTCGGCCGTGATGTAGACCCACCAGACGCCTTCGTTGTCGAAGGCCTTGGCGTCGGAGAAGCGACCCGTGCCGTCGCCGTCTTCGTCTTCGAGCTCGGACCAGACTCGGACCTTGGTGAACCCGGCCTCGAGCAGCAGCTCGCGGATCTCGGGCAAGCTCCAGACGCGCCACGAGTAGCTGAACGCGCGATCGATCCGCGAGCCGTCTTCGAACTCGAAGTGGATGGCGCAGTTCATCCGCGCGTCGATCGGGTTGTAGTCGATCTGCTCCCACTCGTAGGTGTAGGCCTTGCCACCGTTGACGACGCCCTTGCCGTCTCGAACCTCGCGCGAGGTGAGCTCGTGCTTGGGCACCTCGGTGCCGCCGTAGGCGTCGAGCACCAGCATGCCGTCGGCGACCAAGCCGGCCCGCGCGGCTCGGAAGTACTCGACCAGCGCGGGCCGAGTGTCGAAGCACCAGTACGAGAAGTTGAAGCCGACGGCGACGTCGACCAGCGGCGGCTGGGGGTCGAGCACGTTGGCGCAGCGCTGGACGATCCGCCGCTCGATCGAGGGGCCCGCCGGGCGGATCCGCTGGTTCAGGCCCCAGTCGAGCGTGGCCTGATCGAGGTCGACCGCGATGGCCGTGCGCTCCTTGTGACTGCGAACCCACTCGAGGCAGAACACCGAGGTCCCGGCGAAGTCCTCGCGCAAGGTCAGGGCCGGGCGACCGCGCAAGCGCTTGAAGGTCTGGCCGACGAAGCGAACCTCCGAGGGCGGATCTTGGACGGCGAGCTCGTAGAGCTCGTGGCGATCAGCCTGGCTGGCGAGCGTGGACTTGCTCGCGGCCTTCTTCGGGGTCTTCTTGGCGACGGACGCGGTCGAACCAGGCTTGGATCGCTTGCTCGCTGAGGTTGCGTCGCGTTCGGTCATCGGGTCGCGAGATATGCCAGGCGACGACGGTGGTCAACCTGAGCGCTTCGACTCGCGATTTTGCGGCACCAACGCTCGCCCTCTCTTCGATCCCAAGCCGACCCTCTCCTCTCTCTCTCTTCGATCCCAAGCCGACCCTCTCCTCTCTTCTGCTCTTCGATCGTTCGCGGATGCTCGTGCTCCCGAAGTGGGGGGCTTCACGCGGAATATTTGGGGCCTGACGCTCGGCTCCCCCACTTGTAATCGCGCGCCAATGTCCGCCTCGGACAGGCCCCAAACATTCCCCGCCGCCCGAGTGCTCGGATGTCGGCGCCGCCCCGAACGACACTGGGCAGTCGTGCGCTCGAACTTCACGCACGATCGTTCGCGCGCCAACGTTCAGTCGCTCTTCGCGGCGGCGCAGACATCCGCGAACCAGGGCGGCGGGGAATGTCGGCGTCCCTCCGAGGCGGACGTTGGCGTTCGAGAACAAGTGGGGCAGCCGAGCGTGGGGCGGCGATATTCCCCGCGAAGCCCCCCACTTCGGGAGCACGAGCATCCGCGATGGATCCCTACGAGATCCGAGATCCGAGATCCGAGATCCGAGAGATCCGAGATCAGCCCTTCTCGTGGATCGCCTTGATCCCCGTATAGGCAAGCGTGATCTTCCGAGTGACCTCGGTCGCCGCCTCATACTTCGCCGGCTCGTCCGCAAAGCGATCAGGGTGATACTTGGCGACCAGCCGACGGTACGACTTGCGAACCACCTCGAGCTCCGAGTCGATCGGCACCTCGAGGGTCCGATACCAGCCTTCGAGTTCGCGCTGGCTGGGTGGCGCGCCGCGGCCTTGCGCGCCGCGCTGCTGCGCGGCCTCGTAGG
>JAMHUH010000861.1:0-4076 GCA_035904925.1 Nannocystaceae bacterium
CCGATGCGTGCCCTCGAGCTGCAGCTCGACGTGGAGGTTGTCGACGAAGTCGCCCTCGGGCGACTTGGGGCTGCTGCCGAGGCTCGGCTCGACCGCGCGGATGGTCACGCTGCCGGTCTCGGCCAGCGCGAGCAGGCCGAGGTACTCGACGTACGCGGTCGTGCCCGAGAACGCGACCGTCTGGCCCATCGCCTCGACCAGGACGCTGGGCGTCTCGGCGCTGCCGGGCAAGCTGACGGCCGCGGGCAGCTGGAGGTGAAGGTCGGCGGGCTCGATCGAGAACGCCTTGCCGCGCTGCTCGAAGTCGCCAGCGACCAGCTTGCGGTCGACCTCGACGAGGCGAATCTCGGTCTCGACCGGGATGGCCCCGGGCGGGAACTCGATGCTGACGCCGCCGCCGCTGACCGTGCCGCCCTCGGGGCCGATCAGCGCCCGGGCCAGCTCCTTGTCGGGGTCCGGCGTGCACGCAGTGCCGGCCGCCATGACCAGCACGCCCAGGGAGATCATCAGGGTCGAACCAAGCAGCAGACGTGTCAGACCGGACCGACGAGCGAGCACCATGGGTTCAGATACGCGGGTGCCCTCGCGAATGTCAAAGTGAAATTCTCGGCTCGCAAAGCCGCGAAGTCGATCATTTGGCGATGCCCATGGCGATCGATGCAGCTCGCGAGCGACTTGGGGCCGAAGGTCCACGGGGCTAGAATGCCGGCGTGGCGCAACAGACCCAGCCCGACCAGGGCCGCAACGACGAGCTTCAGCGACGATTCGCCGGGTTTCGCGGTGCGTGGGGGTCGCGAGACCTGGGGTCGTGGGCCCGCGTGTCTTCGCTCGTGATCGCTTGTTCGCTCGGCTGCTCCAAGCCGGCGCCGATTCAAGACGTCAGCAGCGAACCTGTCAGCGAGCCCACATCGATTGCAGCGCGCGCGGATCCGGAGCCTGATCCGAAGGCCGAGCAAGTCGAAGCCGAGCCGCCGTGGCAACTGCCGAGCGACTACCTCGACTTCGCGGCTGCCTGCACGGACGGCCAGCACCGACGCTTGGCCTTCGCGGGCGACCTGCTCTTGCATCAAGAGCTGCAAAAGCAGGCCTACAAGACCAAGCAAGGCGCGGCGGTGCTCTGGGCTGGCATCGCGGACTCGTTGGCCGAGCCAGATCTCACTGTGCTCAACCTCGAAGGTCCGATGGCGCCTGGGCTCGACCGCGAGGGCCTCGAGGTCGCAGACCCTGGGCGCAGCTACGATCGCGTCGTCTACACCGCGTACCCGCGCTTCAACTATCACCCCTCGGTCGCGCTCGACTTGAAGCACGCGGGCGTCGACCTGGTCACGACCGCCAACAACCACGCGCTCGATCGTGGGCCGCTCGGCGTCGACCGAACCATCGCCAGCCTCGACGCGGCCAAGCTGCGCCACGTCGGCACCCGCGAGCAGGGCGGGCCCGAGCGCTGGTCGACGACCGCCAAGCTCGACGGCTTCGACGTCGCCTTCATCGCGTGCTCGATCCACACCAACCAAAGGCCCGACGACTTCGATCAGGTCTTGCGCTGCGGCGACGGCAAGGTGATCGCCAAGCTGATCACCAAATACCGGTCCAAGGCCGACGCCGTGATCGTGCTGCCGCATTGGGGCAAGGAGTACAGCCACGAGCCGCGCGAGTCGGATCGCGCGCTCGCCCAGCTGTGGATCGACGCCGGCGCGATCGCGGTGATCGGCAGCCATCCGCATGTCGTCCAGCCCTGGGAAAAATTGATCGGCGAGGACGGCCACGAGGGCTTGGTCGCGTACTCGCTCGGCAACTTCGCCAGTCACCAGCCCGAGCTCGAGCGGCGGGCTTCGCTGCTGCTCTACCTCGATCTCGTCCGGCCCGAGGGCGGCGCTGTCGCGATCGCGGGGGTCCGTTGGTTGCCGCTGCACGTGCGCCAGAGCGGAAAGGAGTTCTTCGTCGAGGCGATCGATCGCGTCGAGGCGCCCGCCGACGCGCGCGCGCTGTTGGTCGCGCTGCTCGGCGCCAGCAACTTGGTGCTGCCCGACGAGCCGAAGATCGGCGACCCGCACTGCGACCCGAGCTGGCGGCCGCATCCAGTGCCGGAGTGGGCGGTGCTGGCCGAGCCCTTCGTGCTGCCGAGCGAGGATGGCGAGACTGGGGAGGGGGAGTGATGGAGGCGTTGCAAGTGATGCTCGACCTCTATCTGGGGACCAAGCGGCGGAGGTGTACGAACGAGGCGGTATTCGACGCCAAGCAGACCGACGCCTACGTCCACATGATCTTCGCGTGGGGCTTTGCCAAGCTGGGCGAGCGCGATGCGGTCGAGCGGATGGTTGCACGCGCCCGCGAGCTGCTCGGCGAGCGCGTGGTCGAGGTCCCCATCCACCGCTTCGGCTTCGCTTGCTATCTCGCGCGGATCGATGCGGTGCTGCGCGACGAGTCGTCCGAGGGGCTCTTGTTCTTCGATGGCGTTGCCCTGCCCGCCGACGCCTTCGTCGAGCGGGTCTTCGCCACGCTCCGCATTCTCGACGCCTTCACCCACTTCATGTTGCTGACGACGAGCTCGATCTGTCGAGGGAACCAGGAGCTCGACGCCTTCGACATCTGGCGTTTTCGCGGCGCGCAGGGGTTGATCGACGCCCGGACGCTCGCGCAGCGGCGCGCCAGGGAGGCCGAGCTCGAATGGTGGAGGACCGATCTGGATCGCTGCCTCGTCGCGGTCGAGTCGGTTCCTTCCGATCGGTCGCGGATCTTCGCGCTCGCGCTCGAGTCGATTCGCGCTGGCGGGCCCGAGGTCGCGCAAGAGCGCTTGCGTTTGCGAGGCTGGCTCGAGCGTAAGTTGCCGACGGTCACCGATTCGAGGTCGACCAGTCGCTATTACTGCCTCTCGGTGGTCGAACACATGGAGACGATGGTTCGCTCGCTCGTCGACTGAGCTCGTCGGCTGAGCTCGTCGGCTGAGCTCGTCGACCGAGCTCGCGCAGGGCTCGCCTCGGCGAGCCGCAGGCGGGCGTTGTCGGGGTTCGAGGGCCACGTCTGTGCCGGCTGTCATCGACCCCTGCGAGCTGTTAGGCTCCGCCGCGATGCCCACCTGGGAGCCCGATTTCGACGTCTACTTCGCACTGGTCGACGACGCGCCCGCGTCGTTCATGGTCGACCTCGCCGCTGGCCCCAACGCGCCGGTCGAGACCCATGACACGCGCTTGCAAGTTCGCGTGACCATGAAGGCCCCGCGCGAAGACGGCCTGCGCGACGGCGCCGAGTTCGAGGCGCTCGGCGAGCTCGAGGACAACCTGGCCGAGTGGCTCGAGCAGACCTACGACGCGATCTATGTCGGCCATCTGATCAGCGAGGGCGCGATGCACTTGGTCGCCTACGCGCCCGGCGATCGCGTCGGCGAGCCCGGCGATCTGCTCGAGGGCTTCGACCCGGGCGAGTACGAGCTCGGCTGGCTGGTCGAGTCCGACCCCGAGTGGGGCATGCTGGTCGAGTTCCTCTACCCCGACGTCTACGCAATGCAGGTGATCCAGAACCGCCGCTTGATGCAGGCGCGGGCCGAGCACGGCGACGATCCCTCGATCGCGCGCGCGGTCGATCACTCGGCCGTGTTCGCCAGCCGCGAGCTGGCCGACGCCGCCGCCGAGTCGCTGAAGGACGCCGGCTTCACGATCGACGGCGTCGCCCACGACGAAGAGCACGGCTCGTGGTCGGTCAGCTTCCAACGCGACGAGCGGCTCGACGGCGAGGGTCCCGACCAGTTCTGCGTCGAGATCCTCGATCTGCTCGAGCCGCACGAGGGCGACTATTGGGGCTGGGGCGCGGCGATCCTGCGCTCGCCCGAGACCACCCACTGAGGCTCACTCGGTCATGTCGGCGACGACTTGGCCGAGCCAGCGAAGACCCAGGGATCGAGCCTCGACCCCTGGGTCTCGGCGTCGGCCATCAGCGCACGCTGACCCGGCGCGAGGCCGTGCGGCCGTAGACCTCGGGGTAGTACATCATCTCGGCCGAGGCCGGCGGCATCACGTACTCGCCCGGCGTGGTCGCGCGCAGGAACACGGTGTGGGTGTGGGTCCCGGGATCGAGGTGGT
>JAMHUH010000862.1:0-6870 GCA_035904925.1 Nannocystaceae bacterium
GTCGGGTACATGCTGGGCGGCAGTGGCTGCCGGCTGGAGTGACGGGTGGACGACTCCGTCGGCCCGAGGGCGGGAGGCGGAACGCCCGCCTATAGACTAATAACAGCACCGAAAGCCGGTGGAGTAGTCCCAATCCGTGACCGTATGCGCGGTCGTCTTGTACAAACACCCCGGCCCATTGACCACGGTATCCACAAAAAACCCACCCCGAAACGTCCCCGCGGGATCCTCCGTCCACTCATGAAGGTTCCCCATCATGTCGAAGACCCCGTCCTCGCTGACGCAGGCCGGGTTGGCGCCGGTCTCGTCGAGGCCCTCGGGCAATTGATCGAGGCAGGGGTGGTCGAGCTCGGACCAGATCCAGTCGGCGTTGGTCTCGAAGTATTGGATCGCCGGATGGCAGGTCCGCGCGTCGTTGCAGACGCCCGGCATCGGGGCGTTGCCGAACGGGTAGGTGGTGGTGGTGCTGCCCTGGCAGGCGCGCAGCCACTCGACGTCGCTGCACATTCGCTTGCCGGCGTTCTGGCAGGCGGCGGCGGCCCGCAGCTGGCTGATGTAGGCCTGCGGGACGAGTCCGGGCGCGCTGACGGCCCGCATCGCGGCGTCGCCGGGGCTGGCGTAGGGCGACCAGGGGGCGAGCGCGTCGTTGGGCTCGATCGCGACCAGGGCCGCCTCCCAACGATCGATGCAGAAGTCCTCGACGCGGGTCATGCCGGGCGGGCAGCCGCCGAGGCCGGGTGGCTCGACGGGGATCCCGTTGGGCGTCGGCTTGGTGTCGACGGTGCACCAGGGGATCGGGTTGGTCGTGCAGTCCTCGGGGTCGCCGGTGGTCGACTCGTCGCTGCTGGTGTCGGAGGTCGAGTCGGTCGAGGTCGAGTCGGTGGTCGAATCGGTCGACGTCGAGTCGGTCGAAGTTGAATCGGTCGAAGTCGAGTCGGTCGAGGTCGAGTCGGTGGTCGTGCTGCTCGAGCTCGACTCGCTCGCGCTCGACTCCGACTCGGAGCCGATCGAAGTCCCGCCGAGCTCGTCGTCACCAGCGCCCGAGTCCGTGCAAGCGAGCGAAAAGAGCAACGCGAGCGAGACCCGGCGAGCAACCATGGCCCGAGTCTACGCCGACGCCGGAGCTGGCGCGGCGACGAACTCCCCGGGCCAGGCGCGGATGAATTTCATCGCCAGCGAGAGCCCGGGCACGCGGGCCTCGAGCTTGCGCAGGTTGCCGTAGTGACCGGCGACCATGCGGTCGAGGAAGATCAGCTCGGTCGCGGGCTGGAACGAGGACATCCGCTTCACCGAGGCCGGGATCAGCTTCATGACGTCGTCGTGGATGGTCGCTTCGCGGTAGTCGATCACGTCGCTGGCCAAGAAGGGCTTGGCGAAGGCGTCGCGCCAGCGCTTGTAGAACTCGTTCTCCGGTCGCGCGCCGCTCGGTCGGCGGACGCCGAGGCGCAGCAGGGCTTCGTCGACTTCGTCCCAGTTCTCGTCGAGGCCGCTGAGGATCACGTCGTGGTAGGCGGTGATGATCGTGGGCTCGAGCCGCTTGACGCAGCCGAAGTCGTACATGACCAAGGTGCCGTCGCGACGAAAGGCGAAGTTGCCCGGGTTGGGGTCGGCGTGGATCAGGCCGAACTCGAACACCTCGCTGCACATCATCAGCCACATGTGCTGGCCGAGTCGGTCGCGCTCGACCTGCGTGTAGCCGAGCTCGTCGAGCTTGCCGATCGAGTCGCCGGGCTCGTAGGTCAGCGTGAGCACTCGCTTGCTCGAGCGCTCGCCGACGACCTCGGGGATGGTGACGAAGGGGTGACGCGGGCCGTGGAAGGCCCGAAAGAGGCGGACGTTGTCGGCCTCGTTGCAGTAGTCGAGCTCCTCGTGGAGGCGAGCGCGGACCTCCTTGAACGAGGCGTTGAGGGCTTCGCGGCCGATGTTGACGATCCCGCTGGCTCGCAGGGCGACCTTGAGCTGGGCGAGGTCGGAGTCGACGGCTTCGTCGACGCCCGGGTACTGGACCTTCACGACCACGTCGCGGCCGTCGTCGGTTTGCGCACGATGGACCTGGCCGATCGAGGCCGCAGCAAATGGTTCGGGGTCGAAGCGGGCGAACAGGCTCTCGGGTGGGGCCCCGAGCTCACGCTCGATCTGCCCGGCGATCACCTCGAAGGCCATCGGCGGGGCCTCGCGCTGCAGCTTGCCCAGCGCCTCGGCCAGCTCCTTGGGCAGCACGTCCTCGGCGATCGAGGCCATCTGCCCGACCTTCATCACGGCGCCCTTGAGCTCGCCGAGGGTCTTGGCGATCCGGTTGCCCGAGTCGCGGTTGGACTGCTCGCGGGCCGACGCGGCGTCCTCGTCGGACTGAAACAGCGACTTGACCTTGGTCTTGGCCAAATTCCCAGCGACCGAGGCCGTCATGCCAGCCAGCTTGAGAAAGCGCTTGCCGCGGGAAGGAGGGGTCGTCACCGTCGCGGCAATGTGCCCTGCTCGCTCGGTCACCGCAACGGCGGGGGGCCGGGTTGGCCGCGAAAACGCGCCAATCGGCGCTCCCGAAACGTCGGCGGGCCTTGCACGACACTGTCGGCTCGCGTATCGAAGCAACGGATCGCAGGCGGCCTTGGTGGCGCTCGACGCGGTCCCTCCGTGCTCCGAGCTCATGTCCCGACCCAAGACTCCGCACCAGCCCGACAAGCGTCAGGCCGACAAGAACGACTCGCGTCGGCCTTCCGCCGATCAAGCGGGCCGACCCGCCGCACCGCCGAGCACGAGCACGAGCACGTCCGCGAGCGAGACTCCAGCGACGCCGGCTCCCGCGAGCGCGCCGGCTCCCGCGAGTGCTCCCGCGACCGAAGCTCCGGCAGGGCGGCCCTCCGACTTGCGCGTGATCCGAGACTCCGAAGGCGTGATCGTTGGCGCTCGCAGTGCGGGGCCCAAGATCCTCGGCTTCATCGACGTCAGCAAGAATCGCTCGAGCGCGCCGCCGCGTCGTGGCGCGCAGCCCTCGGCCAAGCCCGATCCGAGCAAGCCCGGCGCCGCGCCGAGCGACCCGAGCAAGCCCGACGTCGAGCTGATCGACGGCGAGCGCCCGCAAGGTCGCGCCAGCGCTCGCAAGGCGCGAGAGGTCCGGCAGAACCGGCGCCTGCCCGGCCGCAAGCTGCCGCGGCGCGGCGACAAGTCGGCCTCTGGCACCGCGGAGATGAGCGCCGAAAAAAAGCGCGTCCGCGTCGACGAAGCAATCTCCGTGGGCGAGCTGGCCAAGCAGATGGGCGTCAAGGCGCCCAAGGTCATCCGCTCGCTCTACAACATGGGCATCCGCAAGGTCACGGTCAATTCGACCGTCGACGTCGACACGGCCGAGCTGGTCGCCAACGAATTCGGCTATCGGGTCGAGGACGTCTCCTTCGACGAGGCGGAGCTGCTCGACGACGAGGAGACGGTCGAGGACGAAGGCGAGCCGCGGGCGCCCGTCATCGCGGTGCTCGGCCACGTCGATCACGGCAAGACCACGCTGCTCGATCGCCTCCGCCGGGCCAACGTCGCCGGCGGCGAGGCGGGCGGCATCACCCAGCACGTCGGCGCCTATCGAGTCGAGACCAACGCCGGCCCGATGGTCTTCGTCGACACGCCCGGCCACTCGGCGTTCTCGGCCATGCGCGAGCGCGGGGCCAACCTGACCGACATCGCGGTCGTGATCATCGCGGCCAACGACGGGATCATGCCGACCACCATCGAGGCGCTCGAGAAGGTCAAGCAGGCCGAGGTCGCGCTGATCATCGCGGCCAACAAGGTCGACCTGCCCGACGCCGATCTGCCCAAGATCGAGCGCCAGCTGATGGAGCACGGGATCCTGACCGAGACCTACGGCGGCGAGGTCCCGATGGTCGCGATCTCGGCCAAGCACGGCCAGGGCATCGACTCGCTGATCGAGCAGATCGGTGTGCTCGCCGAGCTGCTCGAGCTGCGCGCCAACCCGGAGGGCCGAGCGACCGGCGTGGTGCTCGAGTCGCGGGTCGATCGGGGCCGCGGCGTGATCGCGACCGTGCTGATCCAAAACGGCACGCTCGAGCGTGGCGACATCGTGCTCGCGGGCGAGAGCAGCGGGCGGGTCTCGGCGCTGGTGCCCAGCGGTGGCGCGAGCGATACGGTCGCGCTGACCAGCACGGCCGAGCCCGAAGAGGGCAAGAAGAAGAAGGCCAAGCCGGTCAAGCCGGTCAAGACCAAGCCGGTCATCATCGAGAGCTCCGGGCCCTCGACGGTGATCGACATCGTCGGCTTCGACGAGCCGCCGCCGGTCGGCTACGCGTTCAACGTGGTCGAGGACGAGAAGGCCGCCAAGCAGCTGGTCCTGCACCGCAAAGAGCAGCGCCGGCGCAAAGACGGGGCGCTCTCGGGCGCGCCGACTTTCGCCGATCGACTCGCCGCCGAGCGGCGGGCCGAGCTGCCGACCCTCGCGTTGGTCGTCCGCGCCGACGTCCAAGGCTCGCTCGAGGCGATCGAGCAGATCATCGCCGAGGTCCGCAGCGCCAAGATCACGACCAAGATCATCTCGACCGGGGTCGGGGCGATCACCGAGGGCGACGTCAAGCTCGCGACCACCGCGAGGCAGTCGGGCTCCAACGTTCGGCCCGCGATCTTCGGCTTCGGGGTCAAGGCGGCCGGCAAGGTCGGCAGCCTCGCCGACTCCGAGAACATCCCGGTTCGCTCGTCGCGGATCATTTACGAGCTCGGCGATCAGCTCAAGCAGCTGATGCTCGACCAGCTCGACCCGACCTTCGTCGAGCACCCGATCGGTCGCGCCGAGGTCCGCAAGGTCTTCCCGACCTCGCACGGGTTCGTCTGCGGCTGCCGGGTCGTCAGCGGCAAGATCACCCGCAGCGCCGGGGTCCGAGTCCTGCGCGAGGGCGTGGTCGTCAAGCAGGGCAAGATCGCCTCGCTGCGGATCATCGATCGCGACGTTCGCGAGGTCGCGGACGGGCACGAGTGCGGCATCTTGGTCGCGGACTTCGAGGGCGCCCGCGAGGGCGACGTGATCGAGGCCTTCGAGCTCGAGGCCATCCCGGCGACCTTGTAGGGCGGCTGCGCGCGAGCGGTCCCCAAGTCAGGCGCCGACCCTGCTCGGCGGGCTGCTACACTCGCCGACATGACGGACGGACTGGTCAGCATGCGCGTGCGGGGCCTCGGCTCGCTCGCCGACGTCACGCTCGAGCCGGGCCGGCTCACCGTCTTGATTGGGCCCAATGGTGCGGGCAAGTCGAACGTGCTGCGCGCGCTGGCGCTGATTCCCAAGTTGCGGACGCGTTCGCTGCAACGGGAAATCGGGGAGGGCGGCGGCGCGGCGGCGTGGCTGCACCGCGGTCCGAAGCAAACGCCGGTCATGACATTGGACTGTGAATTTCAGGAAGGCGATCGGCGTAACGGCTATCGTGCGGAGCTCGGGTTCGCCGCGGGTGATCGGTTGTTGTTCTTGGAGGAATCGGTCTGGGATCAGCCTGTCGGCGGCGCTCGGAAAGAGCGATCCTTGGGTACGGGGCATTGGGAGTCCCTGCTCGCGGACATGAACGATGACATCACCACGAAATCCATGAACTCGTGGTTGTCGAAGATGACGTTCTATCATTTTCACGACACCTCGGCCAACTCCGCGTTGCGCCAACATTCACGCCCGGCGGAGGATCGATTCTTGCGTTCCGATGGAAGCAATCTCGCGAGCTATCTGGCGCGGCTCGAGCGGGGTGAAGAACCCGGGGATGGGATTGCGTGGCGGCGCATCAACCAGCTCGTTCACGGGATCGTGCCAGCCATCAAGCAGCTTCGTCCAACCCTCGTGTCCAACCAGAGTGTTCGCCTCGATTGGATCGATGATCGCGACGAGGTCTATGGCGTCCATCAACTGTCGGATGGCAGCTTGCGCGCGATCGCGTTGATCACGGCGCTCGCCCAGCCCAAGCAGCAGCTGCCGAAGTTCATGAGCATCGATGAACCCGAGCTCGGGCTCCACCCGGCCGCGCTCACGATGGTCGCGGAGCTCGCACGATCGATCGCTCGAGATTGCCAAGTGCTCTTTGCCACCCAGTCCACTGCGTTTCTCGATCACTTCGATCCCGGCGAGGTCGTCGTCGTGGAGCGCGAGGAGGGCAAGAGCACGCTGCGACGCTTGGACGTGGAGGCGCTCGACAGCTGGCTCGAGGACTACAGTCTGTCCGAGATCTTCGACAAAGGTGTGATCGGAGGGCGTCCGTGATTCGGCTCTTCTTCGTGGTCGAAGGGCAGACCGAGGAGGCGTTCGTCAAGGGCGTCCTCGCGTCCCATTTCGCAGATAGGGAGATCGACGCGCGGGCGACGATCGTGGGAACGCCAAAACGACGAGGGTCATCACCGCTGCAAAAGGGCGGTGGGGATTGGCCGCGGTGGGAGCGGGATATTCGGAGGGTCCTGGGCCAGCAGCGGGGTAAGGATGTCCGGGTGACGACGTTGTTCGATCTCTATGGGTTACCGGAGGGATTTCCCGGCCTGGAGGAACATGGTGGCGTCACCGACACTCGACGTCGCTGTGAATTACTCGAGAATTCGCTCGCCCAGCGATTCGACGACTGGCGATTTGTTCCCTACGTTCAGCGGCACGAGTTCGAAGCCTTGGTGCTCGCATCGCTGGCGTCCTTGCGAGAGCTGCTCGATGCTCAGGACGCTCTGGAGGGCTGGCAGGCACTGCACGCGGAGGTCTCCAGGCTCGCACCCGAAGATGTCAACGATGGGAGGACTACGGCCCCGTCGAAGCGATTGCTGGCTCGAATCCCGGGCTATAGCAAGACCACGCACGGACCCTTGGCGACCGAAGCCACCGGGCTCGCCAGCTTGCGCGAGAGGTGCCGGCGTTTCGACGCC
>JAMHUH010000863.1:0-1576 GCA_035904925.1 Nannocystaceae bacterium
CGCGCGCACCCGCCCGATCGAGGTCGCGCTGGTCACCCCCGATCGCATGCTCGCGGGCGCGACCGGGCTCGGGCTGACGGCGCGGGTCTGGACGGACCAGGGCGGCACGCGGATCGGGCTGTGGACCGGCTCGCTCGAGTCTACTTAGAGCCGCGGGACTTCGGCGGATCGCCGAGGTCACCGAGGCCCCCCAGCCCGAGCTGCTTGGGCTCGCTGACCTCGGCGGCCTCGGACGCGTCGGCGTGGATGACCTCGGCGATGACTCGATCGGTGACCTCGGCCAAGTAGGTGCGCAGCGTCTCGGTGATCTGTTGGTACTCGGGCCAGAGCGTCTCGTCGACGAAGCGCTTGGAGACCTTGGCCATCACCGTGGTGTGGCGCTGGCCCTTCATGCGATAGGGCGTCAGGCCATGGCGGCGTGCGAGCGCCAAGAAGACCTTGCGCGACCAGGCGTCGGCGAGCGAGAAGCGGTACTCGACCAGCTCCTCGCGCTCGATCTGCTCGAGGCGCTCGCGCAGCTTGTCCTTGGCTTGAGCGGCGGCGACCTTCTCGCCCGGTGTGGTCGCGCCAGCGAAGAGCGCCTCGATCGCGCGCAGCTTCTCGATCAGTCGGGCCTCGTCCATGGCTGGGCGAGGGTAGATCAGAGTCGCGTGGGGTAGAAGACTCGGGAACCAGGACTCGAACCTGGAACTGCCGGATCAAAACCGGATGGGATGACCATTTCCCCATTCCCGAATGGCGCACGAATGTCTCGACTCCGAGGCAGGGATTCGAACCCCAGTCACCTGGTTCAGAGCCAGGTATCCTGCCGCTGGACGACCTCGGAATACGTATGCCCGCGCAGGCCAGGCTCGAGAGGCCATGGGCGCGATGGATTGTCCGAGACTCGGACGAATCTCGACCCGGACGGGTCGACTCAGACAATTGCGAATCGGAGACCGGGCTGCCGCCGGGTCTACTACGACCCGGCGGCTAGCCTTGCTGCGTTTGCTGCTGGGCGAGCCGGACCATTACACAATGTAGATACGTCGCTGTACGCGACGAGTCAAATGCAATCGAGCGGGGCGAGCTCACAGGGTCTTGAGGTACTCGAGCACCGCCTTGCGATCGGCCTCGGAGAGCGAGTCGCCAAAGGTGTGACCGCCCTTGCTGTGGCTGATGATGGTCGTGTCGTACACGTACTTGCGCTGGGCCGCGGGCGTGTCGGCTTGGCTCTGCGCGGCCAGCCAGGGCCAGCCGAGCGCTTCGGCGTCGTAGTGGGTGCTGTCGTAGTCGGTCCGCGCCCAGTAGGTCGGCCGCTTGCTCCTGTCGAGCACGAGCTCGATGCTCGGGACCGAGCCGTTGTGAAAGTAGGGCGCGGTCGCACAGATGCCGTCGAGTGGCGGCGCGACGTAACCGACGAAGGGATCTTCGGTCGCGACCGTGGTCACGGTCCCGTAGTAGGACTCGTTGAACCAGGTCTCGAGGTAGTTGAATTGCCCGGCGGAGTAGCCCGCCATCACGGCGTCGGTGCCGATCACGGCGAGCGGCAGGAGCAGGCTCGGGTAGGTCTCGTTGGCTGGATCGGCGTCGTAGG
>JAMHUH010000864.1:0-1599 GCA_035904925.1 Nannocystaceae bacterium
CGATCGCTTCTCCGACTCGGCCTCGCGCGCGCGCAAGGGCAGCTGACCGAAGACCACGCCGACCCGCTGCGGATCCCAGCGACCCGGCCGCCATTGGGCCGAATCGAGCGCCTCGGCGCTGACCTGCAAGGCCAAGATCACGGCCGGATCGAGGTACGAGGCTTGCTCGCGGATCAGCGCCCAGCGGGGATCGTCGTCGAAGTGGGGGTCGTCGACCGTCGCGGCCAGGCGGGTGTGCAAGACCGAGGCGACGCCCGGGTCGGAGCCGACGACCAAGTCGACGTCCCAGCGCGAGGCCGGCATGTCACCGATCGCCTCGACCTGACCGAGCACCTTGGTCCAGAACTCGTCGACATTGCGAGCCCCGGGGACGCGCACGCCGAGCCCGACGATCGCGATCTCTTGCTTGCGCGAGGCCAAGCGCGGGATCGGCAGCGCGCTCGCGACATGGGTCGCGGGCGCGACCAAGAGGGCATGGAAGGCGACCGGGTCGACGCCCGCGTCCGAGATCGCGACGATCTCGTCGGGCCGACAAGGGGTCTGGCTCTGGGCCAGCTCGAGTCCCGGCTCGAGCTCGAATTCTTCGTCGATGGGCTGACCGAGCCACTTGCCGCGGTGCAGACAGAGCGCGGCCTTGATGGTCGCGATCATGCCCGAAGCCGGACCGAGGAAGCCGAAGTTGCCGACGCTCGAGCCGAGCCCGAGCGGCTGCTCGCGCAGGGCCGCCTGGTAGCCGAAGGCGAGCCCGCGCGCCTCGCTGCCGTCGTGCTCGTGGACCCCGAGCGCACGCGACTCGACGAAGCGGATCTGGGCGGGGTCGTGCTTGCTGCGTGCGAGCACCTGCTCGCTCGCGCGCGCGACCGCGGTCCCGAGGTCGCCGTCGAGTCCACAAGGATGCGAGTCGATGGCTTCGAGCCAGGCGTAGATCCGCCGGTTGCCGATCGCCTCGGGTCGGGCCAGCACGATCGCCCCGGCACCCTCGGCCAGCAGCGACCCTTCGGCACCGGGCACGAAGGGCCGAGGCACGCCAGCCCCGAGCAGACCCGCGTGGGCGGCCGCGAGCAGCGACGAGCTGGTGATCAAGGGCGAGACGGCGCAGACCAAGGCGAGATCACACTCGCCCAGACGCATCGAGATCGCCGCCTCGCGGATGGCCGCGAGCGACGACGAGAACCCAGCGTCGACGGCCATGTGTCCGCCTTGCAGGTTGAAGATGTTGGCCAAGCGACCAGCGACGATCGAGGCCGAGGTCATCATCGAGTCGGGCTCGATCGCCGGCGCGTTGGCCTCGAAGGCGCTGATGATCTCGCGCTCGAGCTTGTGGGCATGCTCGGGGTCGAGGGCGAGCAAGGCCCGACGAATCGGCTCGTGCAGTTCGAAGCGACGGATCCGGCGGCCGTGATCGACCCGAGGATCGTGACCGAGCGTGGTCGAGGCGACGATCACTCGGACCCGCGGCCAGGCCACGCCAGTCGGCTCGATGCCCGCGTCGCGCATCGCGTCGACCATCGTCGACAACGCGGCGAGCTCCATTCGATGCATGCGCTTGGCTTGCGCCGGCGGGATCCGCAGGGTTCGCCAGTCGAGCGTCGCTTCGGG
>JAMHUH010000865.1:0-6201 GCA_035904925.1 Nannocystaceae bacterium
GCGGCGACCATGCCGAGCACCGCCTCGGGGAATTGGTTGCGGCCGCTGTCCGGATCGACGAAGCCGGCGAGGACCTCGTTGGTCGTCCCGTCGCCACCGACGCTGATCACCATCGACGCGCCGCGCTCGAGCGCGGTCCGAGCCAGCACGCTGGCGTGCCGGGGCGCCTCGGTCAGCCAGACCTCGGCCTCGGGCCAGTGCTTGCGCAGACCCGGCTCGAGCTTGGGCCAACGGCGTCCACAAGCACCGCTCGACGCTCGTGGGTTGACGATCGCGACGACGTGCTCGGACACGCCTGACCTTACCCGAAGTGCTCGGGCGCTCGGACGCGAGTCAACACACGGATCGCCATGCGACGGCGACGATCACCAGCCGCCAGTGCTCGTCGAGGTCGACTCTTCGCTCGTACTCTCGGTCGAGTCGCTCGTGCTGTCGTCGTCTTTGTCGTCGCAGGCAGCGACCAGGCAGGTCAGCGAGAAGCCCAAGAGCATGACCAGAGCGCGGCGACGAGCGAGCATGGCCGACCTTATCAGCGTTCGTACCGCGGCGGCGGGACACACGAGAGAGGGCAGCCACCTCGCGGTAGCTGCCCTCGTTCGAAGCCCCTGCGGAGCTCAGCCGCAGGTCGAGCCGACCAGCGTGCCGGTGTCGAGCAAGAACTCGCCCGGCGTGCAGGTCCCACCCATGCAGTCGGCGTCGGTGTTGCACTCGCCACACGAGCCGATCTGAGCGAGGCCCATGATGTCGACCGTCGAGCAGATGCCGCTCATGCAGGCGTCGTTGCCGTTGCCCGGATCGAGCTGGCAGAAGCTGTCTTGCGCGAGCGTGCCGGGCACGATGCAGGTGTTGATGCCCGAGAAGGCCGCGACGTCGACGACCGGCGCGCAGATGGTCACGCCCGCTTCGCAGTCGGCATCGCTCTCGCACTCACCACAGGTGTTGATCTGGATCAGGCCCAGGAGGTCGAGCACGTTGCCGCAGAAGAGGCCGTCCATGCACACGTCCGTCGACTCGCAGCCGCCGCCGACTTCACCCATGTTGCAGACCGAGCCGTTGTTCTCGAAGGGGTTGGGCGGGGTGCAGCCACCACCGACGCAGTCGGCGTCTTCGTTGCACTCGCCACACTGGCCGCCGAGGAAGGGCACGACGTAGCAGTTGAGCGACATGCACTCGCCGTCGGAGGTGCAGGGGGTACCGTTGGGCAGGTCGCCAGGACCGGTGTCGGTCGTGGTCGTGGTGTCGGTCGCCGTCGTGGTGTCGGTCGCCGTGGTGGTCGAGTCCGTCGTGCCGGTGTCGGTGCCGGTTTCGGTCGCAGTGTCGGTCCCGGTGTCGGTGTCGCCGTCGCCGTCGCCGACTTCGTCGGCGTCGTCTCCCTTGCCGCCGCAGGCGGGCGAAGCCAGGGTCAAACCCAGCAGAGCGATGAACGAAAGCGTGGTGGTGGCAAGGGTATTGATCTTCACGGCAGGTCTCCTTCAGAGATGTTGAGCAAGGTCGAGGTCGTGTCGTGATACTTCGGGTCGGGGGCCCAGGTCGAGAGATTTGCGAAGCACCCAACCTCGCGGGATTCGCGGGCTGGTTTGAATGCGATTCACCGCCAGTTTGCGCCGGTTTCTTGGCTCCTGCGGGCTTGTCGGATCGATCGCCGCCCGGCTCGCTCGCGGGTCGAATCTGGGTCCTGGAGCGCCTCGTTAGAACTCGAATGGCACTGCCACCCGCCCATGCTCGCGCGACGGGCCATGACGCGAGTGTCAGGGAGCCCACCCTCGTCGCGCGGGCTGCTGGTGGCCTGGCCAGGGTCGCTGATAGGCTCGCTCCGATGGCCTTCCGCTTCCGGCTCGACTCGCTCGCCAAGCTCGATGGTTTCCGCGCGGCCTGTCTCTTCGACGGGGACAGCGGGATGGTCTTGGGTGTGCTCCCGAGCGAGCGAGCGCCTGCGCTCGAACGCGCGGCGTCGAGCTGGACCGCGCTCTTGCAGGCCCAGCGGGGCGCCAGCGAGGCGCTGGCCGACGAGCACGCGTCGACCTCGATCGACGAGCTGGTCATCAGGCTGCCCGACCAGCTCCACATGCTCCGCCCGCTCGTCGCTCACCAAGGCTTGTGCTTCGCGTTGGTGCTCGATCGCCGCGAGGCGGACAGCGAAGCCAAGCTCGCGCTCGCGCGGCTCGAGCTCGCGAGCTTGGAGAAAGCCGTGCTCTGATCCCCGACCTGATCCTCGAGATCTCGCGAATATTGTATATGGTTTCGAGAGGCGATTGGGACAGTGCCCAATTGACCAGTCAGCCGAGGCCGAATCGGCGCATGTCGATGCGGCCCCCAGGTCGAAATGTCAGTCCCTCCGCCGTGAGGAGCTCGCGTTGTCGCATTCCCGCGCGCCCAGGTAGGCTGATTTCGCCCTTCGAATTGACGACACGCTGCCAGGGCACCCCGCTCTCGGGTGGGAGGCCCGCGAGCGCTCGTCCGACCATGCGTGCCCGTCCAGGCAGCCCCGCAGCCGCAGCGACCTGGCCGTAGCTGGCCACGCGGCCGGGCGGGATGGCCTCGACCGCGGCCCAGATCGCCGACCACTGTTCGTTCATGGCGCCCAAGCATGCCACGCATCGTGCGAAGTCGGCTCGGAAAATCGCGCGCCAGACCAGCGTTCTCGCGGTTGATCATCGCTTAGCGAAGTATCATCAATCACGATGTGGGCTCGGCCCTCGATTTTTGTGATCGCAAAGTCGAGGGGTCCGGCTGCCGATCAGGCTCGCCCACGAATGACCTCGAGTAGACCTTCGCCGTACTTCTCGGCCTTGCTGGGCCCGATCCCGTGGGCTTGCTGGAGCGCCTCGATCGTCCGCGGTCGCAGCAGCGCGATCTCTCGCAGGCTGCGATCGCTGGCGACGACGTAGGGCGGGACTTCGTCGCGCCGGGCGACCTCGAGTCGATGGGCCCGCAGCGCGTCGAAGAGCTGCTGGCCGCGGGCGTCGAGCTCGACGCTGGTTCGCTGGGGCGCCCGCTCGCTTCGGCGCGCCCGCTCGCCCCCGCTCGCGCTCGCGTTCGGCGGCAGCGTCGGCGGCAAGATGATCCGCGCGGGTCGGCGGCCGAGCATCACCTCGCGACCTTCGCGGGTCATCGCCGCGAGCGGTCGATCGGTCCCGGTGTACTCGACCCAGCCGGCGGCGACGCAGCGGTGGAGCAGCTTCTTGATCCACGGCGCGCCGTAGAGCGCGGCCTCGCTCGCCAGCGCGCCGAAGGTCTTGACCTGATCGAGGCCCGAGCGTTGCAGCCTTTCGTCGGTCTGCCCGGCGAGCAGGTTGATGGCCGCGAGCAGGCCATAGCGCCGATCGATCCGGGCGACGCCGGAGAGCGCCTTGCGGACGATCAAGGTGGTCTGCTCTTCGTCGAATTCGCTCTCGCTGGTCAGCGCCTCGCACACGTCGCAGTGGCCACAGCCTTGCAGGACCTCGGCCTCGTCGCCGAAGTAGCGCAAGAT
The DNA here is from genome assembly GCA_035904925.1 of Nannocystaceae bacterium. GTDB lineage: Bacteria > Myxococcota_A > Polyangia > Nannocystales > Nannocystaceae > Plesiocystis. The sequence goes on from JAMHUH010000865.1 coordinate 3,473, forward strand.
CGCGTCGTGCCGGCAGCTGCCGCCCTCGGCCCAGCGGATCAGCTCGAGGAACATGTTCCACTTGTGATCGACGACCTCGGGGTCGGGCGGCCGACCGTCGATGTCGCCCTCGAGCAGGCGACGGCGCAAGGGCAGATCTTGGCTCGTGTAGCAGAGCAGGCCCCAGGCCGGCGCGCCGTCGCGGCCGGCACGACCGACCTCTTGGTAGTAGGCCTCGATCGAGCCCGGCGGCGCGAGGTGAATGACGGCTCGGACGTCGCCGCGATCGATGCCCATGCCGAAGGCGTTGGTCGCGACCACGATGTCGAGCGCGCCCGACGAGAACGCGCGCTGAACGGTGTCGCGCAGCTCGGGATCGAGCCCGGCGTGATAGGCCTGGGCGCGCCAACCCGCGCCGGCCAAGCGAGCGGCCTGCTCCTCGCTGAGCTTGCGCGTGGGCGAGTAGAGGATCGCGGCGCCGCTCGGGCTGCGCGGGCGCCCGATCGTGTCCGCGAGCAAGTGATCGATCGCTTCGTCGCGCTCGCGTCGAGACACCTCGAGCGCGCGCAGGCGCAGGTTGGGCCGGGCGAAGCCGCGGACGATCTGCGTGGTCCGATCGCCGAGCGCGAGCTTGGCGAGGATCTCGTCGCGCACGACCGGCGTGGCGGTGGCGGTGCAGGCCAGCACTCGAGTCTGCGCGGGCAAGGTCTGGATGAACTCGCCGATCTGCATGTACTCGGGCCGAAAGTCGTGGCCCCACTCGGAGATGCAGTGGGCCTCGTCGATCGCGACCAAGGGCACGGCGATCCGCTGCAAGAGCTCGCGAAAGCCCGGGAAGCTCAGCCGCTCGGGCGCGACGTAGACCAGCTTGTAGGCCCCGCTCGCGAGGTCGCGCATGCGCGAGCGCAGCTCGTCGCCGCCGAGGGTCGAGGCCAAGAAGGTGGCCGGGATCCCGTGCTGATGCAGACCGTCGACCTGATCGTTCATCAGCGCGATCAGAGGCGAGATCACCAAGGTCGTGCCCGGCAGCAACGCGGCCGGGAGCTGGTAGGTCAGGCTCTTGCCGCCGCCGGTCGGTGCGACCAGCAAGAGCCGGCCTTGCTCGAGCAGCGCTTCGACCGACTCGCGCTGGCCGGGTCGAAATTGCTCGTGACCAAACAAGCGCAGGGCCGCGTCGAGATCGAGCGAGCCGTCGGCGCGCAGCGGGATCAGGGGCTCGGCCGGTCGCGGTCGAGTCGCGCGGGCCCGATGGGGCCCAGCACCCTCGAAGCCGGGCGGCTCCTGCCCTGCCGTGGGGTCGGCCATGCCCCCTCGGTATCGGCCACGCCGACTCACCATTGCAAGCTCGCGCGGGAAATTTTCCTGGGTATGCTCGGCCGCCATGCGACGCCTCGGCCCCTTCGTGATCCTCCTCTTGGCGACGGCTTGTGGCGGCGGGGGTGATCCTGCCGCGTCGACGGGCGCGAGCGCCGACGCGGGCAAGGCCGACGCGGGCAAGGCCGACGCCGGCAAGCCTGACGCGGGCAAGCCCGACGCCGGCAAGACCGACGCCGGCAAGACCGACGCCGCCAAGCCCGAGTCGGGCAAGCCCGACGCCGCCGCCAAGCCGAAGAAGCCCAAGCCTGCGCCGCTCTCGGCCAAGCAGGCGAACGATCTGAGCAAGCAGTTTCGGACCAAGCTCGACGAGGGGCGCAAGCAGACCAAGGCTGGCAAGTACGACGAGGGCATCAAGCTCTATCACGAGGCGCTGGCGATCGAGCCCAGCAACCCGGCGGCGCTGGCCGAGCTCGGCTGGGCCGCGTTTCAAGCCAAGCAACTCGAGCTCGCCCAGGGCGCGAGCTCGCAGGCGCTGACTTTCTCGCGCAAGCCGGAGCAGCAAGGGATGATCCTCTACAACCTCGGCCGCATCGCCGAGGCCCGCGCGGAGATCGACGTGGCGATCGCCAACTACCGCGAGTCGCTGGTCCGACGGCCCAACGCGACCGTCCAGACCCGACTCGACGGCTTGCTCGCTTCCAATACGGTCGCCGCGGTCGCCCCTGGGCTCGCCAAGCTCGCCAGCGGCGTCGCGGATCTCGACGCGGCCTGCAAGCTGTTGATCGATGAAGAGTCCGAGAATCTCTTCATGCTCGACGAAGGCGGCTGCGGCTGCACCACCGTGCAGGGCAAGCCGGACGAGGGCTGGGCGCTGCTCGAGGTCGGTGACCAGGACAACTCGGGCAACGCGCTGTGGTTCCCCGCGATCAAGACCTCGTCCGGCTGGGTCGTGTTCGCGTCGCTCGCGTCGCTCTACAACCCGGGCGCCTTCGGCATCTTCGAAGAGCTGCAATGGAGCGAGGCCAAGTACGAGGACCTCTTGCCGGGCGGCGAGCTCGAGTGGGTGCTCGGCTTCAGCATGGAGCGGACCGACAGCGACATGGGCATCAACGAGTTCGAGGCCGAGAGCGCGGCCGCGACCCTCGTCTGCACCCGCGAGGGCGCTGACGCCTGGTGCACCGAGCCGCTCTTGAGCGCCTACAGCTACTCGCGCGAGATCGAATTCGCGGGCGAGGAGTACGAAGGCGAGGACGCGATCGATCACGCGGGTCTGCCGATCAACCGCAAGTTCGCGTGCGGGCTGACGCTCGGCGCGACGGTCGTCGTGGCCGACGTCGTCAGCGATGGCTTCGACGCGAGCCAAGAGCCTTGGTTCGGCGCGAAGCGACTCGCCGCCGGCAACCACGAGCTGAGCGCGCTGCTCGGCAAGACCC
>JAMHUH010000866.1:0-2392 GCA_035904925.1 Nannocystaceae bacterium
CGGCCGCAGGCCTGCCAGAACCGGAACATCGCCTTGCGATCCATCCGACCCGGGCAGGCCGCGTCGACCACCTCGACGCCCGGTCGCTCGGCCGCCCAGCGCTGCGCGTCGAGCCGGATCTGCTCGGGCGCGCCGATCAGCAGCGCGGTCGAGAAGCGGTGTCGCTCGAGGCTCGCGGCTCCGAACGCGTCGTGCGGCCAGAGCAGGAGCGAGGCTTCGGGATCGTGACGCTCGAGGTAGGGCAAGAAGCGCGGGTGGGCGTTGAGCGGCAGCAGGTCCGCGACGATGTCGGCGATCTGCCGGGCCGCGACCGCGCTCGGGACCAACAAGAGCACGCTGCCGCCGAGCTGGGCCAGAGTCTCGAGCCCGCGCAGGCCGATCGGTCGTGGGGGTCGATCGAGCGACCACTCGGGCTGGGCGCGCAAGAGCAGCCAGTCGCAGGGGACCGGAGTCGCGCGCAGACCCAGCGACCAGGTGTAGAGCACCCGCGGCTGACCCGAGCGTGGCCGCATCGCGAGCGACGAGCCGCCGAGCGGCAGGCCCGAGGCGTGGGCCTCGAGCAGCTGGCGACCCACGCCGAACTCGCGGCCCCACTCGACGATCACGGCGTGGGCCAGCGACGATCGCTGGGCCGGGTTGAGGTTGGCGAGCGCCAAGGCCATGACCAGCTGGCGATGTGCGATCCAGGGGCCCGGGACCAGCCGCGGCTGCGCGCCGATGTGGGTCAAGAAGGTGGTTCGCTGGCCGTCGCACAGATCGATCGCCAGCCGCTCGCGGCCGAGCATGCCTTGGATCATGTGGATGACCTGCGCGTCGTCGTCGTCGGGCGAGCTCATGAGCGCGGCTCCTTCATCGACTTGCGCTCGCCGGCGCGGGCCCGTGCGCGAGCGGCCTGGAAGAACTCGCGCAGCAAGCTGCTGCAGGGCTCGGCGAGCACGCCCCCGATCACCTCGAGGCGATGGTTGAGGCGCGGGTCTTCGCAGAGCTGGTAGAGGCTTCGGACCGCGCCGGCCTTGGCGTCTTCGGCCCCGAACACGAGCCGAGCGACGCGAGCGTTGACCAGCGCGCCGGCGCACATCGGGCAGGGCTCGAGCGTCACGTACAAGGTCGCGCCGTCGAGTCGCCAGCGACGAGCCTGCTGGCAAGCCTCGCGCAGCGCGACGACCTCGGCGTGGCCGGTCGGGTCGTTGCGATGCTCGCGAGCGTTGAAGCCGACGCCGAGGATCCGTCCGTCGCGAACGACCAAGGCACCGACCGGGACATCGTCGCGGGCCGCCGCCTCGCGGGCCAGCTCGAGCGCCACCTGCATGTAGCGAAGGTCGAGGGAGGTCGGCTCGCTCTCGGCCACGGGTCGAGGATCGCTCGCCAGCTCGCTCGCTCCAAATGAAAAGAGAGCCGGTGAGGCTCTCTTTTGCTGTCTTCACGCACCCAGAAGGATTCGAACCTCCGACTTTCGGTTCCGTAGACCGACGCTCTATCCAGCTGAGCTATGGGTGCAGTCGTTGGGGGCGGGTGCATAGCAAGGGCTCGCGCCCGATGCAAGCGAGCGCCCTCACGGAGTCTCGGACGGGGCGGCTTGCTGGACCTCTTGCTCGGCCTGCGCGGCCGCGACTTCGGGCGGTGGGCTGAAGATCAGCAGGCTGAAGGTGATCGCGTTGGCCCCGGCGTGAGTGAGCATCGCCGCCGCCAGCCGGCCCGTGCGCGAGTAGGCGTGGGCGAAGACGAGGCCGAGCCAGACGTAGATCGCGAGGCCGATCGGGTTCCAGTGCGCGAGCGCGAACACCAGCGCGGGCAAGACCCACGCGGCGGTCACGGACGCCTGGGTCCTCAGCCGGCGAAAGAAGAACCCGCGAAAGAGCGCCTCTTCGCTCAGCGGCGCCAGCACGACCGCCGCGACCCCGAGCAAGGTGAGCATCGCCGGGTCGCCGCTCGCGACCAGCGCGACGATCGAGTCCTGCTCGGTGACCGGCTGCGCGAACAAGAGGTCTTGGATGGCCCCGATCACCATGCTGCCGAACACGGCCGCGCCGACGTGCAGGAGGACCACGCCGAGCGTCGTCAGCCAGGGCATTCGCTCGGATTGGGCCACCAGCGGGGCTGCAAGGTGCCTTTGGACCCCTTCGGTCCGGGCGTCGACCGAGTTGACCGACTTGATCATGAGGACGGGCCCGGTGAGCTGGTCTCGGACCCGCTCGATCAGGGCGTAGGTCGCGACCGCCGTGACCATGCGGATCGGCCCCGCGACCACGCTGGACCAGACATGGGTGGCGGGATCCGGGAGCACGCCCAGGCCCATCAGCGCGCCGAGCAGCACGAACCCCGCCAAGCCCGCGAGCGCGAGCGAGAGCAGCTCGCTGATCACGGCCGCCGTCGCCTCGGCGGCGGTGCGGTC
>JAMHUH010000867.1:0-12305 GCA_035904925.1 Nannocystaceae bacterium
AGCTCGCCCTCGAGCGCCAAGCAGCCTTTGTGCGAGTACATCCCGCGATTCTCGGCGAAGGGAATGCATACGACCTGGGCCTCGCAGCCCTCGGCGCGCGCGACCAGCTTGCCCTCGAGCGCCGGCATGGTCTTGCTCGCCGGGATGTCGATCGCGATCTCGATTCGGCCCTCGTCGAGCCGATTGTCGAAGCGCAGCAGGTGCTCGAACGCCATCTGCGAGCGCAGCAAATTGCGTGGCGCCGGCAGGGCCCAGCCGGGCAGCTGGCGTTCGAACACGTACTTTTGCTTGCGCTCGCGGTCGTAGACCTTGACCTGGACCAGCGCGATCATCTTCGCGTTGAAGAGCGCGACCGCGACGAACCAACGCGAGCTGCCGAGCTGGAAGGCCTGCCACTCCTTGAGCCGCAGCGCTCGCAGGGCGCGAGGCACAGGCAGGGCCCAAGGCTGCGCGTCGATCAGGTTGGTGTCCGCGATCGCGCCCGAGTAGGTGCCAAAGCGGATCTTGCCCGCCTCGTCGACGAGCTTGGCGGGCGGCGCCTCGATGCTTCGCATGGGCGGCGAGGATACCCGAGGTCTCAGCCAGCCGGACGGATCTCGACGCTCACGCCAGGATCTTGGGCGTCGAGCTTGAACGTCGTGACCCGATAGCGACCTGGCTGGAGATCGACCTCGACGACTTGGCCCGCGTGGACGTCGACCCGATCGTCACCTCCACACCAGACCGAGCAAGCAGAAAGGATGGCGCCCTGCACGGTCTGCCCGCCCATGACCGAGACCTGGTAGGAACCGACTTGCGTGATCTCGAGCAGAACGCTCTGCTCGAGCTGGATCGCGTCGCCCTCGAGCGTGCCGCGAACGGTGCCACCGCAGGCCTGGGGTGACTCGAAGGTCCAGCGATCGCCCTGCCACTCCACGAGGTCGTCGACGCAAGTCGGGATCACGCAGGCAGGCCCCGAGTCTTGGACGTCGGCGATCATCGCGTCGAGTGACTCGCCGAAGTGTTGCTCGAAGCCCGCACGAAACGCCGCCGCGGTGCGGGACCCGGAGGCTGCATCCGCGAGCCAGAACTCGGCCAACTTCGCGGGACCGTGGCGTTGCAGCAGCCAGTAGACCAGGTAGCCCCCGACCGTGTAGATCTCGCCAGGAACGTCGATGCCATGAGCCTCGAGCAGTTCGTCGAGGTGTGCGCTGGAAATCGGGTTCCAGAATAGCGCTGTTTGACTGCTGTCGTCGTAGACGACGGCGAGACCCTCGGCCAGCACTGCTCGATGCGCAGGCCACTGCGAAAATTGAACTGCATGCACGAGTTCGTGGGCTCGGAGCAGGCGAGTGGCATAAATCTCGATTGACCCATCACCCCGCTGCGTGCACGCGGCTGCGGACCCACAGTGTGCAGCGAGCTCTTCGGCGTCGACGAGGTGATAATTCGTCGGCTTCAACTCCGCGCCGTCGATTCCGAGCTGCTCGGCCACCCCACGCATCCAGCGTTCGGCGTAGGTGACGTTCCCTTCGCAGATCTCGATGTCTGGGGCCAGGGTCAGGTAGGTCAGGAAGTCGCCGCTGCCTTGGACGTAAAATTGCGTCTCGTCGGCCTGGCAGGCCAAGCAGGCCAAGCAGGTCATGCAGACGAGCGCGATGCCTCGCGGCACTCGCCATGATTGAATCCAAGCCATTGCGAGTCCGGCGACGCGAGTCCAGCTCAGCCTTGCGGGTCGGGCTTGCACAGCCCGCCGCCCTCGATCTGGGCGTTGGTCCGATAGGTGTTGAGCGTCTCCCAATTGTTGATCGGCACGGTCGGGATGGTGCTGTCTTCGCGGACGTTGGTGACGTAGTAGGCGTGCTGATTCCAGATTCGCCGGGCCTGGATCCAGCGGTCTTCGACGTCGCGGATGACCTGCAAGGCCGGCGCGGTCGCCATCGAGACCACGAGGATCTCGGCCGAGCCGTCGTTGTCGATGTCGGCGACGGTCGGGTACTCGGAGATCGTCGCGCTGTAGCGAGCCTGGGTCAGCAAGACCTGGCCGGTGAGCCCGTCGTAGATGCGCAGGTTCTGCTCGTCGGCGTACATCGCCTCGGCCACGCCGTCGCCGAGGAAGTCGAAGGCGGTCCCGCCCGCGGCCCCCGACACGTCTTGGATCATCGCCTGCCAGAGCACGTCGCTCGGCAGCGGGCCCTGGTAGACGGCATAGAAGTCGCGCGAAGAGCTGGCCATCTCGGCCACGCCGTCACCGTCGAAGTCGTGGATGGTGCCGGGTCGCTGCCAGGTCAAGTAGCCCGAGGGCTGGACGCCGGTCGGCAAGACCGGGCCCCATTTGATCGCGCCGGTGTGCTCGACCATGAACAAGCCCGTGCCCGAGGTGACGAAGATCTCGGGCTCGGGATCACCGTCGAGGTTGGCGATCTGCGGGATCGATTGGCCCGGGATGGTCGGGTAGTTCTCGAAGTAGACCGTGCCGTCGTGGTGGTAGGCCGAGTGGCCAGTCACGACCTCCATCATGCCGTCGCCGTCGAGGTCGACGCCGACCGAGGCCTCGAGCTCGCCGGCCTGCGGGTTGATCTTCTCCCAGCGCAGCGTGCCGTCGGCGTTGTAGACCTCGTGGTTGAACACGATCTCGGGCGTGCCGTCGGCGTCGAGATCGTGAATCGCGATCGCGCCGGACTGGCGATAAAACTGATCGGCGTTGCCACCGTCGGTGGTGTTGGTCCACTTGGGCGTGCCGTCGTGCTCGAAGGCCTTGACCCGGAACACGCCGCCGACGTCGTTGTAGACGGCGACCAGCTCGGGCAGGCCGTCGTTGTCGATGTCGCCGAAGGCTGGCGTGGCCACGCAAGAGACGTGCTCGGAGGGCGGGATCGAGAAGTGCTCGGCCCCGGTCGCGCCGTCGAGGAAGTGGACGAAGCAGTCGGTCGAGTAGCTGATCGAGAAGTTGGAGACCAAGATGACGTCGGGGACGTCGCAAAGGTCGATCTCGCCGTTTTGATCATCGTCGGTGAAGTTGCCGACCAGCGGGGTCACCCAGCTCTTTTCGGTCGGGCCGAAGGTCCACTGGATCGCCGGCTCGAAGCTGTCGGGTGGCGCCTGCTCGTCGCAGTTGCCGACCGCGTTGGTCTCGTCGATGACCTTGCACATGTCGATCGGCGGGCCGGTGTCGCTGCCGTCGGGCTGGAGCGTGTCGAATTTGATGCCGCTGTCGCTGCTGGCCGTGGTGGGGTCGCCGTCACCGTCGCCGGTGCCGAGCGTGCCGCTGCTCTCGGCCTCGTTGCCGGTGCCCGAGATGCCTTCTTCGCTCAGGCTCGTGCCGACCTCGTCGTCGTTGCGACCCGGGTCGCCGCAGCCGGCCAGCAAGAGCACGCTCGCGTAACCCAAGAGTCGCTCACGCATGCGCCGACGCTATCACACCAGCATCGCGAGCAGATCCTGAAACACCCGCACATACGCCAGCCAGCCCTCGTCGTGAATGACTCGCTCGTCACCGTCCAGCCACAGCCGCGGCTTGGTCTCGCCGATCGCGAGCGTGTGGGCCCGGACCCGCGAGCCCTGCTCGAGCGTGGGCTGCAGCGGCTTGTCGGCGATCCACACGACCTCGCTGCCGCTGGTCTCGCTGGCTCGCTCGACATGGCCGAGCGCGGCGGCGAGGTCGGCGAGCTCGCGAAACTCGACCACGCCCGACTCGACGAACTCGCGCAGCAAGAGCCGGGCGAGCTCGGCCTCGCTCCGCAGTGGTTGGCTGGGCGCGTCGGCGTCGGGGCCGGGCGCGCCGAGCAACAAGAAGTGCAGGTGCAGATCGGACTCGTCGAGCCACGAGCAGAGCTTGCGGACGCCGGCGACGAGGCCACCGAAGACCACGACCAGGCGCTGAAAGGGCAGGCCGGGATCCTTGATGCGGCCGTGGATCAGCGAAGGGTCGAGCGCGAAGCTGATGGTCCGGCGCTCGCGGGTGTGCACGCTCTCGTCGCGGGTGTACTTGAGCAGCTCGTCGGAGGCCCAGCGGACGTCGAAGAGGTCGATGTTGCCGGCTTGGCGCTCGGCCTCGGGGGTCATGTAGATCAGCTCGGAGCTGACCAGGCTCTCGATCCCGCCGACGTTGGAGATCGAGGCGTAGCCGCCGATCGGATAGGCGCTCTCGTCCTCGACCCGGGTCGGCGTGCGGCCGCGGCTGGCCTCGCTGCGCCGAACTCGAACTGGCAGCGTGCGCTCGATCGACTGGGCGGCCTCGGCGATCTGGGCCATGGCGAGGCGCAGCGAGGAGCTGCGCAGCGCGTCGAAGTTCTCGAGCGTGTAGATCTCGACGTCGCCGATCAGCGCGCCGCAGCGGCGGGCGCCCGCGGCCAAGCTGGTGTAGGCGGCGATCAGCTCGTCGCGCAGCTCGAATTGCTCGGGGTCGGCGAGCGCCTCGTTGCCGGTCTCGAACAGCCCGACGCTCGACTCTTGCAGCGCGCGACGGACGGCCCCGGGCGCGGGCGAGTCGAGCGGGGTCCCGAGCGCGGTCACGACTCGGGTCAGGACCTGCTCGACGAACACACCGATCGCGGCGGCGCGCTGGGCCTCGGGCAAGCGGACCAGCGCGTCGCGAGCCAGCTCGAGCCGAAAGTCGGCCGAGAGCCGGCCGAGCAGGTGCTCCTCGTAGGCGTCGAGGGCCTCGCGCAGCTGGGGATCGTCGACTCGCTGCGAGCGGCCGATGTCGAAGGGCGCCCGCGCGACGAGCCGGGCGAGGTCGGCCGCGACCCCGAGCGGGGGCAGCAAGGCCACCGTGTTCACGACCGACTCGACCCACGCGCGGACCAGGCCGATCAACGCGCCGTCGACCTGCTCACCACGCTGCAGGACCAAGCCGGCCGCGACCCATGCCTCGGCGTCGGTGGTGCGGGCGAGGGTCATTCGAGTCCGAGCAGCTTGGGCACCTTGTCTTCGAGCAGCGCCAGCTCTTCGCGGGTCTCGCCGAGGTAGGCGAGCAAGACCAGGTCTTCGCGCTCGACCTTGCCGCCGTGGAGCAGCCAGGCCCGACAGCGCAGCAGCTTGTAGAGCTTGACGACCTTGCGGTCGGACACGAACACGCCGTCTTCGCGGGCGAGGGTCTTGAGCAGGCGATGCAGCTCGCGCAGCAGCTCGTCGGAGAAGTAGCGGTCGCGGTCGCGGCTGACCGAGCCATCGGGCAGCAGCTCGCGCCGGGCCATCTGCATGGTCAGGTAGCGGTGGGCCTCGAGCAGGTCGAGCAGGTTGGCGTGGCCCTCTTGCCAGGGCTTGAGGTTGAGGTCGCGCTGGGTCTGGGCGTCGAGGCCCGCGTCGATCAGCTCGAAGAAGTGGGTGTCTTGGACGGGGTGCGCGACGGCCTTGAGGCAGAAGCGATCTTTGAGCGCCGCGAGCTCGGCGTGCTCGGGGATCTCGTTGGTCGCGGCCAGCAGGATCTTGAGCGCGACCGGGACCGGGAGGCCGTCCTGGTAGTACTTGCGCTCGTTGATGATGGTCAGCAGCGAGTTGAGGATCGCCGAATTCGACTTGAAGATCTCGTCGAGGAAGACCATGCGGGCGGTCGGCAGCTTGCCGAGCACGCGGCGGACATAACGACCCTCGCGCAGGAGGTTGATGTCGATCGGGCCCATCACCTCGGAGGGCTCGGTGAAGCGGGTCAGCATGTACTCGAAGTAGTCGTCCGCAGGGATCCCGAGCGCGTCGCGAAACTTGGTGACGAGGTCGGACTTGGCGGTGCCCGGCAGCCCGACCAGCAAGAGCGGCTCTTGGGCGATCGCGCAGACGGTCATCAGATCGATGATCGGCTGGCGCGACACGAAGTAGCGGCCGAGCGCGGCGCGGAACCGGTTGAGGCGCTCGCGCAGCTCGTGCGCGCGGGCGGCCAGGGCCTCGTAGTCGAGCGCTTCGACGGCCGCGATCTCGGCGTCACGCTGCTCGTGGGTGAGAGGGACCTTGGCGCTCATCAGGGCCGCGATGATAACGGCTCAGCCGGTCTGCTGCACGCAGTAGATCGGCAACGTTGCGATGCACGCGGCTTGGCATGCGGCGTCCGTCCAGCTCGTGTCGGTGGCATCGAGGTTGCCGAGTCGGCCGAGGACCTGGAGGCTGAGCGACCAACCACCACAGTTGGGGTTGCCAGCATAGTTGCCCGCGGGCGTCGTGTTCGACCAGACCCCGCCCGTCACGTTCGGGCAGCCCGGGACCATGACGTGCGGCGCGGGCTCCTTGATCTCGTCGAGGTTGATCGGCGCGAGCAGGCTGCCGTCGGTCAAGTCGGCGTAGGACGTGGCCACGAGCACGCCGTCGGTCCGGACGTAGGCGCCTTCTTTGACGAAGTCGAAGTTGGGGTAGCTCCCGTCGGTCGAGTTCCAGGCGTAGTAGCTGCCTGGGAGAGTGGCGGCCGCCGCGAGTTGGTTGCAGAGCATGTCGGCCCCGCCGATGCCTCCCATCACGCCCGTGCGGACCTCGGAGCTGGCGAAGACGTACTTGATCGGCGTGCAGGTGCCGATGCAGACATGGCCCTCGCCGCAGGCGTTCCCGCATTCGCCACAGTTGTCGGGGTCGTCCTCGAGGCTGACGCAGGTGCCATCGCAGTCGAACAGAGGATCGGGACAAGGTACGCCCGTGTCCGAGGTCGCGAGCGTGTCGCTCTCCGAGGTGTCGAGGTTGGTGTCGTTCGCGGTCGTGTCGCTGGTCGTGGAGTCGCTGGTCGTCGTCGGCGTTTCCGTGGTCGCGTCGCTGGTCGCCGACTCGGTCCCGCTCGCGTCGGTCGAGGTGCTCTCGCTCGTCTCGCTGGCCGACTCGCCCGAGTCGGCCAGCTCGTCGTCGCCAAAGGCCGGGTTCTCCATTCGACACGCCGAACCGAACAGGGGCAGCGCGAGCGAGAGAGCGACGACGCGAAGGCCCTGCATGGGGCCAGGGTACAGCTCAGCCGCGACCAGCACCACGATCGGCCTCGCGCGAGAGGAACTCGTCGAGGTCGATCGCGTTGAGGTTGATCTGGTTGATGACCGAAGAGAACGCCAGGTACGCCGCGAGGCGATCGAGGTCCTTGGCCCAGGGCGGCAAGTAGGTCGGCTCTGCGACCTCACCGGACTCGAAGCAAGGGGCGAGGTCGAGCAAGTCCGAGAGCGCGAGGCGACCCGCGAACACGCGCCGAATCAGCTCGGGCCGGGCGTCGGCGATCGCTTTGTGCAAGAAAGTGTGCACGGCGACCATGCCGCACAGGTAGACGACATCTTTGGTGAACGCGATTCGTCCTCGGACGTCACCGCCCCGAAACACGCGCGCGGCCGAGTGGGCGCTCTCGACCTCGGTCTGGCCCTGATCTCGGAAGAAGCGGAACACCTCGATGAAGTCGGCGCCCTCGAGCGCGAGGTGGGTCGCGCAGATCCGCAGCGCGATGCGGCGCAAGCGAGCGATGTCCATGCTGCCCGTGGTCAGCTCGGCGACGGTCGCGAGGCCCTCTTGCGCGAGCGTGGTTCGAGGCGAGCCGGCGCCCATGCAGCGCAGCAGCGGCTGCTTGCCGCCGTTGATGGCGGTCAGCGAGTGGACCAACGCCTCGTGCTGGGCCAGCTGATAGATGTCGGGCCGAGTGAAGCAGGTGCCGCCGCGCAGCCGGACTCGCTTGGCGCTGGCCGCCGCCTTCGAGGCCAGCTGCATGTCGATTTCGAACGCCGGCGTGTCGACGCCGAGCACCGGCTCGACTCGCTTGTGGATCTCGCTGGCCACGTACTCGGGCATCAAGCAGACGTCGTCGTCATGGACCACGCCCGCGGCCGCGAGATCCTTGGTGGTCTCGATCAACAAGCGCGCGGCGTCGAGGTGGCTGACCTCGGAGCCGGGCATCCGATCGCTCGGCAGGCCGTAGAGCGCGGTCGAGCGGGCGACGAAGCCTGGGGTCCCGCGCTCGCGCAGCATGTGGGCCGCGATCGCGAAGCTGTCGGCGGTCCGGGCCACGAAGGCTTGGAGGGGATCGCTGCGGTCGGCCTCGCGGACCAGCGCCTCGAGCTGCTCGCAGGCGTCGTCGTCGGCGAGCGGCTCGAGCACGACCTCGGGCAGGCGGTCATGGCCGGCCTGGTGATCGGCGAGGAAGCGGGCGATGACCTGCTGCGGCCAGCTCAGCGCGCCGAGCACTCGGACCTTGCCCATCAGCCGGAGCAGCCGGGCATCGAGCTCTTGGACGCGTTCGTACCGGTTCATCGAGGCTGCCAGGATACTCGGACTCAGGCGCCGACGCGGGCGAGGTCGCGATGGATGCGGCGGTGCAGGAGGTGCTCGTCTTCCTCGATCCAGCGCCGGGCCCACTCACTGAGCGCGAGGTCTTCGCTGGCGAGCGAGAGCACGACGGCCTCCATCAGCTGGATGACCGCCAGGCAGAAGTGCGAGTTCGTGCTCATGCTGTCGCTGGTGTCGGGCAGCCGCTGCATCAGCGCCCGCGCGCCCGCGATCGCTTGGCCGGGCGTGCTGCGCGAGAGCGCGACCGCGATCTCGCGCAGCAGCACCTGGTGGTTGCCGGGGTTGGACTGGGCGAGCTCGGGCAGCAGCGCGTGCGCGGCCACGAAGGCCGGCTGGACCCGCTCGGGCTTACCGAGCACGGCTTGGCCCGCGGCGAGGTGGAGGCGGGCGGTGACGTGGGCGAGGTCGCTGGCGTCGCCGATCTTGGACTCGAGTTGGACGAGCAAGCGGCCGAGTCGGTCCTCGAGCCCGCTGCGGCGCAGCGCCGGGGCGCAGCGGGTCAGCAGCTCGGCGTGGGCGATCGGCTGGGCCTCGGCGAGCGCGCTGTGGCTGGCCTCGATCAAGCTCAGGGCTTCGCCGAGCAGCTCGGGCCGGTCGTAGTAGGCGGCCTGCAAGATCGCGTCGCGCAAGAGCCGGGGCTGATCGGCGATCGGCAAGCTGGCGATCTGCTCGAGCGCGCGGCGTAGGATCGGGACGGCGAGGGTGTCGGGCAGGGCCTCGAGGAAGGCGAGCACGTCGCCGAGATCGCGCGAGCGCTTCTCGGGCCCGAACTCGGGCAGCGCGGCGAGCATGCGATCGAAGAGCTTGGCCAGCTGGTCGGGCTTGGCCAGCAGCGCGAGCCCGGCGAAGGGCTCGTCGTCCTTGTGCGCCCAGCGTTCGAAGGCGTCGACGGCCTGGCGAGGATCGAGGATCCGCGAGAGCTGAATCAGCCGGTCGTACTTGAAGCGCTCGAGGCTGACCAAGGCTTCGCGGCAGGCGATCGGCCCGCCCGGCGCGGGCGAGAGCGGGGTGCTGGCCGGCATGCCTTCGAGGCTCTGCTCGATCCGGGCTTGGTAGGCGAGGAAGGCTGCGCGGTGGAGGAGGTCGGGGTTGCCCTCGGCGATCCGCGGACCGAGCAGCCCGCGAGCGGCCTCGAGCTCGGCCCGAGCCGCCTCGGGTCGGCCGACGCGGGCGAGGCCCCAGCCGAAGGTCAGTCGCACGTAGGCGCGGGTCAGCTCTTCGGGGTTGGTCGACTCGATCGTCGTACGCCGCCGCTTGGTCGCGAGGAACTCGTCGCGGAGCCGGAGCAGCTCGTCGGCGAGCCGGCCGAGGTCGCCCGCGTCGCCCTCGCTGCCCTGGGTCCGAACGAAGCCGGGGATGTTGCGCGACAGGCCCATGCCCTCGCGCAGCGCCGCCATGATCGCGTCGCGGGTCTGGAAGAGCGCCAGGCGATCGTCGCCGGCCAGCTGGGCCAGCGCGCTGCGAACCAGCCAGAGCGTGCGCAGGTCGAGTTGGTCGCCGTGGCTGGCGAAGAAGCGTTGGAGCGCGGCGAGCCGCTCGTCGCCCGCGCGCGGCGTCGAGGCTGGGGCGCTCTCGCGGGCGGCGAGGACCCGCAGGTGCTCGACCACGACCCGAGCCGCGAGCGCGCGGATCATCGGCTCGTCGAGATCCTCGGGCACGATCTCGAGGATCCCGAACAGCTGCTCGGCGTCGGGGTAGCCGAGCATGCTGGCCTCGGCCTTCGCCCAGCGCTCGGCGATCGCCAGCGGCGAGAGCCCGCCAGGCGGACCGGGCTCCCACAGCGCGCGCGCCCACGAGAGCCCGGCGTCGCGCGAGCGATGGAGGCGAGCCTGGAGGCCGCCGAGGTCGACCCAGAGCGGCGTGCGGCTGGGGTCGTCGAGCGGCGAGTCGAGCTCGCACATTCGCTGCTCGATCGCGGCGAGCCGGACCTCGACTTCGTCGCGCGGCAGCTCGATCGGCGCGAGCTCGTGGTTGGTCGGGATCGCCGTAGCGGTCGGCGTCTCGACCTCGACTCGCTGGATCTCGACCGGCGCCGGCACTTCGCGCGGCGCGGCGCTGCGCTTGCGGCCGCGCCTCCGCTCGTCGTCGTCGTCTCGCGGCTCGCGGATGCTGCCCCGCTCGTCCCACTCGAGCTGCATCGACACGAACTCGTCGAAGTCGAAGCTGGTGCTGCGCACCCACGGCACGAGCTTGTCGAGGTGCTGACCGACCAGGTAGTCGACCCACTCGAGCAGCGGCGCGAAGGATCGCTCGGGCAAGCTCTCGCGCACGAAGGCCTGGCCGCGCTTGCCCGGGTCGCCCTGCGGCGCCAACCAGACCACCCGCTCGGGCTCGCGCAGGAGCAGCTCGCGGAGCTTGGCCGGGCGCAGCGGCGGGTCGATGGTCCGGGCGATCGGGACGTGGAGGTCGGGCAGCTGCGCGACGGTCGAGTAGGCCTCGGCCTCGAGCTCGAGCGCGGGCGGCTGCTGCTCGCTGCGACGGGCTCGCAGCACGACCATGGTGTCGCCGTCGGGCTTGGTGATCGCCGCGAAGCGAAGCCGGCCGACGACGACGTCGGGCAGCGTGCGAACCAGCGTCTCCATCTGCTCGATCGCCCGCTCGCGGATGACCCAGAGCGTCGGCGGCCGGAGGCTGGGCGCGCGGACCAGCTGGAGCTCGATCTGCAATTGCCGCGCGGGCTTGCTCGGCGTCCACGCGCTGGCCTCGGGCAGCGCGACCTGGGCGACCTCGTGCAGGTCGAGCCAAGGACCGTCCGGCACTCGCAACCAGGGCTCGGGCTCGGCCCGGAGGTCGGCTTGGCCGGGGACCAAGACCAGCTGGCCGGGCTCGGCCGAGAAGCGATCCGCGAGCAGATGCCGGTGGCCGAGCTCGACCAGCACGCGTCCGCCCAAGCGCGTCGGCGAGAAGGCTCGCAGGGGATCGTCGACATCGAGCGCGCGCAAGACCGCGTAATAGGGCGGATCGATCACGCGACACAGGTTGCGGCGTTGGCCCGCGGCGTCGACGAAGAAGGCCAGGCGCTGATCCTCGCAGCCGAGCCGGATCAGCTCGCCGCTCAGGCGCAAGAAGCCCTCGTCGCCCTCGCTGACGAAGAGCACCTCGCCCAGCGGGGGGACCGGCTCCTCGCTCGGCAGCGCCGGCAGGATCTCGCCCCAGCAACCACCCTCGCGGACGGCTCCGATCGTCTCGAGCTTGATCCGGCGCAGCCCGACCCCAGCGGTCTCGAGCGCGGCTTGTTCGGCCCGCGAGAGCTTGCCCGCGGGCTCGGCCCAGAGCTGACCTTGGTCGTCACGAACGAAGCGCAGCGGCTTGGCCTGGACGCCCGGCGGGACCAGCCCCGAGTCCAACGCGGCCCGCAAGGAGGGCGAATCGGCGAACACCAGCGTCGGCATCAGGAGCCCTGCTTCACCGCTTCGCGCTCGCTCGCCGCTTCGTCCTCGACCGCCGTGACGCTGCGCCCTTGCTCGCGCTGGACGACGATCTTGCCGATCTCTTCGGCCTTGATCGCGCCACCTTCGATCAGCTTGTCGATCAACACGCGGTGCTCTTCTTCGTGCTCGTGCGGCAGCGCGTCGCTGTCCGCCTCGTACTCGATGATGATGTTCTTCTTGCCCGAGGTCGGGTCGATCAGCAGACGAATGTTGAGCTCGGCCATGAGGTTGGGTCCGGGAGTGTGACGAGCGAAGCGAGCGGGGGAGGGCGAAGCGAGGGGATGCAGAGCGAGCTCAGGGCTCGGACGCGGCCGGCTCGCTCGCGGGCGCAGCCGGCAGATGCGGGGCACCCGGGACCAGCTCGCGCATGGTCCGGGCGTCGATGACCTTTTTTTCGAGCAGCAAGTCGCGCAGCGCCAGCAGCTCGGCCCGGTGCTCGTGCAGGATCGAGCGGGCCCGCGCCCGCTCGCGCTCGAGCAGCTCGCGGATGTTGGCGTCGTGGCTCTCGCGGGTCCGCTCGGACAAGCGCTCGTCGTGCGAGTAGTCGCGGATCTCGAGCGCTCCGCTCGGGTTCATGCCGAAGCGCTCGACCAAGTTGCGAGCGATCGCGGTGGCTCGCTCGACGTCGTGGGCCGAGCCGATGGTCAAGCGCCCGAGCAATTC
>JAMHUH010000868.1:0-11709 GCA_035904925.1 Nannocystaceae bacterium
GACCTTGTCGAGCGGGAGCTCCATCTTCTCGGCGATCTCTTCCGGGGTCGGCTCGCGGCCGAGCTCCTGGACCAGCGTGCGGCTGGTTCGGATCAACTTGTTGATGGTCTCGATCATGTGGACCGGGATTCGAATGGTCCGGGCCTGGTCGGCGATCGCTCGGGTGATCGCCTGCCGGATCCACCAGGTCGCGTAGGTCGAGAACTTGTAGCCGCGCTTGTACTCGAACTTGTCCACGGCCTTCATCAGGCCGATGTTGCCCTCTTGGATCAGGTCGAGGATCTGCAAGCCGCGGTTCGTGTACTTCTTGGCGATCGACACGACCAAGCGAAGGTTGGCCTCGACCAGCTCGGCCTTGGCCCGCTCGGCCTGCTTCTTGGCCTCCATCAACGAGTTGTAGAGGTCGTTGAGCTCGTCCTTCTGCGCGCCGGTCTCTTGCTCGATCTGCCGGAAGCGCTTGAACGCGAGCTTCATCCGGGCCTCGATCTCGTGCAGCTCCGAGGGGTGGAGGCCGAGCCGACGGCAGAGCTTGAACTCTTCCTCTTCGCTGAGCCGGACGTCCTTGAAGAGCAAGCGCAGCTCCTCGAGGTCCATGCCGGCCCGCTTCTCGCAGGTGATCAGATCTTGGCTGGCCTTGCGCAGGCGGTCGACGATCGAGCTGAGCTCCTCGACCATCGCGTCGATCGGCTTGCGGGCGAGGTGCATCTCGCGGATCGCGTCGACGATCGAGGTCTTGTGATCCTCGACCTGCTCGTCGACCGACTTGCCTCGCTCCTTCGACTTCTCGGCCGCGGGCGGCGGAGTCGGAGTCGGAGCGGCCGGTGAGCTTCCGTCTTGGAAGAGCAGCTTCTCGATGTCCTTTTGGTGCCGCCGGATCTTCTCGAGCAGCTTTTGCATGTTCTCGAACGCCGCCTCCTGGTTGAGCGGCGCCGTCTCTTCCTTGCCCATGCTCGGCCCGTCGTTCGGGGTCGCGATTTGAACGACGTCCTTGATCCGCAGCTGGTTGCGCTTGATCTTGTCGAAGAGGTCCTGGACGAAGGGGACCGCGACCGGGCTGCGCAGGATGATGTCGAGCACCCGGATCTCGCCTTGCTCGATCCGCTTGGCGATCTCGACCTCGCCCTCGCGGGTCAGCAGCGAGACCGAGCCCATCTTGCGCAGGTACATGCGGACGGGATCGTTGGTCCGGGTCGCGCCGTCGCTGGCCTCGCCTTCGCGCTCGCGGGCGCGCTTGGACTTGGGCTTGGGCTTGCCCTCGTCCTCGTCGTCGCTCTCTTCGGCCTCGGCCTCGTCGTCGTCTTCACGACGGGTCATCACCGGGGTCTCTTCGTCGCGCTTGTCCTCGCGCTTGTCCTCGCGGTCACGCTTGCCGGAGCTGGCCGCTTCGGCCTCGACGATCGTGACGCCTTCGTCTTCGAGCAGCTTTCGCCACTCGCCGATCTTCTGGTGGTCGACGATGTCCGAAGGCAGCAGCTCGCGCAGCTCCTCGACGGTCACGTGACCCTTCTTCTTGCTGAAAGCGACGATGGCTTTCTTGATCTTGTCGACGTCCACGGAGCGGGTCTTTGCTGACATGGAGTACTGAACCTCTTGGGGGGCTGAAAGGCAGGCTGAGGGACAGGTCCGAATGGACCCGGTTTGGCCAAAAGGCCAGGGCCCGAGGGGCCGGGGGTAGCGTCGATTCAATGCCGGCGAAGGCTGGCCTGAAGCTCGGTTTGACGGCGCCGAGCAGTCATCCGCTGCGCGACGAGCTGGTGAAGGGCGTCTTGATCGCCGCGGCGCTGGGCGCTGGCGATCTGCTGCTCGAGCATGCGGACTTCGATCTCGAGCTGGTCGCGCTCGCACAGGACCAAGCCCTGCTCCAGCGCGGCGTGAGGGTCGTCGACCTCGAGGTAGGCGTGGCCGAACACTCGGTCGTGAAGCATGCGGTGTTGGCCGGGATCGACCAGGTCGAGCAGCTCGCCTTCGCTCGGCATCGCGTCGCCCTCGAGCGCGGCTCGAAGCACTCGCTCGACGATCGGACGCAGCCGTTGGTCGGTCACTCGATCCAGGATCCCTTCGCGCTCTGCCACCCGAGCGAGCTCGGGGCGGTCGACCAGCAGCGCCGTGACGCTCGCTTGACCGCTGGGGAGAGGCTGCAAGCGCATGGTCGCGGAGTGTGGCATGCCCGGTGAAAATTGCGAGACTTGGGCAGAATTCCCACGCTCGTGTTCGGGGGGTCGAGAACGCGAGGGGCCCGAACCAGCGTGCTCGCCATGGTCGGGACCCGGGCCCATGTCGGCGTTCGAAGGACCGCTCTCGACCGCGGCCCAAACCCGTCGAGCCGGGATTTCGAGCATGTCTGCGGCCAAATTCGCGTAGTCGCCTCGAGCGTCGCGGCCTCGAACGCAGCGCAAAAGCGGGACTAGCGCTCGAAGAGCGCGGGCTTTGGCGTCGATCGACTGGCGGGCGCCTTTGTCGACCATTCGCTTCATCAGCCACTCGAGCGCCGAACCAGGTCGGCGCAAGAGGTTGGCGAGTCGCTCTGGATCCGCGCTGTCGGGATCCTCACCGGGTTCGAGCGGAGCGATCCGCACGTCCATGCCCTGTTCGAGCAGCACGGGCATGGCCGCATAGCTCGCCTTCACGCCAGCCCGATCGCCATCGTAGCAGAGCACCACGCGATCCGTGAAGCGAGCGAGCAGCTCGCACTGTTGCTTGGTCAGCGCCGTGCCGAGCGACGCGACCGTCTCCGAGAAGCCGCGACCGTGCATCGCGACCACGTCGATCTGGCCCTCGACGAGGATCGCCCGCTCGCGCTCACGCATGGGATTTCCCGCTGCGTGCAACCCAAACAATGTTCGGGCCTTTTTGTAGAGCGAGGACTCGGGCGAGTTGACGTACTTGGGCGCCTTTTGAACCTCTTTGTTGGGGTCGCCCTCGGACTCGGCCGCGAACTGCGGAAGGATCCGGCCGGAGAAGCCGAGCACCCGTCCACCTGGTTGGATGATGGGGAACATGAGCCGGCCGCGAAAGCGGTCATACCAACCGTTCCCTCGCGGGCTGCGAACGATCAAGCCGAGCTGCTCGGCCGCGGGCAAGGGCAAGTTGCTCTGCTGGAGGTGGCGGACGAGCAGGTCCCAGCCGGCCTCCGCGGGCGCCGGCGCATAGCCGATCTTGAACGTCTCGCTGGTCTCGTCGGCGATCTGGCGCTCGGTCTGATAGGCGCGACCGGCCGCGCCTTGATCTCGATGGAGCAGCAAGTCGCGGTAGAAGTCGGCGGCCGCGGCGTTGATCTGATAGGCGACCTCGCGCTCGCGCTCGCGTTGCTCGGCCCGAGCCATGTCGCCGGGATCCTGATCGGGCAGCGCCACGCCGACGCGAGCCCCGAGCGAGCGGACGGCCGCCATGAAGCCCACGCCCTCGATCTTCTGCAAGAAGTCGAAGGCATCGCCCCAGGCGCCGCAGCCAAAGCACTTGTAGTGGCGCCGAACCGGGTCGACGTAGAAGCTGGGCGAGCGCTCCTCGTGGAAGGGACACAGGCCCTTCCACTGCTTGCCGGACTTCTTGAGCCCGACGTGACGACCGACGACCTCGACGATGTCGGTCTGCGCTCGAATCTGTTCGAGGATATGGTCTGGAATTGCCGCCATCGCCCCGGGTCGGCTAAGGATCCCCACTCTCGCATCACACGCAAGTCACCCCTTTCGGGGGTTTGCGACCCCGAGCTGGATCGAGCCGCGAGATCTCCAAAAATTTGCCCGAGGCCCGGGAGCCATGCCAAGGGGTTGCCATGGTTCCGATCCACGGCCCCAGCAGCGATGACGTCCAGTCGGCCGCCCAGGCCCAAGCGGTCGAGACCGGTGGCGAAAGGCGCATCAGCGGAGGTCGCGCGCGCGCCCGCGATCGCCTGATGGACCGCGCCAACAACGACTACACGCCGAACCCGGCCCTGGCCCAGGTTCGCGACGTCGAGAACCTGCTGCTCTTCATCGACGACGACCTGCGCGAGACGGCGCTGGCGATGGAGCGGATCGAGAAGTACCTGCTCTCGACCTTGGGCGTGCTCGATGGCGCGTCGCTCGATCGGGCCGAGATCCACTCGCTCGCGACCGACGCCAGCGTGCTCGAGCAGGTCGACATGCTCAACGAGACCCTCGAGAGCCTGCGCCGGCGCATGGCCCGGCTCGCGCGGATGGTGTAGATCCGCACGCCGTGGCGAGGGCCGAACAGCTGCGATCGGCCGAGGTCGCTCCGTCCCCGCCCACGCCCGACGAGGTCCGGCGCATCGCCCGACGAGCGGTGCTCGCGACCTTCGTGCTCTACGGCGGCTACGCGATCCTGCGTGCCCTGCCCTGGCCACCCGCGGCCGCCGAGTCGCTCGGCGTCGTGTTGATCGCCGGGTTTTATTTTTTGCCGGGCTGGCTGCTGCGTCACCACCCCGAGCTGGCGGCGCGCTGGCAGGTCGGGCCCGAGGTCCCGATCCCACCGTGGACTCGGGCCGGCTGGCGCTGGGCCGCACTCGCGGCGCTGGCCGTGTTCCCCCTGTTCGCGCTGCTGACCTGGGGCTTCTACTGGCAGGCCTGCCAAGGCGACCTGAGCGTGCTCTCGCCGGTGATCGCGGTCGAGTCACTGACGCCTGGTGCCGGCGGCCTCGAGCACTTCCTCGAGCGTCAGTGTCGGCGTTGGCCGGGCGGGTTCTGGCCGCGCGGCCTCTATGTCCCGGCCGCGTGGGTCGAGTACCACGGGCTCGGCTTCCTGCGTGATCTGGCGATCGGCCTGTTCGCGGTCGCGCTGCCCGAAGAGGTGTTTCATCGCGGTTACCTGATGAGCGCGCTCGAGCAACGCTGGCCGCCCTCGCGCAAGCTCTTTGGCGTGCCCTTCGGTTGGGCCGCGGTGATCTCCAGCACGCTCTTCGCTCTGGGCCACCTCGTGACCATGCCCAACGCGGCTCGGCTCGCGACCTTCTTTCCCGCGCTGGCCTTCGCCTGGCTGTGGCGACGCAGCGGCAGCTTGTGGGCGCCGGCCTTGTTCCATGCCGCGTCCAACCTGTTGATGGACCTGCTGCTGGCGAGTACGTTTCCAGGACCTTGAGCGCGACGCAGCCAGCCGATCGCCCCGCTCCGCAGATCGCCGCGTTCTTCGACGTCGACCACACGCTGATCGCCTGCAACTCGGGCCGCAAGTGGGTCGAGTATCTGTGGCGCAACGGCAAGATCTCGGTCGGGGCCGCGCTGCGCTCGGTCTGGTGGCTGGTCAAGTATCGGATGAGCGTGCTCGACTACGAGGCCGTGACCCGCGAGGTCGTGGCTGGCTACGCGGGCCAGTCGGTCGACGAGATGATCCGCGAGATCGCGACCTGGTTTCACGCCGAGATCGAGCCCGAGATCTGCGTCGAGGGTCGCGCGCGGATCGAGTGGCACCGCAGCCAGGGCCACATGCTGGTCTTGCTGACCTCGGGCACCTTCTTCTCGGTCGAGCCGCTGCAAAAGATCCTCGACGTCCCGCACCTCGTCTGCACGCAGCTCGAGATCGCCGAGGGCAAGCTCACCGGTCACTACTACCCGCCGAGCTGCTTCGGGCCCGGCAAGCTGGCCGCCGGTCGGCGCTTCGCCGAGCAAGAGGGCATCGACATGGCCAACTCGTACTTCTACACCGACAGCTACTCGGACTTGCCGATGCTGCTCGAGGTCGGGCAGCCGCGCGTCATCAACCCCGACCCACGCCTGCGTCGCTGGGCCGGCCAAAACCGGCTCGAGTGCGAGACCTGGAGCCCGGCCAAGCCCGCGCCCGCGCCCGCGCCCGGCCACGATCCCGTCGCGGGCGACGTCCCGGTCCCACGCGATCGGCTCGAGTCGCGCGAGGATCTCGAGGCGATGCTCGATCTTCCCCGGGAGCCTCGCGCATGAGCAGCATCGTCGAGCTCGGCGTGATCGAGCCCTGCATCGCGGCCGCGCTGGCCGAGGACCTCGCGAGCGGGGATCTGACCGCGCGGCTGACCGTCCCCGCCGATCGCCAGGGTCGGGCGCGGATCGTCGCCAAGCAGGCGCTGGTGTTCTGCGGCGGCGAGCTGGTCGAGCAGGTGTTCGCGCGGGTCGACGCGAGCGTCGTGGTCGAGCGCTTGGTGGCCGAGGCGACTCGAGTCGAGCGCGGCGACGAGCTCGTGCGCCTGTCCGGCAACGCCCGCGCGCTGCTGGCTGGCGAGCGGACGGCGTTGAACCTGCTCGGTCGGGCCTGCGCCGTCGCAACCCTGACCCGCACCCACGTCGACGCGGCCGGGCCCAAGCTGCGGGTCGTCGACACCCGCAAGACCATGCCGGGCCTGCGCGCGCTCGATCGCTACGCGGTCCGCTGCGGCGGCGGCCACAACCATCGCAACGATCTCGGCGCGGGCGTGCTGATCAAAGAGAACCACATCCGCTGCGCCGGCTCGCTGACGAGCGCAGTCCGGGCCGCGATCGAGCACGCGCCGCACACCCTGCGAGTCGAGTGCGAGGTCACCAGCTTGGCCGAGCTGCGCGAGGCGATCGCGGCCGGGATCCAGGCGGTGCTGCTCGACAACATGGACGACGCGACCTTGCGCGAGGCGGTCGCGATCGCCCAGGGCAAGCTGGTGCTCGAGGTCAGCGGCAACGTCACGCTCGAACGCCTGCCGCGGCTGGCCGCGATCGGCGTCGACCTGGTCAGCGTCGGCGCGCTGACCCACTCGGCCCCGAACGTCGACTTGTCGATGCAGTTCGAGTTTGCCGAATGACTCGACCCGCGCTCGTACTCGTCGGGCTCGTCGGGCTCGCCTTCGCTTGTGGGCCCACGCATGGCCCCCCGCACGAACCACCGATCGTCGCGGGTCCGAGCGAAGCCTCGCCCGCCCGCGCGAACGAGGCACGCGGACCGGGCTACGCCAACGCTCGGCTCGCGCGGGACGAGGTCGCGGCCTCGCTGCTCGCTCATCTGCGCGAGACGGGCGAGGTCGCTTCGATCGAATTTCACTACAGGGGCAAGTTCGGTGTGGCCGGGCACCTGGCCAAGCCCGGACAGATCGACGAGCTCGAGATCGTCGGCCGCTATGCGTTCGCGGGCGAGGACGCGGCCCACCACGGCACGCTGCGCTCCGGCGACGAGCCCGAGCAAACGACCACGACCTTGGTCACCCGGGCTGGCGCCGCTTCGCGCGACCCCTGGCAAGACGTGGCCGAGTCGCTCGGGCCCGAGTCGCGCGCCGCGGCCCTGCTCGAGCTGCGCCGCAAGCTGCCCCACGAATTCCTGCGCGCGGCTCTGGCCGCGCCCGCGAGCTTGCGCGAGCTCGGCGAGGTTCCGCTCGAGGGTCGAACCCATGCGTTGGTTTCCTACTCCGATGCGAGCGGGACCTGGAACCTCTACCTCGACGCGAACACGCGCTTGCTGACCCGGGCCGAGCGGCTGATCGCCGATCCGATCGAGGGCGACGCCAGCGAGTGGTTCGAGTTCTCCGACTACGTCGCGATCGAGGGCGTGATGCTGCCGCGACACATGAGCGAGCTGCGGATCGAGTCGGATTGGTCGTGGCGGCGCGAGCTCGTGCTCGACTCCATCCACGTCGGCGGCCCGATCGACCCCGACACCTTCGCGCTGCCCGAGGGCCTGAGCCCGAGCGCTGCGCCGGTCGATGCCCTCGAGCCCATCGAGGTCATCGAGCTGGCCAAGGACGTCTACTCGTTCGAGCTGCGCGAGCACGACATCCGCGTGCTGGTCGTCGCCTTCGCCGACCATAGCGTCGTGCTCGAGGCCCCGCTCTCGAGCGAGATCGGCGAGGCGATCCTCGCCCGGGTCGCCGAGCTGCTGCCCGACAAGCCGGTCCGCCATTTGGCGATCGGCCACCATCACCCGCACTACAGCGCCGGCTTGCGACCCTTCGTGCATGCTGGCGTCACCTTGGTGACCACGCCCGGCAACCAGGCCCTGTTCGAGTCCGTCGCCAGCCGGCCGCATCGACTCGACCCGGACGCGCAGCAGCACGAGCCCAAGGCGCCCGAGTTCATGCTCGTGCGCGGTCGCCTGAGCCTCGGCGACGCGAACACGCGCCTCGAGCTGATCGACATCGGCGAGGCTTCGCACCACACCGACGAGTACCTGCTCTTCTTCTTGCCCGCGCAGGGCCTGCTCTTCGAAGGCGATCTCGGCTGGCTACCCAGCGGCGAGGCCGATGCCCGCACGGGTCGACGCGCGCGCCGGCTGCTCGAGATCATCGAGGGCCAGGCGCTCGCGGTCGAGCGCGTGGTCCAAGCCTGGCCGCTCGCCGATCAGCAGCGCGTGGTCACGATCGAGCAGCTGCGAACTTGGGCGAAGCTGCCCGAATGAACGCCGACGACGACCTCGCCGGGCTCGCCAAGCTGTTGACGACGACCCGGCTCGCGCGAACCCACGAGCACCATGTCGAGCTCGCGTCGACCAACGATCGCGCGCTCGCCTGGCTGGCCAGCGCCAGCACGAGCGGCGGTCCACCGGACGGCGCGTTGATCACCGCCGACGCGCAGACGGCCGGCCGCGGTCGGCTCGGCCGGGCCTGGTCCTCGCCGGCTGGTCGCGACCTCTACGCGAGCGTGATCCTGCGCTGTGGCAAGCCGCCGAGCGGGCTCGGGGCGCTCTCGCTCGCGGTCGGGGTCGGGCTGCGCGAGGGCCTGCTGCGCGGGCTCGCGGGCGTCGAGGGCCTGCCCGCGCTCGGGCTCAAGTGGCCCAACGATCTGCTGCTCGGCGAGCGGAAGCTGGCCGGGATCTTGTGCGAGAGCCGCTGGCGCGGCGGCGAGGTCGACGTCGTCGTCGGCTTCGGCGTCAATGTGCATCGCAGGCTCGACGAGTTCGAGCCCGAGCTGCGCGAGCGCGCGACCAGCTTGGCCCTGCACCTCGACGACGATCGTCGCCCGGGTCGGGCCGCGCTGCTGGCCGCGATCCTGCACGAGCTCGAGCGCTGGCTCGAGCGCTTCTTCGTCGGCGGCTTCGCGGCGATCCGATCGCGCTACGAGCCGCACAGCGTGGTGCTCGGCCGCGAGGTCTGGGTCGATCGTCCGAGCCCGAGCGGGACCGAGCGGATCGCCGCGATCGCGACCGGGCTCGATCACGACGGCGCGCTGCGAGTGCGCAGCCGCGAGGGCGCGAGCTTTCGAGTCGAGAGCGCGGACGTCTGGCTGGCCGAGGGCTGAGCGAGCCTCACTTGGTAAGCGAGAGGCACAAGCTCAGCGCGTCGCCCTGCTTGCCCATGCCCATGACGACGCCACGGAAGGGCAGCCCCACGTTCGGCGTCGGCATCAAGCCGGCGAAGTCGAACCAATAGAACAGGCTCTCGCCGCGCGCGGTCGAGGCCGCGAGCGCGTGCGCGAGATCGGGGCCGAGCGGCGCGGGCTCGGACTCGCTGCGGACCGCGTCGATCAAGCCCTCGATGTCCTCGGCGCTCGAGCCCATCGCGCCGACCTGATCGAAGGCCGCGAAGTGGATGACCTGGTGATCGGAGCCGGCCGCCTTCATCGCCGTCTGCATCTGCGGAGTCATCGCCGACACGTCGGTGTGGGTCTCGAAGCGATCGATCACCACGCCCTCGTGCTCGAGCGCGTTGGGGGTCGAATCGAAGCTCATCTTCATGCCCATCGCCTGCATGAAGGGGACCGGGCTGGCGCTCATCGCCTCGATCATCGCGCGCCACGAGCTGCGCAGGCGCTCGGGGTCGGAGCTGCCCATCAGGATCGCCATGCGCTGGACCCCGGGCGCCGTGAGCATCCCGAGCTTCACGCTCATCGCGACCCGGCCGTCGAGCGCGTCGAGCCAGTCGGCCAGCATCGCGTCCCACGCCTCGATGCTCAGGGTCGAGCCATAGAACTCGCGCATCATCCCGCTGAAGAGCTCGAGCATCGACGCGCGCGCAGCCCCGGCCTCGAAGCGACCCGAGATCACCGCGCTCGTGTCGGGCGAGAGCGGCAGCTTGGCCAGCAGCGCATGATCGGCCGGGACTTGGGCAGCGACGAACTTGGCCAAGGTCGTGCCCGCGATCGGGTACACGCGCATGTAGATGTCGGCGCTCCGCTTGCTCGCGGTGACGCTGATGACCACGCGGCCGCTCTGCTCGCCGAAGGCCCGGGTCATCCCGACCATGCTCTTGGCCATCGTCGCGATCGAAGCCTCCGCGCCAGTCGGCCCCGTCGTCGGCATCGTCGCCAGGCCCTGCTCGATCATCGGCCCGAGCGAGCGCATCAGCGCGGCCGGGTAGAGAACGAGCTCGGTGTGATCGGGGGCCTTGGCGAGGTTCGTGAACGCGAACGACTCGACCGCGGCCACGACCGCCGGCGACCCGATCAACGCCAAGCGATCGCGAACTCGAAGCTCCCGCCCCGCCTCGCTCGCGCTCGCTCGCAGGCGCTCGAGATCATCGAACTCGACCACGAGCGCGGCGGGCTCGGGGTTGGCGTTCGGGTCGACGACGACGATCGAGATCGGAGCCGTCAGCGCTGCCCCGTCGAGCTTCATGCCAGCGAGCTCGCCGAGCATGATCGGCATCTGCAGGCGCGCCTTGGCCGTCGCGCCCGGGGCGAAGCCTTCGATCACCGGCGCGAGATCGTCGATCGAGCAGCCGCTCGGCAGCTGCAGCGTCGCCATGACCTCGCCGGTCTGCGCGATCGCGGGCGAGTCGACGGGCGCCGCCGCGAGCTCGGCCAAGGCGGCGAGATCGGGCTGGCTCGGCGCTCGGATGGGCCGCGCTTCGGGCTTGGGCGAGTCGGCAGGCGCCGGCGCGTCCGTGGGCGAGCCCGGGCTGGGTTGCTCGGTGTTGCAGCCGAGCGAGCCGATGAGGAGCGCGAGGACGAGACGACGCCGGAGCATGCCCCCAGACTACTCTTCCTTGGGCTTCGACCACTCGAGCTGGACGCGGATGGTCCCCGAGGCGCCGATCAGCGCGCGGCCGCTGGTGTCGATGCTGAGCCCGAAGCCGAGCGAGAGCTTCTCGGCTCCGGTCCCGCTCAGCTCGCCTTGCAGGGCCAGCGCGACCGCCTTGACGGCGTCGCCGAGGGTCTTGGCGGTGATCGAGCTGACCCGCTGGCCGTGGCTGCTCGGGGTCATCGCGCCGGAGTGCGTCTCGCGGACGATCGCGGGCATCGCTTCGATCCAGACTCGCGGCGCGTCGGGACCGAGATCCAGGACCATGGGTTCGTCGACGACGGGCATGGCCGGACTATAGATCGACTCGCCGCTCTGCCAGGCCGCCGAGTCCGAGATCCGCAGCAAAGGACGCGGCGCGTGGGTTCTCGATGGACGGGAAGGAGGGTCCCGCTCGGGCTCGAACTCGACTCGCCAGCCGCGATCACTGGAAGTTCTGCACCGCCCACCACTGACCGTCCGGCTGCTCGTAAAAGCCACACGCGACCTTGGTGTAATTGGGGTTGGTCATGTTGATGTAGTGACCGTGCTCGGAGTAGGGCTCGCCCGGACCTTCGGCCCACATCAGCTCGAGGCAGCCGACGATCAGATCTTCGGGCGGCCCCGGCCAGCCCGGGCACTCGTTTTGAGCGGACTCTCCACAGGTCCCGAACGCGCCGTGCGGCGTGCCCGACTCCGAGTCGCTCTTGGCTTCACCGCTCGAGCACCCTTCGGCGTCGGTCCAGCGCTCGAGCGGCGGCAGGTCGAGCGTCGCGCGGTAGTCGTTGATCGTGTCGACGCAGAGCTGCTCGGCGCTGTCGTCTCCACCACCGTCGCCAGCTTCGTCGTCCTTGC
>JAMHUH010000869.1:0-2375 GCA_035904925.1 Nannocystaceae bacterium
CGCCGGTGCCGTCGGACGTCGCCGCGCCATCCGTGCTCTCGCTGTCGCCGTCGCCATCACCCGCATCGTCGACGCCCGCATCGTCGGAGGTGCACGCCCCGAGCACGAGGGCCGCGGCACACAGAGCATGGAAGGTGAGGAGCCGCGGTTTCGGCAGGAACATCAGGGCGAGGATAGGAGAAAAGCTCGGTCTTTGGCGAGGTTCTGGCCGTGTGTGATCGACACCGTCGGCGTACGGTGCAATTGAAAACACACTTCCCCGCCGGAGCGAAGCAATCGAGTCCGCCGCCCGCGGCGGAGAAGTGTGCGCGAATCTGGAACGAGCTCGACTCAGGAGTGCGCGTTGTTGGCGTCGACCCAAGCCTGAAGGTCCGGATACGCGGCCTCGGCCTCGGCCTTGATCGCGGCCGGCTTGCGCAGCTTGTCGAGCCCGAGCGTGCGCTTGGCGAAGCTCTTCGATCGCTCGCGTCGCTCGCCGATCTCTTCGTCCTCGTCCTCGTCCATCGAGAAGAAGGTGCCAGCGTGACCATCGAAGGTCACCGCGCTGCCGAGCAGCTCGACGAAGGCGCGCGGGTCCTTGGCCAGCACGGCGGTCTCGCCCTCGGAGCCGAGGTAGATCACCGGCGCGCTCTCGATCTCGGCGTGGTTGGCCCGCAGCCACAGGGCGAAGAGCGAGCCCATGCCGTCCTGCGCGAACACGACCACGCGACTGCCATCCTTCGGCAGCGCGCCCAACCAGGACACGAGGGTGGAGTCGGACTCCTCGGGATCGACGAGTTCGAACTCGGCGTACTCGATGTCGGCGTCGGCGATGCCGGCGAAGATCTTGGGCACTTGCTTGGCGCTGGTCATGCTGGTCATGGCTTACTCCGCGGCCGAGGGATCGCGATAGAGTTCGCCGCCGGCCTCGCGGAACTCGTCGGCCTTGGCCCGCAGTCCGGCCTCGATCGCCGCGAGCTCGCCCGACGCGTCCATGTCGCGAACGTCTTGGGTCAGCTTCATCGAGCAGAAGTGCGGCCCGCACATCGAGCAGAAGTGGGCGGTCTTGGCTGGCTCGGCCGGCAAGGTCTCGTCGTGGAAGGACTTGGCCGTGTCCGGGTCGAGCGAGAGGTTGAACTGGTCGCTCCAGCGGAACTCGAAGCGAGCCTTGCTCAGCGCGTCGTCGCGCTGCTGCGCGCCCGGGTGACCCTTGGCGAGATCGGCCGCGTGCGCGGCGATCTTGTAGGTGATCACGCCGGTCTTGACCTCGTCGCGGTTGGGCAGCCCGAGGTGCTCCTTGGGCGTCACGTAGCAGAGCATCGCGGTCCCTTGGCTGCCGATCATCGCCGCGCCGATCGCCGAGGTGATGTGGTCGTAGCCCGGTGCGATGTCGGTGGTGAGAGGCCCGAGCGTGTAGAAGGGCGCCTCGTGGCAGAGCCGCAGCTGCTCGTCCATGTTCTCCTTGATCTTGTGCATCGGCACGTGGCCGGGGCCCTCGATCATGACTTGGACATCGTGCTTCCAGGCGATCGTGGTCAGCTCGCCGAGCGTGGCCAGCTCGCCGAACTGCGCGGCATCGTTGGCGTCGGCGATGCAGCCGGGCCGCAGTCCGTCACCGAGCGAGAAGCTGACGTCGTACTTCTTCATCAGCTCGCAGATCCGCTCGAACTCGGTGTAGAGGAAGTTCTCTTTGTGGTGGGCCAGGCACCACTTGGCCAGGATCGAGCCGCCGCGCGAGACGATGCCGGTCACGCGCCTGGCCGTCAGCGGCACGTAGCGCAGCAGCACGCCGGCGTGGATCGTGAAGTAGTCGACGCCCTGCTCGCACTGCTCCTCGAGCGTCTCCATGTAGACGTCGATGTTCAGGTCCTCGACCTTGCCCTTGACCTTCTCGAGCGCCTGGTAGATCGGCACGGTCCCGATCGGCACCGGCGAGTTGCGCAGGATCCATTCGCGGGTCTGGTGGATCTCCTTGCCGGTCGAGAGATCCATGACCGTGTCGGCCCCCCAGCGGATCGACCACTGCAGCTTTTCGACCTCGTCCTCGATCGACGACGAGACCGCCGAGTTGCCGATGTTCGAGTTGATCTTGACCAGGAAATTGCGGCCGATGATCATCGGCTCGAGCTCCGGGTGGTTGATGTTGGCCGGGATGATCGCTCGACCGCGGGCGATCTCGCTGCGCACGAACTCGGCGTCCATCTGCTCGCGCAGGGCGACGAAGCGCATCTCCTCGGTGATCACGCCCTGGCGACCCCACTGCATCTGCGTGACGTTGCCCGAGCCGGGATGGGCCTCGCGGCGAGCGTCGATCCACGCCTGGCGGCGCTTGGGCAGGCCCTTGCGGGGATCGAGGCCCTGCGGCCCGGTGGTGTCGTAGACGTCGATCGCGGGCT
>JAMHUH010000870.1:0-6940 GCA_035904925.1 Nannocystaceae bacterium
CATCCGAGCACTCGGGCGGCGGGGAATGTCGGCGTCCCTCCGAGGCGGACGTTGGCGTTCGGACCGGAGTGGGGGAGCCGAGCGTGGGGCGGCGACATTCCCCGCGAAGCCCCCCACTTCGGGAGCACGAGCATCCGCGATGGATCCCCGAGATCCGAGACCCGAGATCCGAGACCCGAGATCCGAGATCAGCCCTTCTCGTGGATCGCCTTGATCCCCGTATAGGCAAGCGTGATCTTCCGAGTGACCTCGGTCGCCGCCTCATACTTCGCCGGCTCGTCCGCAAAGCGATCAGGGTGATACTTGGCGACCAACCGACGGTACGACTTGCGAACCACCTCGAGCTCGGAGTCGATCGGCACCTCGAGGGTCCGATACCAGCCTTCGAGTTCGCGCTGGCTGGGTGGCGCGCCGCGGCCTTGCGCGCCGCGCTGCTGCGCGGCCTCGTAGGCTTGCTCCCACGCTTCTTCGGCCTTGTCGGCGAATTTCCGAGCGCGGCGACCGGCCTTCGCGCCGATGGTCCCTGCGACCTCGCGCTCGACCTCGTCGTCGACTTCCTTGTCGAAGCGAGCCCGCTCGCGGGCGTCTTCGTCGCGCGTGAAGGCGCTGGTGAAGCCAGTGACGTTGGCCCGGGCGACGTCCCAGAACCGCTTCCCGATGCTCACCCGGGCAGTGTGGCGCTCGTTGCCCGAGCGGTCAATGCGTCAACCCGCGTCGGGCCGGCGTGGCAGGGGTGGCGGGACGAAGAGCTGCGTCGGCTCGTCGTCGTCACCGAGCGGGCGCAGCGACCGAGCGACCAAGTTGCGGGTCTCGATCGGCGCGAGCGAGGTTCGGCGGATCGGTCGGCCCGAGTCGTGCGGGCGCTGGCGAGTGAGCACCTGCTGGATCCGCGCGACCATCTCGGCGCTCACGCCCGCGAACGCGACACCCATGCCGCGTGGATGCAGCGAGTGACGAGCGACCGTGCCCGTCGCCTCGATCACGACCGGGTCGTCGAGCAGCACGGTGAAGCGCAGCTCGATCAGCGAGCCGATCGGGAGCTGCTCGCGGCTGTGCACGAACACGCCGCCCTCGGACAGATCCGAGACCCAAGTCGCGGCGTCGTCGGCGAGGCGCGCGAACTCGCTGTTGATCGGAACTCGATCGCCGCGTCGGCGATCGGCTCCGCTCGGATCTGTCGGTTCGTTGGAATCCGCCACGACGGGGTCTCGGAGGTCAGCTTACCAGCCGAGCCCCACCGTCGTGTCGGGAATCGTCACTCGCCGTCGCGACGCGCCGGTTTCTTGCCCCGGATCTCGTACTTTTCCGGATGAAAACCCTTACGGCCCTGCACTTCGATCGCCTTGTGGACCCGCTTGACGGTGTTGTCCAAGGCCGGTCGCTCGGGCCCGTTCATCAGGTCGGCCACGCTCGGGTGCGCGGCGACGTAGATGGTCTCGCCGGGCTTGTGCTCGCCCTCGCGCCGGATCTGGCGGAGGATCTCGTAGCAGACCGTGGACGGGCTCTTGTGGTAGCCCTTGCTCCCACACACCTCGCAGGCGGTGGCGAGCCGGCGCTCGAGGCTCTCGCGGGTCCGCTTGCGGCTCATCTCGACCAGACCCATCTCGGAGATCTTGGTGATGTGGGCCTTGGCTCGGTCGCGACGAAGCGCGTCTTGGAGCCGGCGGTAGACCTTGCGACGGTTGGACTCGCGGTCCATGTCGATGAAGTCGATGATGATCAGCCCGCCGAGGTTGCGCAGGCGCAGCTGCTCGGCGATCTCGTCGGCGGCCTCGAGGTTGGTCTGGGTGATCGTCTCTTCGAGGGTCTTGCCCTTGCTGCCGACGAACTTGCCCGTGTTGACGTCGATCGCCGTCAGGGCCTCGCCCTGATCGAAGACCAGCGAGCCGCCGCTCTTGAGGTCGACCTTGCGCTCGAGCGCGCGGTTGATCTCTTGCTCGATCCCGTAGCTGTCGAACACGCCCTCGCGCCCGTCGAAGAGCTCGATCCGATCGGCGTACTCGGGCATGAACGCGTTGACGAAGCGGAGCATCCGCTCGTGCGCGACCCGGTCGTCGATGATCACCCGAGCGAACTCGGGCGAGAGGTTGTCGCGGACGACCCGGAGCATCAGGTCGAGGTCGCGATAGAGCGCGACCGGAGCCCGATGCAGCCGCTCGTTGGCCTTGATGTTGGCCCACAGGCGGATCAGGTAGTCCATGCCGGCGCGGACCTGGGCGCTCGAGGTGTGCTGCGCGACGGTGCGGACGATGAAGCCCGCGCCCTTCGGCCGCATCTCGTCGACGATCCGACGCAGGCGCCGACGCTGGCGCTCCGACGCGACGCGGCGCGAGATCCCGATGTGGCTGACCGTCGGCATGAACACGACGTTGCGGCCGGGCAGCGAGACGTAGGTGGTGATCCGAGCGCCCTTGCTCGAGATCGGATCTTTGACGGCCTGGACGAGGATCTCTTGGCCAGGGTGGACGAGGTCGCTGATGTTGCCGATCTTGGTCGTCGAGCGACGGGGGATCCCGTCGGCGTCGACCTTCTCGACCACGGTGCCAGCCGACGCGATGTCGCCCGCGTAGAGGAACGCGGCCTTCTCTTCGCCGATGTCGACGAACGCGGCTTGCATGCCCGGGAGCACGCGCAGGACCTTGCCTTTGTAGACGTTGCCGACGATGCCGCGCTCGCGCTCGCGCTCGATGAACAGCTCGGTGAGGATGCCGTTCTCGATCAGGGCGACCCGAGTCTCGGGGCCGTCGGCGTTGATGACGATGACGGATTCGGACACTTTGGGGACGAGTGGTATCACGACCGAGCCGATCGGCACACTCGACTCGTTGCTGTACCCTTGCGCAGTCCCACTTCCGTGGGCGACTGTGAGTGACGGCACTTTCTTCGCCCCGCTCCTGCGAGCTGCGCGCTCGCGCGGCTGGCCAGCGGTCCGCTCCGGGTGCTAATTCTCCAAAGAGTGAAGCTGCGCCCCTCCGTGGCCGACTACGCCTTCGATGCGTCGGCGTTTGCTGCCCTACGCTCCCGTCTTCGGCACGGGTATTTGAGCGTGGATTCGGCCCGACTGCCCGAGGTCCCGCAGCCGCTCTCGGCCCTGGCCAACGCGCCGCTGCTCGACCTTCGGACCTTGCACCGCGGCAACGAGGCGCCCCGCGACTTCGCCCGGATCGCCGAGCGTGGACGCACGGCCATGCGCAACGGCAGGATCGCCGTGCTCATCCTCAACGGCGGCATGGCGACCCGCTTCGGCGGCGAACCCAAGGGGATCGTGCCGGTCGTCGAGGGCGAACGCGAGAGCTTCCTTTGGGTCAAGCTGCGCCAGGTCGTCCGGCTCGCCGGCTTCAACATGGCCGAGATCCCGGTCATCGTGATGCACAGCTTCGCGACCGCGGCCGCGAGCGAGCGGCACCTCGAAGAGATCGACTGGGCCGGGCTACCCAAGCACCTGCGCCTGAGCTTCTCGCAGTCGATCATGCCTCGGGTCACGCCCAACGCGACGCCGCTGCACGAGCTGCCCGGCGGCGACAAGCTGGCCGACTCGATCATCTACAGCGCGCCCGGCCACGGCGACACGCTCGGCCGCCTCCGCGCGAGCGGGATCCTTCGCAAGCTGCGCGAGGACGGCATCGAGCACCTGCTGGTCTCGAACGTCGACAACCTCGGGGCGGAGCTCGACCCGGTCGTGCTCGGGGCCCACATCGA
The DNA here is from genome assembly GCA_035904925.1 of Nannocystaceae bacterium. Lineage (GTDB taxonomy): Bacteria > Myxococcota_A > Polyangia > Nannocystales > Nannocystaceae > Plesiocystis. Next base: position 3,700 of record JAMHUH010000870.1, read on the forward strand.
CGCGGTCGATGCCGGCGCGCACATGAGCGTCGAGGTCGTCCGGCGCGAGGGTGACAAGGGCGGCTGCGTGGCGCTGGTCGGCAAGCGGCCGGTGATCGTCGAGGGCTTCCGACTCCCGCCCACGGCCGACATCGAGCTCTACCCGCAGTTCAACACCAACACCTTGTGGTTCTGGCTCTCGGCGATCGACCGCGAGTTCGACCTCGACTGGTTCCCGGTCGAGCGCGAGGTCCCCGGCCACGGCGACGAGCTGATTCAGGCCGTGCAGTTCGAACAGTTGATCGGCCAGGCGACCGAAGAGCTCGACGCGCATTACTTCGAGGTCGATCGCGAGCGTCGCTTCGTGCCGATCAAGACCCGCGAAGACCTCAAGCTGCAGGCGCCGCGGATGCGCGCGATGATCAAGCGGCTGCGTTAGGCGAGGCGATGGCCGAGCTCCCGGCGAGCTGCCAGCGACCGTCGGGGCCTCGAACCAAGCGCCGCCGGGCGAGGTCGAGCCAGGCGATCGCGCGGGCGCAGGCGAGGGTCAGATCACTGCCGCGGGCGAGCTCGCAGGCGATCGCGCTGGCCAGGGCGCAGCCGGTTCCGCGTGGGTCGGGGCCGAGCACGCAAGGGCGCTCGAAGGTCTGCTCGTGGCCCTCGGTGAGGATCAGGCGATCGCGGACGCGCTCGTGCGTGACCGACTCGGTCTTGCACAGGGTCGCGCAGGGGATCGGGCCGCGCTCGAGCAAGGCGGCGCGCTCGGCTTGATTGGGCGTGATCAGATCGACGTGGCCCGCGAGCGCGAGCAGGGCCTCGGGGCTGGCCCCGATCGCTCCGCCATCGCTCGCGTGCAGGACCGGATCGAGCACCACTCGCGCGCCGCGAGATCGGAGGCGATCGAGCGCCTGCGCGAGCACGTCGAGCTGGTTCGTCGCGATCATGCCGAGCTTCACGACCCGGGCCTCGTCGACGCGATCGAGCTCGGTCCGCAGCCGCGCGGGCGCGACCGGGAAGGCCTGGGCTGGTTGGCCTCGGCCTTGCCGGGTCAGCGCGCTGGCGATCGCACGCAGCGAGAATTCCGGACCGAGCTGCGCGATCGTCCAGGCGTCGCGCAGCAAGCCGGCGCCGCCGGTCGGGTCGAGGCCGCCGATCACGAGCAGATCGATCACCGTCTCACTCCATGACCTGGGCGACCAGCTCGACCAGCTCGACCCGGACGATCCGATCGCCGGGCAAGAGCTGATCGACCACGCTCATGCCGGCCTCGTCGACCTGACCGATCAAGCTGTAGCGACCGTCGAGGTGCGGCTGCGCGGTCTGGGTGACGAAGAACTGCGAGCCGCCGGTGTCCTTGCCAGCCAGAGCGATGCCGACGCTGCCTCGCTCGTAGCGAAGGTTCGACCACTCGCAGGGGACCAGCCAGCCGGGCCCGCCGTAGCCGTCGCCGCGAGGATCGCCGCCTTGCACGACGAAGCCGGGCACGATCCGATGGAAGCTCAGGTCGTCGAAGTAGTCGGTCTCGGCGAGGCCGATCAGGTTGGCGAGGTTGAGCGGGGCCTCGACGCCGGCGAAGGCGATCGTGAACGCGCCAACGCTGGTGTGCACGCGCAGGCCGAGCGGCATCGCGTCGCGCAGGCGGGTCAGGTCCTCGGCGAGCTGGGCTGGGAAGGCCCGCCGCTCGCCGCCGCGCTGCTCGATCGCGTCGAAGCGAGCGAGCAGATCCGGGTGACCGAGCAGCGCCTCGCGAGCCTTGCGGCGGACCGCGATCTCGGGCGCCGAGGCGAGCGGGACGATCGTGCGGGCCAGCCAGGCGAGATCGCTGGTGACCGGCTCGGGCTGCGAGCCCGCGCCGCTCGGGCTGAGGTTCGCGAGCGCCTCGTGACCGAGCACGCCGAGCGCCTCGATGGCGCTGAGCCGAGCCTCGAGCGCGCCGGCTTCGGTCCGCGCGCCGATCAGCGCCTCGAGCAAGGGCACGGCCTCGAGGTCGCGCTTGCCAGCGTCGATCGAGCGGCCGGCGATCGCCGTGGTCGCGGCCGCGAGCACGCCGACGTCCTCGGCCGCGAGCGCGGCTCGCAAGACCGGGGCGACGCGGACATCGTCGATCTCGACCAGCGCGTGCAAGGCCGGCGCGGCGCGGGTCGGATCCGAGTCTTTGGCCATCGCGATCAGCGAGCCGATCCGAGCCCGACGCAGCGGATCTTCGGGCGCAGGCTCGCCTTGGTCGGCGATCACGGCTTCGTCGTCGAGCGCGACGGTCCCGAGATCCTTGCCGCCCATGCCGGGGTCGCTGGCCCGAGTCGCGCGCAGCAGCGCCTCGACCTCGAGCCCCGCGACATGACCGGGCGGCAGCTCGACCTCGGGCGCGCCCTCGACTCGATCACAGCGGGCGACCAGCTCGGGCGTGCCGCGGCGGATCGCCTGCAAGAGTCGCAGCTCGCACAGCGCCAGCGCGCTGGCCTTGCGGACCCGCGCGTCGTCGCTGCGCCGACCCTCGCTCAGCCACTTGGCGATCCGGACCAGCTCGGCGTCGGCCGTGTCGGGGTCGGTCGCGATGCCCGAGCGCATCGCTTGCAAGCCGACGATCGGGACGTGCTGGCGGGCGCCGACGAACTCGCTGGAGCTGCGCGCGGCCAGGCGAGCGCGGACCAAGGATCGACCCTCGCGCGTCTCGCCCAAGGCCCGCGCGGCCTCGACCTCGACCCACCACGCGGGCGTGTCGTCGCCGAGCGGACCGAACAACGCGGGATCGAGCGGATCGGGCAGGTCGCCGAGCGCGGCCAAGGCCTTCCAAGCCAGCGCGGCGTGGCCCGAGTCGAGATCGCCCGACTCCTCGGTGAAGGGCACGAGCCGGGCGACGATCGACTCGCGCGACTCGGCCAACAGCTCGCTCGACGAACGAGCGCAGCGGCCCAACGAGTAGACCGAAGCGCGCGCGGCCTCGGGATCCTCGCGCTCGAGCCCGTCGACGATCGCGGCCACGCCGGCTTCGTCGAGCGAGTAGCCGCGGGCGCAGCCGAGCCCGAGCGCCTCCATGGCGGCCGTCCAGCGGGCGACGTAGACCGGCGGGTGCTCGCGGGTCGGCTGCTCGGCCAGATCGATCGCGAAGCGCTGCATCGATCGCGGGCCGCCGACCCGCGCGATCGCGAACACCAGCGCGCGCAGGCTCGCGAGCGCGGCCGGATCGGTGACGGCGTAGCGAGTCCACAGCGCGTCCTCGAGCTCGGCCCAGGCTCCCTCCGGCGTCGGCGGGCTGCCGGGC
>JAMHUH010000871.1:0-4385 GCA_035904925.1 Nannocystaceae bacterium
CGTCGCCCTTCGAATTGCCGATGCTCTCTCCCTGGTTGGAGATCTACGGGAATTGTGGCGATCGTGCATGGAAGCCAGGGGCTCGACTCGCCTCGGAGCGACCCTCTTTCCCCCCGCGCGCCTTTGACCTCGACTGTTCTCGCCGTCGCCGACAGACAGCGCGAGAGATCAGAGATCGGATCCGTGATCCGCGAACTCGGATCAGCCGCGGATCGGAAAGAGCGCGGGCCAGATCAGGGCGTCGAGCAGCACGGTCTGAACGCAGAAACCGATCGCCCCGAGGATGGCGATCAGTCGGACCCCGCGAGGTGGGGCTGGTTGGATTGCGATCGCGGCGATGAGCAAGAGGATCGAGCCGGTGGCGACGGCGAAGAGGTCGATTCGCATCAGCCAAAAGCGGAGCGGGCTCGGGGCGTCGAGCAGCCACTTGGTCGCGGGCATCCAGATCGCTGAGGGGAAGAGGACCAGGGCGTAGGCGAGGGTGATCAGGCCGTAGCCGCGGCCGAAGATGCGGACTCGATCGGGATCGGCGTGGCGCAAGAACAGGTTGCTGTAGGCGAAGTAGCCGGCGGCGGCGACGAACATCCAGGCGGTGTAGAGCGGGCGCAAGGAGTCGGGCACGCCGCCCCACATCATCGAGGAGGCGTCGGGGAAGCGCAGGATGCAGTAGGCGTAGCTGGCGAGGACCAGCGGGCCGCCGACCAGCTGCATGATCGCGAGTCGGCGGCGGGCGGGGTGCATCGGGTCAGGCGGCGGCTTGGACGACGGCCTGGATGATCTCGGCGGAGACGGCGAACTTCTCGAGGAAGGCTTTGCGCTCCTTCTTCATCTGCGCGACCCAGGCGTCGTACTCCGCCATTCGGCCCTTGGCGGCGTAGAAGCGCTTGGGCTGGAGGATCTCGACGGGGACCTTGGCGACCAGGTCGGCGTTGCGCGGGTCGTCGACGTCGACGATCTCGTAGCCGAAGTCGGGGTCGACGGTCCACGCGATCGTGCCGGCGAGCAGGGCCTCGAGCATGGCCGACGAGTGGCGGATCTTGACCTTGAGCGCGGTGCCGCGGTGCTCGTCGTGGGCGTCGCCGCCGATGTAGCCGGTGTTCATCTCCCACATCACGGTCGCCTTGAAGGTGGTCGCGAGCTCGGAGAAGCGCTCGGCCTGGAGGCTGTGGGCGAGCGGGAAGAAGGGCTGAGTGAAGGGCGAGCGGGTCTTGCCGCGCTCCTTGCCGGCCGCCGAGGTCTTGCTGGTCTCGCCGAGCATCAGGTAGCCGGCCGCCTGCGCGGGGCTGGTGAAGCGGACGATGCCAGGGGTGGCGGCGTCGGTGCCTTCGTCGCGGTTGAGGATCCCGAGCGACTCGACCGGGACGACGTCGTCGAGGTCGGCGGCGTCCTCGACCGAGGACATCGGCAGGATCGAGCGGCCGTTCTCGGTCCAGACCACGAAGTCCCAGCCGTCGTTGGGCACGTTGTCGGCGTCGACGACCTCGCTCAGCTGGACCTCGCCGCGCACGTAGGCGTCGAGGTTGGCGAGCGGGGCCCCGGTCGCGAGCATGACCTCACGCAGGCGCTCGACCTCGGCCGGCTCCATCAGGAGCTTCGAGAAGTCGGGCTTGCCCTTGGCGTCGACGTAGACGTTCTCGAGCCAGGCGTCGCCCGAGACGGTGCCCTTGTAGATCGCCGGCTCGGTCTCGAGCGTGAGCCCGAAGGTCTTGGCGAAGCAGCCGTTCTCGGTGATCGAGATCTCGCCGCCCGGCCACAGGGTGATCATGTCGTCTTGGACCGGACGAGTCGACTCGCCTTGCTTGCTGAAGGTGGTCGTGGTCTTGCCGGTGCCCGAGAGGCCGAGGATGCCCATGGTCAGGCGATCGCCCTTGCTCGAGATCTCCTTGGCGCCCGCGTGCATGACCAGGCCGCCGCGGCGATAGTTGAAGGCCGCGAGCATTCGCAGCGCGCCCTTCTTGCTCTCGCCGAAGTAGTCGCTGCCCATCACGTAGGTGACGTAGTTCTCGAGGTCGACGATGATCGCCTGCTTGCCAGGCATGTCGACGAAGTGGTCGGGCGTGTAGATGAGCCGGAAGGCGGGCTCGAAGGGCTTGCTGGCGGCGTCGCTGCCCTCGACGCGCTCGCGCGGGAACGCGAGGATCTGCTGCATGCCGGCGATGTTGGCCCCCTCGACCGTGTAGGCCCACTCGACCGGGACCGCGTACTCACCGAGGCCGATCCAGCCTTGGATGATGATCAGCTCGCCCTTGCCGGCGATGTACTCGGCCTGGCCGGCGATCAGCTTGTCGGCGTCGGCCGGCTTGATCGTGTTGTGCGAGTAGGCCGAGGCGTCGCCCTGGCGATCGATGATGTAGGTGTAGCCGGCGACTCGCGACTTGTTGCGCGAGATCTTGTTGATGCTGCCGTCGCTCGTCTGCTCGCAAAAGGGCGTATGCGCGAGCGCGAGCTCGCGCAGTCGAGACTGGCTCGGGTTGACGAGCATCTCGACCGAGAAGGGGAGTCGCGGCTGCTTGGGGAGCGAGGATCGGCTGGTCATGTCGGCCTATACGCGGGTTGCCCGAGGTTCGAGGCGCCCTCGGGCGACCCCAGGTGCGCGAACCGATAGCATTTCGCTCGTGCCCTTACCACCGTCCGACCCCCACCTGCGGCGCGTGCCCGGGTGACAAGACGAGCCCCCAGGGCGTACCTTTGCGGGGCCTCCCGGCGCTTCCAGCATGTCCGCAGCCCGCGACGTCTTCTTGGCTCACATGTCGGCGAGCGACGACGACGATCGCTTCATGGACGTGAGCGACGCGCGACGCTCGCTGACCAAGGCGAAGCTCGAGGCGCTCGACCAAGTCGGCGGGCTCGACGAAGCCGGGCTGCGTCTGGTCATGCCCGGTCTCTACCAGCAGATCGTTGCAACCACGATCACGATCGCGGCACGGGTTGGTGTCGCGGTCGGGCTCGCGCTCGAGGCGGTCGACGAGACCCACAGCCAAGTCGGCATCGGCAGCTTCGCTCGCCCCGTCCGCGATCAGATGACCGAGGTCGGCGTCGCGATGAAGCGTCGTCACTCGAGCAAGATCGCCAAGCAGGTCGCCGAGCTGGCCGCGCAGCGACTCGCCTGGCGGCACAACCACGAGTTCTTGTCGTGGCTGGGCTTTCGCCGCGACGATCCCCGCTATCCGGCCGCCGATCGACGCGCGCGGCTCGAGGCCTTCAAGGTCCAAGATCGCATGCTGCAGAGCCGCTCGGTCGTGAGCGCGATGCTGGGCTCGCCGCTGGCGATCGCGCTCGAGGGTCACGATCGCTTCATGCTCGCCAACCGCTGGCGCCTCGACCCGCACGTGCCCGAGCACGCGGTCGAGACCTTCGTGTGGCCCTTGTTGAGCATGCAGCCGGCCGAGGTCGTGCAGCTCGAGCTGGCCCGCTTTCACTACGACGCGCTGGTCGGTGCGCGCGCGGACGCGGACTCGCTCGCGAGCCATCGCCGCGAGCTGCTCAAGATGTTGATCGAGCAGCTCGCCGGCGCGCTCGACAGCGTCCCGGCGGAGCTCGTTTAGCGGCGGCGGATCAGCCAGGCTAGGGCGAGCGCGGCCAGCAGGCCGACGACGCCGATCACTTCGAAGATCCGCAGGAGGCCGGTTTCGCCGACGCTCGCGGCGACTCGCCACGCGCCCATGCCGAGCAGATCGACTTGGGCCGAGGCGCGCGCGGCTGCCCACTTGCCCGCGCGCAAGAACGCGAAGGTCGGCTGCTCGAGCCGCCAGAACGCGACCGCCGGCATCGCGCCGAGCTGCCAGTCGGCGACGGCCCAATAGCGCACGCGACCGTGGGCCTGGTTGATCATCCACATGACCTGAAAGATCGAGTGGATCGCCAACCAGCCTTGCAGGGCGATCGAGCCCGCGATCACGCTCAGGTGGGTCCATCGACGCGCGCGGCCGAGCTCGCGCCAGCGCTCGAGCGGGCCGATCAGCGGCAGCACCATGAAGGGCACGATCGGGACCAAGTAGCGCGGCCCGATCCCCCAGCCGCCATGCCAATCGCTGCGGCACGCGACCAACAAGAGCCGGGTGCCGGCGATCGCGAGCACGAACCATGCGGTGTCGGGATCGCGGCGACGCAGCTCGGTCCACGCGAACGCAGCGAGCAAGACCGGCGGCGAATAGAGGATCAGGCTGCGACCGGGGGCGACGAGCATGGTCAGCAGCGCCTCGAAGGGCCAGATCCAGCGGCCGTAGTCGGCGTAGCGGCCGGTCTCGAACGGGTCGCCGAAGCGCCAGGCTTGATCGACGAGCAGGCCGATCACCGCGAGCAGCCCGAGCCCGAGCGCGAGCGCCCAGGCCTTGCGCTCGCGTGCCCAACTGCGCGCCCGCCAGGTCGGCGCGAACGCGTAGCCG
>JAMHUH010000872.1:0-10203 GCA_035904925.1 Nannocystaceae bacterium
GCTTGGCCCGGGCCCGACCAGGCCAAGATGTGTACGCCCGAGGGTTGGCCGGCGCGAGCCTCGTTCGGGAACACGCGCGGGCTCGGCAGCGAGTCGGGCAGGGTCAGGGCGATCCAGTTGGCCTGCCCGTTGGGGGCCGGGAACGCGATCAAGCCCTCGACCGAGCCGAGCTTGCGCCGGGCGGCGAGCTCGAACTCGCCGGGTCGCTCGCGCGCGGGGCTGAGCACGCGGACGTCGTAGGCCCACCAGGCTCCGACGCCGACGATCAATTCGTCGAGCTCGTCGCCGTCGAGATCGGCGATCGCCACGCTCTGCACGACCGAGCGCAGCGCGGCGAGGTCCGGCGAGGGCTCGAAGGGCTCGCGCCCGACCTCGCGCAGGCCGGTGAGGCGCCGTTCGAGCGAGTCGGCGCCGAGCGCCTCCCAACCCGACCAACCTGGGCCTGCGAAGAGATCACCGGTCGCCCATTGGACCCCGACGAGCTCGACCGGCAGGGCCTTGGCTCGGACTTCGCCCGCCGCTTCGTCGAGCGCGAGGAGGCGGCGGGCCGCGTGGGTGTCGATGTCGACGTTGATCCAGTCGGGTGCGCCGCTTCGGCCGAGCGCGCTGGCGATCGGCTCCAAGCGCAGCGGCCCGGGTAGGCTGGGGTCGATCGGCAGCTCGAGCTCTTGCAGCAGCTCGAGCTCGGGGTTCGACGCGAGCAGGCGCAGGCCGCCTTCGGCTGGCGTGAAGACCAGCTCGCCTTGGCCGTCGCCGTCGCGATCGAGCGAGGGCAGCAGGGCGATCGCCGAGGCCCGGACGTTGATGCCGCCGACTTGGTGATCGCCGAGCTGGGCGCGGCCGAGCTGGTCGAGCAGCGGGCGCAAGTCGGCGTAGGCCTCGGCCCCGGGTTCGCGCAGGATCTCGAGCGCGCTGGCGAAGTCGCGGCGACTCGCGGCCTCGGCGATCTGCATGGCCAGCAGCTCGGCCTTGTCCGCGGGGTCGATCGTCTGGTCGAGCGCGTCGAGCATCGTCGAGGTCGCGCCGAGTCGATCGAATTGGTGGTTGGCCAAGAACACGCGCGCGAGGCCAAAGAGCGCGCGATGACGAAGGTCGGGGCTGGGGCTGGCCAGCTGCGCCTCGCCCAGGGCCGCGAGCTCGCCCGAGGCGTCGCCGCGGACACGCAGGCGCTCGGCGTGGTCGAGCCAGGCCAGCGCCAGCGCGCGCGTGTTGGCGTACTCCGGCTGGCTGGCGAAGGCGTCGAAGACCGCGTCGGCCTCGCTCGGCTGGCCCGCGGCGTCGAGCGTGGCGACCTGCTGATCGATCTGCACGCGCCGACGCTCGGCGACCAGCTCGTGCTCGATCTGGGTCAGCGCGGCGTCGAGCGGGAGCGGCAGCGGCTCGGGCCGACGCGCGACCAAGGTGCCGACGATCGTGAGCACGAGCCCCGCGACGCCCAGCCACACACCGACCCGCTTGCGCTCGGGCGCGAGCGCTTGGTCGATCGCCGCGAGCAGCTCGGCCATGTCGGGCCAGCGATCTTCGGGCGCGCTCGCGAGGCCGCGGATCAGCGCGGCGTGGAGTCGAGCGGGGACCTCGGGCTTGCGTGGCGGGATCTGGAGGTCGCCAGCGATCACCGCCGCGCGCAGCCCAGTCGTCACGTCGCCGCCAAAGGGCCAGCTGCCGAAGAGCGCCCAGTAGAGCGCGACGCAGAAGCTGAACTGATCGCTGCGGCTGTCGCCTCGCCGGGCTCGCCACTGCTCGGGCGCCATGTAGCGCGGGGTCCCGAGCACGGTCCCGGTCATGGTCTCGATCTCGGGCGTCAACATCGACTCGAGCCGGTCGCTGTCGAGCTCGCTCGCGACCTGGTCGCGCACGCCCGACTCGTACTCGGACATCGGCTCGTGCTCGATGCTGGGCTCGCCGACGCTGCGCGCGAGGCCGAAGTCGACCACCCGGACGCGGCCATCGACGCCGACCAGCACGTTGTCGGGCTTGAAGTCGCGGTGGGCCAGGCCCGCGCGATGGATCGCGATCAGGCCTCGGGCCGCGTCGGCGAAGCGAGCCAGGAGCGCGGGCACGCGCTCGTGCTCGGGCAGGGATCGCTGCTCGGCCAGCCACACCGTCAAGGTCTGGCCATGGATGTACTCCATGACCACGAACACGCGCTCGGCCTCGACGCCGACCTCGTAGACCGTGACGACGTTGGGGTGCGAGAGCTTGGCCAGCGCTTGAGCCTCGCGCAAGAGTCGAGCCTCGGCCTCACGACCGCCTCGCCCGCTGCGAACCAGCTTGAGCGCGATCTTGCGATCGAGCTGGGCGTCGTAGGCCGCATGCAGCTCGCCCATGCCACCGACGCCGATCCGCTCGAGCAGCGTGAAGCGATGGATGCGAGCCGGGTCGCCGCGCAAGTCGACGACCGTGGTGTCGACGCCTTCGCTCGCGTAGGGCCGCCGCGTCTCGGTGTCGTCCGCCTCGCTCAAGCCGAACCAGTGTTGGTCAAGCCGGCGCGAATTGGAACGCTTGGATCAGGGCGCGGTGTTCGGATCAGGCTCGTGCGGGCGGCCGCCGGGTCGCCCGTCGCTGAGCCGGGGCACGTGCTCGGCCTTGGCCTCGATGCCCCGGGCGAGGTTGTCGGGCGCAATCTTGGCGACGATGCCCATGAGGTTGCAGTGGCCGATCGCGGCGCCGCTGCGAGCTCCACGGCGCGACACGAACGCGAGCGCCGGCTCGAGCGAGTAGTCGTAGTCCCAGCAATTCGTCTGCGCGCCGCAGATCGGCTTGGGGCTCAGCCAGGGGCCGGACTCCCACTTCGCCGAGCAGTCGTCGGCGGGCGCGAGGGTGTTGCGATAGATCCAGGCGTTGCGGACCGCGTCGGGGATCGTGAAGGTCGGCGCGGCGTCCGACTTCCAGGGCGCCGCGAGGACCATCCGCTCGACCTTGGCCCGCTCCGGGCTGACGCGGCCGTCGGCGATCAGGCCCTCGACCAGCGGCCCAGCGAGCAAGGCCGCGCCGGTCGACCAGCCGGCCACGTTGATCGTGCACAGGGGATCGTCGGCGTCGACCTTGCCGTTGGCGTCGAGGTCGAGCGAGCGGATCAGCTCGTCGAGCGCGCGCCGCCACTCGTCGGTCGACCATGCGCTGGTGCAGCGGCCGTCCTCGCAGCGGCGCAGGACACCCGGCGCTCGCCGGCACAGATCGGCGAGGTCGACGTTGGCCTCGCTCGAAGGCTCGCCTGGGCCGCCGATGCACAAGGTCCGCTGGCAGATCTTGGTCTCGTTGGCCAGCTCGACGCTCACGCCTGCGACGACGGGCTTGGGCTCGGGGACCCGATCGGGCGCGAGGTCGAGCTTGCGCTCGACCTCGTGCTCGACCTTGGTCGGCGTCGGCTTGGGCCCGTCGCCCGACTTGCAGGCCGGCAGAGCGAGGAGCGTGACGAGCAGCAGCGGCAGGGTCCGGCGCACGAGCCGATGCTACCCGATCAACGGCGTGGCGCGGCGGGGACCAGCTGCGTGGTCGCGGCCTTGCCCTCGCGCTCGTAGCCGATCTCGACCGCCTCGCCCGGGACAAGCTCCGCGAACGAGGCCATGTAGTCGTCGATGCCGTGGATCTCGCGCGCGCCGATCTTCTTGATGACGTCGCCCTTTTGGAGGCCGGCGAGCGCCGCCGGACCGCCCTCGCGCACGCCGGCGAGCGCGAGCCCGTCGGCCACGGCCGCGTAGTCGGGCATGGTCCCGAGCGAGACCTTGAACGCGCCCGCGCCCTGCTGCGGTCGATCGGTCTTGACGAAGGTCAGCGGATCGCAGCGATCGAGCAGCGCGATCACGACGCGGCCCGCGAACTCGCCGACCGCGGCCGCGCCCGCGACGTTGATCGCCGGCAGGTCATCGCTCGGCCGGTGGTAGTCCTCGTGCGAGCCGGTGAAGAGGTGCAGCACCGGCATGCCCTCGCCATAGAACGAGCTGTGATCGGAGGGACCCCAGCCGTCGGGGACCGAGTTCAAGGCCAGCCCGCCGGCGAGCGGCTCGAGCAAGCCCGGCCACTCCGCGGCGGTGCCGGTGCCGTTGACGATCAGCGACTCTTGTCGGAGTCGCCCGACCATGTCGAAGTTGATCATCGCGAGCGTGCGGGCCTTGTCCTCGGCGCTCATGTTCGCGACCAGATGGGCGCTGCCGAGCAGGCCCATCTCCTCGGCCCCGAACGCGACGAAGACCAGGTCGTGGGGGCGCTGCTCGGTCGGCAGCTTGGCCAGCGCGTCGGCGAGCTCGAGCAGCACCGCCACGCCCGAGGCGTTGTCGTCGGCGCCGTTGTGGACCTCGTGGGCCCCGGGCGCGAGCGAGCTGGTCGTGCCCCAGCCGAGGTGATCCATGTGCGCGCCGATGATGATCTGCTCGCGCGCCGGGCTGCTCGAGCCGGGCAGGCGACCGATCACGTTGGCCGTCGGCAGGTTGACGGGCTCGATCGGCGTGGCCAGCTCGACCGCGTTCTTGCTGCTCGCGCCGGGCTTGGGCGGGGCCTCGCCGCGGACCCGCAGGAGCTTGCGCAGCGACGCCGTGCCTTGCTTGCCGACATGCAGGGCCGGGATGTCGAGCTCGGCGAAGGGGCCATGATTGGGCCACGCGACCTCGCTGTCGGGATCCCAGAGCACGAAGCCGACCGCCCCACGATCGCGCGCGGCGATCAGCTTGGACTGCGGTCGGGTCTTGCTCGACGTGGCGTGGGGGTCGAGGCTGCCGGCGAGCGCGACCACGATCGCGCCCTTCACTTTGCCCTCGAGGCCCGCGTAGTCGCCCGGGCCATCGTCGGCCGGGACGCCGTAGCCGACGAAGACCAGCTTGGCGGTCACGTTGGCCTCGCCGGTGTCGTGGCCGAAGGGCAGCAGCGAGTGCGGGATCTGCAGGTCGTCGCGGGTGATGCCGAGGCCGCTGCTCAGGCCGGCCCGCAGCCGCACGCCGTCGCCGACCTCGAAGGGTTGAAAGAAGCCCTCGCTGCCGGCCGGCTCGAGCCCGGCCTGCTGCATTTGGAGCGCGACCCACTGGCGAACCCGGGAGTCCGCGTCGCTGCCCGGCGCCCGACCTTCTTGGGCGTCGTCGGCCAAGAACGCGATCGTGGCCTCGATGTCCGCGTCGCTCAGCTCGACCTCGGTGATCGCCTCGGGCTGGACATCGACTGCGCTCGCGTCGGTCGGGGCTTGCGGCGCGGGGGTCTGCGGGCAAGCGCACACGAGCAGCGCGAGCAGGCTCGCGGGGGCCCAAGTGGGTCGCGCGAGCCGGTCTGGGAAGATCCAGCGAGAGGGCATGGCCGGCACGGTATCAGAAGCGCGAAAAATGCCCGAGCGCCTCGCTCCGACGCCGCACAGTGTGCGCAAGCCGGAAAAGCGCGGGTTCTCTACGATCACGAGGTTCGGCTCGGAGCTAGCGATGGCCAAAGACATACTCGATCTCGTCGACGCCCTGGTCTCGACTCGCCCCGACGACACGGCGGTGCTGAGCAAGCAAGGCGGCGAGTTCGTGCCGCTCTCGTGGAAGGGCCTGTCCGAGCGGGCCCAGGCGGTCGCGCGTTCGCTGATCGCGATCGGCGTCGAAGCGGGCGATCGCGTCAACATCGTTTCGAATACTCGGCTCGAGTGGATCGTGATCGATCTCGGCATCGTCGCGGCCGGGGCGATCACGGTCGCGATCTATCCGTCGAACCTCGCCGAGGAGTGCCGCTATGTGGCCGACAACGCCGGCGCGCGGCTGGTGTTCTGCGAGGACGCCGGCCAGGTGGCCAAATTCCTCGAGGTCCGCGAGCAGCTGCCGGCGCTCATGAAGGTCGTGCAGATGACCGGCGAGCTCGCGAGCGCCGACGAGTGGGTCATGACCATGGACGCCTTCCTCGGGCGCGGGGCCGAGGTCGAGGCCGCCGCGCTCGTGCAACGCCGGGCCACGCTCGGGCCCGAGTCGATCTTGACCCTCATCTACACCTCGGGCACGACCGGTCGACCCAAGGGCGTGGTCCTGACCCACGCCAACATGCTCTACGAGGCCAAGGCGGTGGTCGAGATCGGGCTGATCGGCCCGGACGACACCCAGCTGCTCTTCTTGCCGCTCTCGCACTCCTTCGCCAAGATGCTCGAGATCACCTGGCTGGCGACCGGCCACGTGCTGGCGATCGCGCAGAACATGGCGACGATCAAGCAGAACCTCGGCGAGGTTCGACCGACCTTGATGGCCGGGGTCCCGCGCGTGTTCGAGAAATTCCATGCGGCCGTGGTCGAGAAGGGCATGGCGACGCCCGGGCTGAAGGGCAAGCTCTTCGTTCGCGCCATGGAGCTCTCGGCCAAGCATGGTGAGCTCGAGCTGAAGGGCGAGCGCCTCCCGGTCTTCGAGCGGCTGGAGTTCGCGCTGCTGCGCAAGCTGGTGCTGGCCAAGGTCGGCGCCGGCTTGAACGCGGTCCTCGGCGGGCGCATGCGTTACATGCTCTCGGGCGGGGCCCCGCTGGCCCACAAGATCGCCTGGTTCTTTCGCGACGTCGGCATCGAGATCCTCGAGGGCTATGGCCTGACCGAGACCTCGGCCGGGACCGTGGTCGGTCGACTCGGCCACAACCAGATCGGCACCGTCGGGCGGCCGCTGCCGGGGACCGAGGTCAAGATCGCGGCCGACGGCGAGATCCTGCTGCGCGGCCCGGGGATCATGCACGAATATTGGCATGACCCCGAGAGCACGGCCGAGGTGTTCGTCGAGGGCTGGTTTCTGACCGGCGACATTGGCGAGATCGATCCCAAGACGGGCGGGCTCTGGATCACCGATCGCAAGAAAGACCTGATCGTCACCGCGGGCGGGAAGAACGTCGCGCCGCAGAAGATCGAGAATTTGATCAAGTCGGATCGCTTGATCTCGCAGTGCGTCGTGCATGGTGATCGGCGGAATTTCTTGTCGGCGATCGTGACGCTCGACGAGGCGTCGCTGGCCGAGTTCGCCAAGCATCACGGGCTCGCGGGCAGCTACGCGCAGCTGTGCCGGCACCCCGAGGTCCGGGCGGCCGTCGAGGTGGTGATGGCGGCGGCGAACGCCGAATTGGCCAGCTACGAGACGATCAAGAAATTCGCGATCCTCGACACCGATTTTTCGATCGAGACCGGCGAGCTCACGCCCAAGCTCTCGGTCAAGCGCAAGATCGTCAATCGCAATCATGCGGCCATCTTCGACGGCTTCTATGCCGCCGATCCCTCGCAGGCATTGCGCGACTCGCCCTCGTCGCGCGCGGTAGATTGATACGACGAGGACGGCCATGACCATCGGAATGCGAATCTTTCAGAAATTCCACATCGAGCGCCACCGCGAGCTCGGCCGCGGCAAGTACCAGGCCAAGCAAGTCCGCGAGGAGATCTTCATCACCGCGACCGGCGACAGCCCGACGCCCAATTACAAGGTCTGGCTCGCGTTCGGCCCCGAGGACGTGTTCCCGCCGGTCGTCGAGCTGTGGTGGATGCCACCGGTCGGGATCCAGATTCAGCTGATGACCCCCTTTTCGGTCCACCTGACCTTCGACGTCGGTCCGCAGTGCGTCGGCACGATTCGGGTCCGCGACGCGGAGGGGGTCCACGAGGTTCCGGTCGAGCAAGTCGAAGATGCTGGCGATGATCCGGGGGCGCAAACCCGGGTTCCGGCCAACTCGTTTCGGCTGATGCTGGACAAGATCCCGGTCCACTACGCGACGACCAGCCTGATCGGCGAGCCGATGTTCTCGTATGGAGAACAGCACTTCACCGGTGACGCGCTGCGCATCGTCGAGACCTCGCTCGGCCAGGAGGTGACGGTCGTGCTCGAGCAAGTCCCCGATCTGAAGGTCGTGACCTTCTCGTTGCTCGTGCCGCCGGTGCTGCTCGCGGGGACCAAGCCGGCCAAGGTCGCGATCCCGGGCGTGACGGCGACCCACCACACGACCATCGCCGGCCCGCCGCTCGGTCAGAACATCGGCTACGAGCTCGCGATGCTCAGGGGCAGCGCCGAGTACATCGTGTCCTGAGCGTGTCCTGAGCGCGACTGCTCGACGGGACCGCGGCGACTACTCGCCGGGACCGCGGCAGCGGGGGATCGAGAGCAGGCCCCAGCCGCCGCGATAGGTGAACACGTCGCTGACCTCGAACCCGGCCGCGGGCGTGTCCTCGCCGCGAGCCTCGAACACGCCCCAGAGCTGATAGACCTGAAAGTCGGCCGGGCAGCGCTCGCGCCAATGGACCTGAAAGCGGTCGTCGAACTCGGGCTCGTGGGTGATGCCGTAAGGGTGATAGAGCAGGGAGTCCTGCAGCGCCTCGTCGGTGATCGGGGCGAAGACCTCGCGGCAATGGCCGCTCGCGAGCTCGAGGTTGGTCGGCGTGTAGGGGGTCGGGATGACGGCGAAGTCGGGGCACATCGTCTCGAGCTGGCCGGCCGTGGCGATCGACGCTTGGGCGCTCGCGAGATCGCCCGTGCGCATCGCGGTCAGCATCATGACCAGGAGCTCGGCGTAGGTCGCGTGCAGCACCAGGCTGTCGATGGGCTCGGGCTGGACCGTGGCCTTGTCGCCGTCGCAGGCGGCGACAAGCCCGAGGGCGAGCGCGAAAGCAAGCACGCGAGTGCGGAGCATTCAGAGTGATCGCGGATCTGCGACGTCGATGCAAGCCGCGGGTCGATCACTCGCAGTCGCTCGGCGCGAGCTCGGCTTGGGCCGTGTTCGCGCCCGCGCTCACGTTGGCCCGCTCGAGCTTGGCGGCGCAGCTCCACTGCAAGGTCGCCGCGCAGCCATCGCAGCGCAGATCGTCGACCTTCACGCTGGCGCCGTCGCTCACGACCACGCCGGCCGGGGCCGCGACCGAGCGCAGGACCACGTGCTCGAGCAGCGACGCGATCGCGTGCGAGTTGAAGGTCAGCGGGCCCCAGAGCTGCGGCTCGTCGCGGGTCCCGGCGATCTCGACCGGCTGCTCGACGCTGCCCTTCAGCTCGAGCGTGGCGTTCTCGTACAAGCCGACGCCGATCAGCACGGCGTCGTCGACCTGGTACTTGCCGCCGGGGATGCTGAGCTTGCCCTTGCTGACGTCGAGGTTGCCCGTCAGCTCGACCAGCGCGGCCTGAGCCGTCCAGGTGGTGTCGCGCTCGATCTGCCCGGCCACCAGCGCGATCCGAGTCTCGCCCGTGTAGGCGTTGCCCGAGCCGACGCCGCCGTAGACCTGCGGGTGCAGCTCGAGCGCCCGCGCGACGTCGGTGAAGCTCGAGTCGGTCAGCGTCAAGGTGCTCTCGCTGTTGAAGGCTCGAACGCCGACCGTGCTGTTGGCGAGCGCGAGCTTGCTGATCGTCGCCTTGGCGTTGCGGTCGAGCACGATCGCGGCGCCCTCGTCGTAGCCCGCGTCGGCGATGCTCGCGTGGCGAAGCTCGAGCGTGCCGCCATTGTCGATCCACACGCCACGCCAGGCGCCGGGCTTGGCCTCGCCCTGAGCCGCGAGGCTGATCGGCTTGGCGGCCTCGCCCGCGAGCACCAGCTTGCCAGTCTGGTAGAGGCCGACCCGCAGCGCGCCCTCTTGGCCGAAGCGAAGCTGCGCGCCCGCGGCGACGCTGAGCGTGGTCGGGCGAGCCTCTTCGCCGTCGATCTGGATCTCGCTGGTGAAGAGCCAGGGCACGCCGATCGCGGCCAGCTTGGCCTCGCCGACGAAGTGACCGCTGGCGATGTGGACCTGCGCGCCCTCGCCCGAGACCGCGACGATGCCCGACGCGGCCTGAGCCGTGGTTCGAATCGCGGGCGTGCCGACCTCGGCGACGCTGAGCGAAGCGAGCGCGGTCGTGGACTCGACCTGGAGATCGAGCGCAGGACCCTTGCTCTTGCGCACCGTCAGCGAGCCGATCGTCACGTCGACGGCGGCGATCTCGACCGCCGCGCTCTCGCCCCCGCCGGCGTTCTCGACCACGAGCCCGTCGATCTGCGAGCGGGCGGCTCCCTTGTCGAGGCGCAGCCCGAGCCACACGCCCGCCGCCTGATCGCCCTTGCTGGTCATGACCACCGGCGCCTCGGCGCTGCCCTCGACGATCAGCTTGGCCGGCCGCTCGTAGGTGCCCAGGCGCAGCTCGGCGCCATCGAGCGCGACGAGGCGCGAGCCGGCCCCCAAGGTGAGCGTGCCGATGATCGCGACCGAGCCCTCGATGACCACGTCGCCGCACTCTTTGTTGATGATGACGTCGTTGAGAATCTCGCCGCTGAGCGTGGCCG
>JAMHUH010000873.1:0-4473 GCA_035904925.1 Nannocystaceae bacterium
CCCCGAACCCGACCGCGACCGGAAGCTCTGTCCGCGCCCGCAAATCCCCGAGCTGCTCGTGCAGCGCCAAACTCGAAACATCCAAAGCCGCCCCCGTGACCCCCGTCAGGCTGACCGCATAGACGAACCCGCTGGCCGCCGCGAGCACGCGATCGCGTCGATGGGGTGTGCTGGTCGGCGCGACCAACCCGATCCAATCGAGCCCAGCCGCGCGCGCCGGCTCGCGCAGCAGCGCGCCTTGCTCGGGCGGAAGATCGACGACGAGCAGCCCATCGATCCCGCGCTCGACCAGCGAGCGGCACAAGCCGAGCGCGCCCTCGGGCGTGCGGGCGGCGGCGCGCAGCAGCGGGTTGGCGTAGGAGAAGAGCACGATCGGCAGGTCGGGGAACTCGCTGCGCAGCGTGGTCGCGAGCTCGATGACCTTGTCGAGCGTGCTGCCCGAGGCGAGCGCGCGGACCATGGCGGCTTGGATCTCGGGCCCGTCGGCGGTCGGATCCGAGAAGGGCACGCCGAGCTCGAGCAGGTCGAGGCCGGCCGCACAGGCGGCGCGCAGACGCTCGAGGCTGCCGGCCTGATCGGGGTCGCAGCCGGTCAGGTAGCCGATCAACGCGGCCCGGCCCTCGGCTCGACAGCGCGCGAAGGTGGTGGTGATTCGGTTCATCGCGGGGATCCTTCGGGCTTCGAGCTGCGAGCCTGGGCGTGGGCGACGACCTCGAGCGAGGCGGCGTCGAGGCGCTGCATGACGGTGTGCATGTCCTTGTCGCCGCGACCCGAGAGGTTGACCAGGATGCTCGCGTCGGGGCCGAGCTCGCGGATGAGCTCCGGCAGGGCCGCGAGCGCGTGGGCAGTCTCGAGCGCGGGGATGATGCCTTCGGTCCGCGCGAGCAGGGCCAAAGCAGCGAGCGCTCGATCGTCGGTCACGGCCAGGTAGCGCGCCCTGCCCTGCGCGCGCAGCCAGGCGTGCTCGGGCCCGATGCCGGGATAGTCGAGGCCGGCCGAGATCGAGTGGGCCTCTTGGATCTGGCCGTCGGCGTCTTGCAGGACCAGGCTGCGCATGCCGTGAAAGACCCCGACCTCGCCGCTGCTCATGGTCGCGGCGTGGCGCTTGTCGAGGCCCTCGCCGGCCGCCTCGACGCCGAAGAGCCGCACGTCGGCGTCGGGGATGAAGGCGGCGAAGATGCCCATCGCGTTGGAGCCACCGCCGACGCAGGCGACCACGGCGTCGGGCAAGCGACCGGTCGCGGCGAGCATCTGCGCGCGGGCTTCGTCGCCGATCACTCGATGCAGCTCGCGGACCATCGCGGGATAAGGATCGGGGCCCATCACCGAGCCGATCACGTAGTGGGTGTCGCCGACGTTGGCGACCCAGTCGCGCAGGGCCTCGTTGATCGCGTCCTTGAGGGTCGCCGCGCCGCTGGTCACCGGCCGAACCTCGGCCCCGAGCAGGCGCATGCGAAACACGTTGAGGCTCTGCCGGGCGACGTCCTCGGCGCCCATGTAGACCACGCAGGGCATGCCGAAGTAGGCGCAGATCGTCGCGGTCGCGACCCCATGCTGACCCGCCCCGGTCTCGGCGATGATCCGGCGCTTGCCGAGTCGCCGAGCCAGCAAGACCTGACCGACGCAGTTGTTGATCTTGTGCGCGCCGGTGTGGTTGAGGTCCTCGCGCTTGAGGAAGATTCGCCCGCCACCGACGGCCTCGGCCAAGCGCAGCGCAGGCGTGAGCGCCGAGGGCCGACCGACGTAGTCGCGCAGGATCGTCTGGTAGGCGGTGCGGAACTCCGAATCGGCCCAGGCCCGCGGCCACTCGCGCGCGAGCTCCTCGACCGCGGGCATCAGCGTCTCGGCGACGAAGCGACCGCCAAACTCGCCGAATTGCCCGGCGAGAGGGGCGGAATCGGGGTCTATCGCGTGGCTCACCGCTGCGGGTTGTTGCAGATGGTGCGCAGGCTCGCAATCGCCTCGCGCGACTTGCAGCCAGGCGCCGTCTCGACCCCGCTGGCCACGTCGATCCCCGCTGGTCCCACGCGCGCGATCGCCTGCGCGGCGTTGCTCGGATCGATCCCGCCGGCCAACCACACGGGCAGCGGCGCGAGCTTTTGCAGCGCCGCCGCGGCCCAGTCCCAGTCGGTCGTCTGCCCGGCGCCGCCGTAGCCCGCGACCGCGGCGTCGAGCAGCACCCAGCTCGGCGCGGGCTCGGGCACGACCAGGCGATCGAGCTCGGGCGTGCCGCGGATCACCCAGATCCAGCCGACCTTCCAATGGCCAGCGAGCTGGGCGTAGGGCTCGACGGGCGCGTCGCCGTGGGGCTGGATCAGGTCGAGCTCGAGCGTCGCGATCGCGGCCTCGACCTCGCGCAGCGGCGCGTCGACGAACACGCCGACCCGCTGGATCGCGCTGGTTCGGCCGACCGCGTCGAGCAGCTTGCGGGTGCGCAGCGGATCGATGAAGCGCTTGGACTTGGGCCAGAAGTTGAAGCCGACCGCGTCGACGCCCAGCTCGATGCAGTCGCGCAGGTCCTCGGCCCTCGTGACGCCGCAGACCTTGAGCCCGACGCGAGCGCCCACCGGATCAGACCGCCATCAGCTCGGCCAGCTTGGCGCCGGGATCGTCGGCCCGCATCAACACCGAGCCGACCAAGATCGCGTCGACACCCGCCGCGCGCAGCCGCTCGACGTCGGCGCGCGAACTAATGCCGCTCTCGCCCACATACAAGAAGCTGCGCGGCACATCGAGGCGATGCCGAATGATGCGATCGAGGTCGACCTCGAAGGTGGCCAGGTCGCGGGCGTTCATGCCGATGATCCGCGCGCCAGTGGCCATCGCCCGCTCGACCTCGTGATCGTCGTGGGCTTCCATCAGGATCTGCAGGCCGATGTCGGCGGCGAATTGATAGAGGTCGCGCAAGTGCGGGGGCTCGAGCGCCGCGACGATCAACAAGGCCGCGTCGGCGCCCTCGCGGCGGGCCTGGACCAGCTGGTTGCGGGTCAGGATGAAGTCCTTGCACAGGACGGGGACGGTCACGGCGGATCGGACCGCGCGGAGATCTTCGAAGCTGCCGCCGAAGTGGCGGTCGGTCAGCACGCTGATCGCCGCAGCGCCTGCGGCTTGGTAGGCCTGGGCGATCGCGCGAGGATCGGCCTGCTCGCGCAGCGGACCCTCGCTGGGCGAGCGCCGCTTGAACTCGGCGATCAGCCGCGGCTTGGGCCCCTCGGCCAGCGCCGTCCAAAAATCGCGGGCCGGCGGAGCGTGGGCCAGCTCGGCCTCGATCCGCTGGAGGCTGAGGTTGTCGGGCCGCCCTGCTTCGAGCTCCGCTCGCTTGGCCGCGAGGATCTTGTCGAGGTAGGTGCCTTCGCTGCTCATGCGCGCTTCGGGGGAGCGTAGCCGATTCCTGCGGGCGACGGCCAGGCCAGGGCGCCTCGATCGCCGGTCAGCGCTGGCGCGAGCGCTGGATCAAGCGGTCCAAGACCTGGGCCGCCGAGCCATCGTCGAGCACCCCGCGGATCCGCCGAGCGTGGCCTTCGAGCGCCGAGATCGGCTCTTCGCCCGCGACCAGCAGGGCCAGGGCGCCCGCGAAGATCACGGCGTCGCGGTAGGCCGGCTCGCCCTGCCCGGCCAGCAGCTGCCGCAGCGCCTGCGCGTTGGCTTGGGGATCGCCTCCCGCCAATTCGCTGGTCGCGTGCTCCTCGAGCCCCGCGTCGGCGGGCCGGAGCACGTGCTCGCGCAGCTCGCCCGCGTGCCACTCGACGACCAGCGACTCGCCCTCGCCGCTGAGATCGTCGATCCCGGCCGGCGAATCGATCGCGGCCGGGACCCCGCGCGCGAACCCGTGGACCACGAACACCCGCTCGCTGCCGAGCACCCCGAGCGCGCGGGCGAGATCGAAGACCCGCGAGGGATCGAAGACGCCGAGCACCTGGCGGCGAACCTGCGCCGGGTTGGTCAGCGGACCGAGCAAGTTGAAGATCGTCGGCACCCCGAGCGCCGCGCGAACCTGGCCGGCGTGCTTCATCGCGGGATGCAGCGCGCGCGCGAACAAGAACCCGACGCCGAGCTCGTCGATGCAGCGGCCGACGATCTCGGCCGGCGCGTCGAGGTCGACGCCGAGCGCCTCGAGCACGTCCGCGCTGCCGCTGCGGCTCGACGCCGAGCGATTGCCATGCTTGGCGACCGCGACCCCACAGGCCGCGCAGGCCAGCGCGACCGCGCTCGAGACGTTGCGCCGGGCGACGCCGCTGCCTCCGGTCCCACAGGTGTCGATGACTCGCTCGCGCTGGGTCGTGACCCGCGTCGAGGCCTCGCGCATGGCCTCGGCCGCCCCGCTGATCTCGCCCATCGTCTCGCGCTTGATCGCCAAGGCCATCAGCAGTCCGCCGATCTGGGCCGGCTCGCAGCGACCCGCCATGATGTCGCGGAACACCGCCGCGGCCTCGCTGGTGCTGAGGTGATGGCCAGCGGCGAGCTTGCGCAAGC
>JAMHUH010000874.1:0-12393 GCA_035904925.1 Nannocystaceae bacterium
CTGCTCTTCAACACCCAAAAGGCCGCGCTCGACGAAGACATCGAGGCCAGCCAGGCCAAGGGTGCGAGCCCACGCATGTGGTTGGGTCTGCGGATCGCCGGCTCCAAGTTGATCGCGGGCATGGCCTTCATCAGCTTGTATTTTCACGAGCTGATGCACGCGCTCGTCCAGCTCGCCGCCGGGGCCAAGCCGCGCATCGTCCTGTGCAAGAATGGTGGCTACGCGGAGGCCCGGCCTTGGGCCGACTCGAGCGGCTACAACTTGGTCCTCGCGCTCGGCACCGGCCTGCTGCGCGGCGTCTCGGGCATGGCCCCTCTGCTCGGCGGCAGCGTGGTGATCTTCGCCTGCGTTCGCTTCTTGGCCCCGCTCGAGCCCGGCACCCTCGCCACGCTCGCCCAGAGCGTCGGCTCGGCGACGTCCTTCGGGGCCACGCTGGCCGCGTTGGTGAAGGGCCTGTGGCTGGTGCTCGCGGCGATCGGCGGGGCCAAGATCTGGGCGATCGCCATCATCGTGTCGGTCGCGTTGATCCTCGGCTGGGGCCTGACTCCGTCCTCGGCCGACTTCGCCAACTCGGCCCCGCACCTGCTCGGCTACGCGCTCGCCTACCTGAGCGCCGCGGCGCTGCTGCCCCAGGCGTGGCCGCTGCTCGCGATCGGAGCGATCGGCGTGCCGCTCTACCTGTTCACGCTGGTCAAGTTCAACCGCTTCGGCGTCCCGTGGATCCTCGGCGCCTACTCGATGACTTGCGGGCTCTTCGGCCTGCTCGCGGCGACGGGCGTGCTCGGGGAGTCGGCCAACATGGGCCTCGCCACCGCGCTCGCTGGGCTGATCATGGTCTTGCTGGTCGCGGCCAGCTTCTATCTGGTCTTCTTGGTCGCGCTCTTCGGACTCGCGCTCATCAACTCGCCCTCGCGGGCGTTCGTGCGCCGCCACGCCAGCCCGGGTGCGCCCGGTGTCCTGGGCTCTCTGGTCACTTCGTTCGACACCTGCACGGCGTGCAAGCTGCATTTTCGCGGCACCTGCGACGGCTGCGGTCGAACGATCGAGCAGATCCGGGCAGCCTCGGCCGGGGCTTGAACTCGCCTGGGGCTTGGGCCAGTCTCGTCGGATGGCTCGCGCCCTCGATCGCTTCCGGGTGCTCCCGCTCGCGGATGTGCCGGTCGAGCCCCCGCAGGGCCAGCCAAGCAGTGATCTCTTCGATCACTACGGCGTCGCGATCGAAGCCCACCCGCGCAACCGACCCCGACCGCTGGTCGAGGTCCATGCGTGTGGCCACTGCGGCTGGTGGCTGAGCGCACGAACGCGCGAACCCTGCCCGATCTGTGGCTCGCCCTCGCCCGAGCCCAAGACCGAGTCGAGCGCGGGGTGAGCCGCTACCAGAGCCTCGCGCTCGGCCTCGGCGCGCGGGCCAAGCACGAATTGCTCGCAGGCCTGCGCGCGCTCGGCCTCGAGCCCGAGCAGGCCGAGTTCGCCGAGGACCGCGTGATGCTCCACGGCAGCCTCGAGTGCGCGGGTGAGCCGGTCGACATTCGCCTGCCCGCGGGCGCCTTGGGCAGCGTCGAGGACTTTGGGCTCGTGGTCGACGAGGGCCGCTGGCGGCTCGTCTGCGGCGAGATCGATCAGCGGCTGCTCGAGCGGCGCCTGGTCGATCCGCTGAGCCAGACCTTGGCGCTCGTGGAGGCGCGGCGCGCCGCGGAGTCGGCCGCCTTGGTCGTCGACGAGAGCGTCGAGCCCGACGGCACCCGACGCCTGCGCCTGCGTCCGCGCTCGTGATCGCTGCTACCCTCGCCGCGCATGCCCGAGCTGGAGTCCCGCCGCGTCGTCGAGACCACGTCGTCCACTCGCTTCGCGCTCGCGCTCGTGCTCGGGCTCGCCGCGTGCGAGCGCCAGCCCACGCAGCCACCCGAGCCCACGCCCAAGCCCGAGCCCGCCATGACTTGCGAGGGCGTCGAGCGACTCGCGTCGACATGGTCGGCCACGCGCGAGCAAGCGCTCGCCGATGCGCTGGCCGATCAACCCGGCGAGTGGCCGAGGCGCATGATCAGCACCCTCGATCGTCGAGTCCACGCGGGCGGAGCGGCCTGGGCCGCCAGCTATCGGAGCGCCTGTGCCGACCACGACCTCGCCCGCCAACGCTGCCTCGATCGCCAGGCCGACGCGCTCGACGGCTTGATCACGCTGATCACCCGCGCGCCCGAGCTCGCCGCGCGGCTGGCCATGTGGGCGGAGATCCAATTGGTCGGCGTCGAGGCCTGCGAGACCTCGCCGAGCCCCTACCCCGGTCCGCTCGCGCCCGAGCTCGGGGCCGAGCTGGCCGCGACCTCGCTCTTGTTCTCGCTCAACGAGCTTCCACGCGCGGTCGAGGGCGTGAACCAGCTCGCCGAGATGCACGCGATCGTCGACGATCCGATCTACGTGTACACGCTCGACACCATGTCGGCGGTGCTCGAGCTCGCCTATGGCAACCGCGAGTCGGCCAGCGTCCGCTTCAGCCGGCTCGCCCTCCTCGCCGATCAGGTCGGCGCGCGCGAGCGTTCGAGCTTCGAGCTGCTCGGCGCCATGCTCGAGGCCAACCTGGGCAACATACCCGGGGCGGTCGCCGCCTTCGAGCGCGCGCTCGCGGCCGAGCGGGAGCTCGGCGACCCGATCCGCATCGCCTTCGCGCTGCAGAACCTCGGCGCGATGCAGCGGGTCGAGCCCGACATCCCCGCTGCAATCGCGTCCTGGACCGAAGCGATCGCCCTGTTCACGCGCGAGCTCGGCAGCGAGTCCGCCCACGTGGCCGAGACCCAGCTCTCGCTCTCCGAGCTCCGAGCGCTCGAGGGTCGGACCGAGGCCGCGCAAGACCTCCTGCTCCAAGCCCGCGACGGCTTCTCGGCCTCGCTCGGCAGCGATCACCCCGCCACCCACGACGTCGTGCTCCGCTTGGGTCGCTTGCTCTTGGCCGCCGGACGGCCGAGCGACGCCTACCATGCCTTCCTCGATCTGCTCGAGATCAGCGTCGACCAGTACGGCGAGCGCGACGTCCGGGTCGGCGACGCCAAGCTCGAACTCGCCGAGGCGCTCCGGGCCATGGGCGAGCACGAGGGCGCGCGGCTGACCTTCCTCGAGGCCCTGCCGATCCTCGTCGAGGGCCACGGCGCCGATCACCGCTCGATCGTCCAGCTCTCGGCCCACCTCGGCCAGTCGCTGGTCGAGCTCGGCAAGGTCAGCAACGATCACGCGCTGCTCGACGAAGCCGAGACCCACTGCACGCGGGCGCGCTCGCTCGCGCTGCCGCTGAACGAGGCCGACCCGCTCCGGCTCGACGCCGATCAGTGCATCCAAGACCTCGCGGCTGCCCGCAAGCGCGCGGGCAAGCGCAAGCCGAAGCCCGGCTGAGCCGAGCTCAGCCGGTCTTCTCGAGGCCTTCGTCCCAGCGGCCGTAGCGAGCCGCGGAGTTGGCCTTCGAGCGGTGGAAGAACGCCTTTTGCCCGGCCGCGAAGTTCTCGGGCTTGCCCGCCCAAGCCTTGAGCGCGGGCTGCTGGAGCGCGCGACCGTAAGAGAAGCTCAGCTCCCAGGGGAGGTTGACGTCGAGCTTGTTCATCGCGTTGAGGTGCGCCGTCGCGGTAACGTCGTCCTGGCCACCCGAGAGGAACACGACCCCCGGCACGATCGCCGGCACGTAGCGAAGCAGCGTCGCAACCGTGCGCCGAGCGACCTCTTCGATGCCCGCTTGGCGAGCGCAGCCCATGCCGGACACCACCATGTTGGGCTTGAGCAAGATGCCCTCGAGCGCGACGCCCTGCTCGTGCAGCGCGGCGAAGAGCTCGTGGAGCGCCTCGCTGGTCACGGCCTCGCAGCGATCGATGTCGTGGTCGCCGTCCATCAGGACCTCGGGCTCGACGATCGGCACGAGCTTGGCCTCTTGGCAGAGCGCGGCGTAGCGAGCCAGCGCGTGGGCGTTGGCCTGCAAGCACGCGCGGCTGGGCAGGCCCGCGCCGATGGTGATCACGGCCCGCCACTTGGCGAAGCGCGCCCCGAGCTGGTGGTACTCGGCCAGGCGGCCGCGCAGGCCGTCGAGACCCTCGGTGACCATCTCGCCCGAGTGCAGGGCCATCGGCATCGCGCCCGCGTCGACCTTGATGCCCGGGATGATCCCGCGCTCGTTCAAGGCCTCGACGAAGGGCTTGCCGGCCTGGGTCTTCTGCCGAAGCGTCTCGTCGAAGAGGATCCCGCCGGAGATGAACTCCTCGACGCCCGGGCTCAGAAACAACATCTCACGATAGTTGCGGCGGACGTCCTCGCTGCTCTCGATGCCGAGCGCCGAGAAGCGCTTGGCGATGGTCGGGAAGCTCTCGTCTGCAGCCAGGATCCCTTTTCCAGGGGCCACTAGCGCCCTCGCAATGCCTTCGAGCGTGTGTTCGGTCATTTTTCTCGCCTCGTCGCCTGGGCAAAGTCGCTGCCCCTCGTCGCGAAGTCAAGCGCGAGGGCCAGGCGTCGCGAGGCGGGGGTATACTCGGGCGATGTTGGCGAGTTCGCGTGCGACCCTCGGGCTCAGCGTGTTCGCGCTCGCGCTCGCGCTCGCGCCCGCTCGCGCCGAGGCTCGCGAGCCGCCGAGCGAGTCCGCACCGGTCGCGCAGGGCCAGGGCCGGCTGCACCTCGATGGCAGCGCCGCGGGTGTCGAGGTCGTGATCCGCGACCCGACCGGACGCGAGCGCTCGCTCGGCCGCGTCCCGCTCAGCGTCGATCTTCCGCCCGGCTCCTTCGAACTGCGCGTCGACGAGCCCGGCTACCTGCCGTGGCGGAGCCCGGTCGAGATCGTCGCTGGGCGCGAGACCACGATCGCGGTCGAGCCCGAGCTGATCGACGAAGCGCTCGTGATCGTCGAGGACATCTCGGAGTCGAGCGTCGGCGCCGAGCTGCGCGTCGACGGAGATCCGCTCTGCACCCTGCCCTGCCGCTCGAGCCTGAGCCCCGGCGATCACCACGTCGAGATCCACAAGCGCAAGATGAAGCCGCTGAGCTTCGAGCTCGAGGTCAAGCAGGCCGATCGGATCGAGCTCGTCGTCGAGCTCGAGCGCGCGACCAGTCGGGCGCCCGCGATCATCACGGGCAGCGTCACGCTCGGCTGCTTGGGCACGGCGATCATCTTCACCGTCCGCGCCGATCGAACCCGTCGCTCGCTCGCCGAGGACCTCGCCAACCATGTCCAATACGACGCCGACGACTCGCGCCTCGACGTGGGTCGCCGCGACGCCGTCATCGCCAGCGCCCTGGTCGGCGTCACGGTGATCGCCGCGGGCTTGACCCTCTACTACCTGCTGCGCCAGCCCGGGAACCCCTCGCGGGTCGAGAAGCGCCGCCAGACGCTCGCCTCGCGCTGGATGCTGGCGCCCGCGATCAGCCCGAGCGGCGCAGGGCTGTTCGGCGCGCTGCGTTTTTGATCCGCCATGTTCGCTCGAACCCACGCCGGACTCCTCGCGCTCGCTTCGCTGGCGCTCTTCGGCTGTCTGCCGCGCAGCTTCGACGCGCTCGAGCAAGCCGCGCCCGTCACGACGATCGCCGCCCGCTTCCCCGAAGAGAGCAGCGCGGTGATCTCTTGGTCGCTCGGCGTCGACGCCGACGACGAGGGCCGCGGTCGGGTGCTCTTCAGCGACGGCGCGCGCTGGCTCGGCTGGCTGCGCATCGACGAAGACGGCGAGCACGAGCTGCGCACGATCCTCCGCTTCGAACGCGACGCGCTGGCCGACAGCGAAGACCCGACGATCACGGGCCTCGCCCTGGTCCCCGATCGCAACATCCCCGAAGGGCTGCTGCGCCTCGCTGGCGACGCCCAGCGACCCGATCGCATCGTTCGTTTTCGGGTCGCCGACTTCTCCCGGATCATGCCGCAGAGCGAGGCCGTCGCGGTGCCGAGCTGGGTGCTCGACGAGTTCGGCTCGAGCGGCGCGCTGCTCGGCCCGCTCGCCGCGGTCGAGCTCGACGCGGGTCAACCCGAGCTGCTCTCGGCCAGCGCCGATGGCTCGCTGCTGATCTGGCCCGAGCTCGGGACCACGCTGGCCGACCTGGCCGCGACCCGCGACGCGCTGCTCGCCGACGATCCGAGCGTGTTCGACAGCGACCCCGCCGAGGGCTTCGGCCTCACGCGCTGCCCCGATCTCGGAGGCCCCGACGCCTGGGCGATCGCGGGTGGCCGCTTGCTGCCCAACGATCGCGCGAGCGCGGTGATCCTGCGCGACAGCACCCTGCACCTGATCGCGGCCGCCGAGCCGAGCGCGACCAGCTTGGTCGGCACGACCCGGATCGACTGCGCCGCGGGAACCCTGGCGCTGCCCGACTCGGGCCGCACGCTGCGGGTCGTCGATCTCGAGCCCGACGGCGACGACGACCTGCTGGTCGGCTCGCCGGCGACCGAGCAGGTCTGGGTGTTCCTCGGCGAGAGCGGGGCCGGCCTGCCGAGCGCGCCGAGCTTCACGCTCACGCCCGAGACGCCGCGCCAAGGTGGCTTCGGGTCGAGCATGGACCTCGCCGATCTCGGCGGCGACGTGGGCCGAGTGCTGCTCGTCGGCGCGCCCGAGACCATGATCGGCAATTCGCCCAAGGTCGGCCGGGTCCACGTCTTCGATCTCGAGGGCGCGCCGCTGACCGAATTCTCCGATCTCGAGCCCAAGACCGACAGCCAACACGGGCTGGGCGTTCACGCGCTCGGCCTTCCGGGTCGCGACGAGCTGGTCGTCACCGGGCGCAGCGAGCTTCGCGTCCACTGGGTGATCCTCGACGGCGATCCGCGGCCCTGATCCGGCCCGCGCGTGCATCGAGCCCGGGATCGGGTAACCAAGCCTCGGGGATCGGGTAACGACGCCTCGACCCCACCGTTGGACCCGAACCTTGGCCAAACCACCCCGCGAAGCTCGACTCGATCCCGACCACCTCGAAGTCGAGCGCCAGAGCGAGCGACGTCGCTTCATGCGGCTGGCGGGGATCGGTGGCGCCGTCGCGGCGCTCGGTGCTTGGTGGATCTTCGCCGAGGACGAGCGGACCGCCGCGGCCCGACGCGAGATCCTGCCCGACGGTCGCCCCCGCCTCCCGCCCGGGCAAAAGGTCCTGCAGAAGCTCAAGCCGATGGGCGGCGCGCCCGGGAGCCCGAACAAGTCGGACTTCGAGCTGCGTGTCCACGGCGACGTCGAGCAGCCCTTCACGATCGACTTCGCCGAGCTGCTCGCGCTGCCGCAGCAAGAGCTCGAGCTCGACGTCCACTGCGTGACTGGTTGGTCGCTGCTGGGCGAGTCTTGGGTCGGTGTGCGGATCGCCGATCTCGCGGCGCGGGCCAGGCCGAACGCCGACGTTCGCCACGTGATCCTCGAGGGCGCCCACGGCTACACGGCCAACATCCGGCTCGACGAGGCTCTCGCCCCGAGCTCGCTGATCGCCCATCGCCACGCGGGCGAAGGTCTGGCCGAGCGCAACGGCGCGCCCGTGCGGGCCCTGATCCCGGCGCTCTACTTTTGGAAGAGCACCAAGTGGCTGACCGGCCTTCGCTTCGCCCGGACCGACGAGCCGGGCTACTGGGAGGTCCGCGGCTACCACAACCACGCCGATCCCTGGCTCGAAGAGCGCTACGGTTGAACATGAGCGACGACGCCTCCCCTTCGGCGACCACCACCCCCGCGAGCAAGCCCGCGAAGCCGATCCGCTGGCGCCCGGCCTTGCGCTCGCTGCATCGCGACATCGGCTACCTCGCCGTCGGGCTGACCTTCGTCTATGCAGCCTCGGGCCTCGCGGTCAATCACATCGAAGACTGGGATCCCAACTTCGAACAGTTCGAGCGGACCCACGCGCTGGCCGAGCCGCTGCCCGAAGACGAGCAGGCCGCCGCATCGCAGGTGCTCGACCAGCTCGGCATCGACGAGCCGATCCGCGACGTCTTCCTCTACGAGCAGGAGCTCGACATCCAGCTCGACAACCGCTCGCTCTTCGTCGACGGCAACGCGATGACGATCCTCGATCGCGGTCAGGAGGCGCGCCCGCTGCTTCGCCTCGCCAACTGGTTGCACCTCAACCGTGGCAAGCGAGCCTGGACGATCGTCGCCGACGCCTACGCGGTCTTCCTGCTCTTCTTGGCGACCTCGGGCGTGTTCATGCTGCCGGGCAAGAAGGGCCTGGTCGGCCGCGGCTGGATCTTCGTGCTGATCGGCGCGGCCGTGCCGATCGGCTACGTGGTGCTCTCGGGCGGACCCTGACGCTCAGCGCCGCTCGTAGCTGAGCGAGTATTCGACCGGCACCGGCAAGTGGCTGGAGGTGATCTCCACGCTCAGGATCAGCCGCTTGCCGTCGCTCGAGAGCTTGTAGCGGTTGGTCCGATCGCCGCCATCGCCGATGATCCGCTGGACCAGCTTCTTGCCGCTCAACTTGTGGCTGACTTGGATCTTGTCGCCGTGCTTCGACTTGGTCTTGACCTTCGTGCCGTCGATCGACGCGGCGTGGGCCTCACCTGCCTGGTGGATGGTCAGGACGTCGCCGCTCAGCACGAGCTCGATGCTCGCCGGGACCTCGTTGCTCTCGCGCAGACGCTCGCGCCCGAGCTTGCGAACGACGGGGTTGACGGCGTCGAGCGAGAGCTCGATCGCAGCGTCGATCCCGTCGCGCTCTTTTTGACCGCCGACGAAGCGATACTCGCCGACGAATGCGCCGGCCTCGCTCAAGAGCGACGCGTCCACGCTCACCGTCTCGTCCTGCTCGTCACCCGCTCGAACCTCGGAAGTGACGACCAGAGCGATGGCCAAGCCGAGGAACGCAGTTAGTGACGCGACGCACAGTACTTTGCGGGAGCTCACGCCTCCACTGTACACGAGCGAAAAGCGCCGTCCAGAGCCACGTGCACTTTGATGCACAGTGGTAAAAATCAGACGAATCCGCCTGGGCGCCAGTGTCGCTGCGCGGGGGCGCTCAGTACGAGCCGTAGCGCATCGGCTCGCGGCTGCGATCGCGGGCCATGACCTCGACCCGGGGTTCGGTCGAGTACTGGAGCACGCGAACCGGCTCGCTCGCCGACAACGCGGGCGCTCGAGGGATCACGGCCGCGGCGATCAGATAGACGAGCAGGCCGGGTCCGAAGAAGAAGAGCGCCACGAAGGCCAGCCGCACGAGCGTGGGATCGATGTTCAGACGCTGGGCGACACCGCCACAAACGCCCAGCAACATGCGCGCATCATTGGATCGATAGAGGCGAGGTTTCATCGGCCGCTGACCAATCGGCCTGGCTCCGATCGATTCCCGCGGCCGCGAACACGTAGCGTGTGGGGCCACACTCGCCATGGCTGGGCAGCGACGACGAGGCCTCTACAATGCCCGACCCATGTCGCGCCTCGGCCTCGTGACCCCCCTTTGTACCGCGCTCTTGCTCGGCACCGCCTGCAAGCACCCCTCGACTCGGCTCGACCTCAAAGCGATCGAAGCGGGCGACGAGAACGAGGGCAAGTCCGGCGAGCGCGCGACCAAGCTCGATCCTCTGCCCGTCGAGCGTCCCGCCGACCTTCTGCCCGCCGAGGTCGCGTTGATGGCCGAGGCCAGCGATCCCGCCAACGTGCTCGCGCTCTTCGCCGGGCTCTCGGCGATCCCCGAGCTGAACGGCATGCTCGACGAGTTCGAGAGGATGCTCGGCGGCGACATCCTCGACCCCAACGACTGGACCAAGCTCGGCCTCGATCCGCATCGCTCGGCTGGCGCCGCGCTGCTCGATCCGCGCGGCCAGGGCTTTTGCGTGTGGCTGAGCGTCAGCGACCAGAACCTGTTCGATCAGACCCTGCGCCGGGTCGCTTCGGCGAACGGACTCGACCGCGAGCTGATCGTCGGCGAGATCGCCGGCTCGAAGGTCTATCGCTTCAACGAGGACTTCAACATCGTCATCCGTGCCGGCGTCGCGATGTTCGTGCTGGTCGACAACCCGCGCGAAGCAGCCCGTGACTACCCCGCGACGATCGCCACGATCGATCCCCGCGAGGCGCTCGGTCGCAGCGAGGGCTTCACGTGGGCGCGCGAGCAAGTCCGCGCCAACGACGACGGGATGATCTTCGTCGCGCCGAGCAAGCTCTTCGAGTCCTTCGCCGCCGATCGCAGCGGCGAGGCCTATGGGGTCCAGTACGCCGAGGAGCAGCTGATCGAGGCTCGCCGCAACGGCGCCGACGCGGCGACCCTGCGCGAGTTCGAAGAGCGACTTGCCCAAGAGCAGCAGTGGGAGATCGAGCGTCAGCGCGAGCGCGAGGCCAGCGACACGCTCGCCCGCGAGCTGCTCGGGCCGATCGGCGCGCTGGTGTTCACCGGCGACGTCACGCCGACGCGGATCGACGCCCAAGCACGCATGCTCATGCCGCACAGCGGGATCCTGCGCGACATCTTCGTGCCCAGTCAGACCCAGTCGCCCCTGGTCACGGCGCTCGACGAGCCGAGCTTGTTCATGCTCGACGGCCAGCTCGACGTGCAGAAGTTCCTGCGCTTGCTCGACTCGATGGCCAAGGCCGACGGTGAGTCGCTCGACGAGATCGACCAGAAGATGCGCCAGGAGATCGGCCTGAGCATGCTGACCACCGTCGTGCCCACGCTCGACGGTCGGGCCGGGATCGCGATCACGCGCTCGCAGCCGGCCAACCCCAAGAAGTTCGACGATCTGCCCAAGACCCTCGGCGCCGCGCTGCACTTCGGCCTGAAGGATCCCGAGGGCATGCGCAAGCTGCTCGACGACCTCGCCCGCAACCCCGCCGCCGCGAAGCTGTTCAAGCGGCGCAAGACCGGCTGGGAGCTCGAGCTGCCCGACTGGCGCAACGTCGTGATCGACGTGGTCGGCGATCGCCTGATCGTCAGCACCGACAAGGGCGTCGCCGCGCGAGTCCGCGACGCCAAGTCCGGCAAGCAGGCGCTGCCGGCCAACCATCTCGGGCTCGGCACGGTCCCGACGCCCGCGCTGCGCTTCTATCAAGACTGGGCTTGGATCGCGCTGATCGACCCGCCCTACTCGTACACGCAGACGCTCGACAACCTGCTCTACGACCTCGACGCCCACGCCGTGCTCTCGCCCGAGCAGGCGGCCAAGGTCCCGCAGTCGAAGGCCGACAAGCAGCTGCGCAAGGACCTGCAAAAGGTGCTCGACGATCTCGCGGTGCTCGAGCGCCGTCGGCTCGAGCGCGAGTTCAACAACATCCAGGCCGCGTTGACCGAGCTGGGCGAGGTCGGGATGCAGCTCGAGGTCGTGCCCGACGGCCTGACCCTGCACGGGCTCTGGCAGACCCGCGGTCAGCGGAGCATGATCGAGATCGGCGCGTCGATGTTCACCTCGCGCAGCCAGGGCTTCGACGCCGATCAAGCCGAGCTCGAGCGGCTCAACACCCGCTCGTGGGAGCTGGCCAGCGAGATCCGCATGCAACGAACCCTCGACCTCGACGCGGCCGCGGCCAAGCAAGCCCAGCCCTGAGCGTCAGCGCTCTAGAGCGCCGACCGGTTTGAATTCGCGTGCTGAGGTGCGTCTGGGGCCGTCCGAGGGTAGGAGCGAGGCCGAAGGCATATCCGGCATATGTCGAGCGCCGAGCGACACCGCCTCGGGCGGCCCCAGGCGTGCATCAGCGCGTGGATTCAAACCGGTCGGTGCTCTAGCAGCGCGATCGACTCGACGTGCGCGGTGTGGGGGAACATGTCGATCACCCCCGCCGCGCGGAGTCGATAGCCGTGTCGCTCGACCAAGATCGCGAGATCGCGGGCGAGCGTCTCGGGGCTGCACGCGACGTAGACGACCCGCGGCGCGGCGATTCGATCGAAGCGCTCGACCAGCTGCTGCGCGCCCGAACGCGGCGGATCGATCAGCACGCGATCGAAGGGCCCGTGGAGCTCGGCGAGCTGCTCGATCTCGCTGAACTCGCCGTAGAGGTCGCAGCCGATGAAGCGCAAATTGGCGAGGCCGTTGGCCTCCGCGTTGGCGCGCGCGCGCGCGACGAGCCCCGCGTCGCCCTCGATCCCGACCACCTCGGCGACCCGCTGGGCGATCGGAAGGCTGAAATTGCCAAGCCCACAAAACAGATCGAGCACGCGCTGGCCGGGCTCGAGCTGGAGCAGATCGATCGCGCGATCGATCATCAATTCGTTGATGGCCGCGTTGACCTGGACGAAATCGGTCGGGCGAAAGCCGAGCTCGAGCTGGTGCGCGGCAAGCCGATAGTGCAGCAGCCCCGAGCCCGGCTCGCCCGCGCCGAGCTCGAACACGGTGTCGAGCCCGCCGGGCTGGAGAAAGATTCGCACGCGCTCGCGCGCGGCGAACTCGAGCAGGCGGCGGCGATCTTCGTCGGTCGGCAGGTCGAGCACCCGGAAGACCAGCGCACGATCGTCGGGTCCATCGCCGATCGACACGTCGATCTGCGGGATCCGAGC
>JAMHUH010000875.1:0-3163 GCA_035904925.1 Nannocystaceae bacterium
CGTGGACGAAGTCGCTGATCGCCTTGACCCGCGCCCAGCCGGGCGGCGTGTTGGCGAAGAGGCCCCAGGCGATCTCGGACAAGCGGTCGGTCTCGCAGTAGCGGCTGCCGAGCAAGAAGAGCAGCGTGTCGCTGGGCAGGTCCTGGACCGCGTGCTGGATCGCGTTGGGCTCGCTGGCGTCGGGCTCCCCCGAGTCTTGGATGATCGCCTCGGTCGAGATCCGCAAGAGCCCAGTCGGCGCGACCAGCCGCGTGCACCAATTGCCGAAGCCGTCGCGGTAGCCGGTGATCGGCAGCGAGGGCCGGGTGATGACGTGGTCGGGGCCGAGCAGATCGGCGACGCGCGAATAGTGCACGTTCAAGGTCAAGATCATCGGGGTCGGCTTCGGGCAGACATAGTCGAGCTCGTAGCCGATCTTGATCTTCATCGCCGAGCATGGTCGACAATGCCAGCGCGCAACGCAAAGTCACGGGTTGGCGAGGCGGAGAATGAGCGAATCAGCGAATGCGCCGGGTCTGCTTGGCCCGGTGGTAGTCGGCCTGCAGGGCCGAGATCCCCGCCGCATAGATCGCCCACATCACGACCCCGACGAAGACCCCGGTCAAGATCGACGCGAACACGGGCGCCTCGATCCTGACCTCGCGCAGCTCACCGGCGGCCCGAGCCAGCGCGGCCATGAAGAAGAGCACCGCGAACGAGGCGCTGAAGGCCCAGAACACCCGCACACCCGAGACCCGGATCTGCTGACCGAGGCCCGAGCGGTCGTACTCGATCCACTGCAAGAGCACCCGCAACCACGAGCCGAGCGCGGGCATCAGCAGCGCGCCGACCAAGCCGGCCAAGCCCGACACGGCGAGCTCGAGCTGGTCGGGTCCAGTCAGGGTCTCGCCCACGAGCGCGAGCGTACCCGCTCGACCCGTGGACTGGAAGTTGCCGCGACCTGTCGCATACTCCGGCGCGATGCGAGGCCGCTCGATCCGCTCGACTCCCTCGATCTTCGCGATCCTCCCGCTCGCGCTCGTGGGCTGCGTGCACCTGAGCGAGCGAACGAGCGCACAGATCCGCGGCGAAGCGGCGATCGAGGTCGCCGAAGGCCGCGCGCCCGCGGTCGTGATCGCGACCATCGAGGGCGACCAGATCGCGATCGAGGCCGCGGGCCTCGCCTCGCTCGCCGAGGGTCGGCCCGTCGACGAGGACAGCGCCTTCGCGATTTTCTCGATCAGCAAGCTCTTCACCGCGACCGCGGTCTTGCAGCTGCACGAGCGCGGCTTGCTCGACATCGACGCGCCCGTCCGCGACTACCTCGGCGACGAGTTCGCGATCGACGAGCGAAGGGGTCGGCCGATCACCGCGCGCGACCTGCTGCGCCACGGCTCCGGGCTCGGCAACCCGAGCGTCTGGTCCTACGCCCACCCCTGGCAGGTCGAGCGCCCGAGCGCGCAGGCGCTGCTCGCCGCGCTGATGGCCGCGCACGGTCGGCGGCTCCGCTATCCGACCGGCTACGGCGAGCGCTACTCCAACCTCGGCTACCTCGTGCTCGGTCGCCTGATCGAGGTCGTCGACGGCCGCGACTACGAGACCTACGTCGAGCAAGAGATCCTCGCCGTGCTCGGCATGGATCGGACCGGCTTTTCGTGGGGCCCGCTGCTCGACGACGCCGCGACCGGGCACAGCCGCAAAGGCCAGCTCTTCACCTGGCTGGCCAAGCGCAAGGCCAACCCGGAGGTCTTCGGTCCGCCGCTGCCCGAGTGGGAGACGACGCTGCCCTTTCACATCGACGGCGCGGCCTATGGCGGGCTGATCAGCACCGCGCCCGACCTCGCCAAATTCGTCGCCGCGCAGCTCGGCGAGGGCAGCTACCAAGGCCGCACGATCCTCTCGCCCGCCTCGATCGAGCTGATGCGCGAGGTCCAGCGCGACGATCGCGACCTGCCCCTCGACTTCGCGCTCGGCTGGCACTCCGCCATGATCGAGGGCGAGCGCTACTACAACCCCATGGGCAAGGGAGGCGGCTATCGGCCCGAGATCCGGCTGTGGCCCTCGCGGGGCTATGGCGTGGTCATCTTGACCAACCTGACCAAATTCGATCCTCGGCCGATCTCGCAGCAGGTGCCGCCACAGGTACCGCCACAATGACCACGAGCCGACTCGAGATCGATCACCTCTTCGTCTTCGTCGAGCCCGACTTCGTCGACTCGGCCGACTTCGCCGCGCTGCGCCGCTTTGGCCTGAAGCTCGACTTCGGCCGCGTCCACCATGGCCAAGGCAGCGCCAATCGGCTCGCGCTCTTCCCCGAGCAGAGCCTCGAGTTCCTGTGGCTGGCCGAGCGCGAAGCGGCCGAGCACAACCCGCTGCGCCTCGATCGGCGGGCCGACTGGCGAGCCCGCGGCGGCGATCCTTTCGGCGTGTGCCTGCGTGGGCGCCTCGACCCGGGCCTGCGCGAGCGTTGGTTTTGGCCCTACGCCTTGCCCGGCAGCGCGCTCGACCCGATCTGGATCGCCCGCCTCTCGGACGACCCGCGCTGGCCGATGCTCTTCGTGTTCGACACCGAGCTCGACACCCGACCGCGGGCGCTCGGCTA
The DNA here is from genome assembly GCA_035904925.1 of Nannocystaceae bacterium. Taxonomy (GTDB): domain Bacteria; phylum Myxococcota_A; class Polyangia; order Nannocystales; family Nannocystaceae; genus Plesiocystis. Next base: position 2,582 of record JAMHUH010000875.1, read on the forward strand.
TCCGCCCGCGCTCTTCGAACACGAGGGCGGCCAGACCAAGATCCGCGAGGCGACGCTGACCTGCTCGGCCGACTTCGTCGGACTGCTCGAGCCGCTCGCCGCGATCCTGCCCAGCGAGCTTCGCTTTCGCGCCGGGCTCGAGCCGCAGCTCGAGCTCGTGATCGAGGGTCACCGCGTCGACACGCTCGAGATCGGTCCGCTCACGCTCACGAGCGCGATCGCTGGTTCAACTGCGCACGAGGGCTGATCTACCCTGGTCCGAGCGATTTCGATCATGACCAGCATCCTCGTCACTGGCACCAGTTCTGGCTTCGGCTTCTTCACCGTCAAGACCCTGCTCGACGCGGGCCACGTGGTCTTCGCGACCATGCGCGAGCCCGAGGGTCGCACCGCCGACAAGGCCGCGGCCCTGCGCGAGGCGGCCAGCTCGGCCCCGGGCACGCTGCATGTGCTCGAGCTCGACGTGACCGACGAGGCCAGCGTCGAGCGAGCGGTCGCGAGCGCGATCGCGGAGGCGGGCCACCTCGACGTCGTGGTCAACAACGCCGGGTTCGGGACCACGGGCCAGCTCGAGTGCTTCAC